>JAOADF010000072.1 GCA_026417425.1 Dictyoglomaceae bacterium
CTTTTTTCTAAATTTCTTTGGGAAGAACCTATATAAGCATAAAAACCTTTAATAAATCTAACATTACCAAGAGATCCAATTTTTATTTCCTCATCTTTTTTTAAAAACATCAATAATACATAAATTCCTTTCATGATTTATCCTCTCAAAATTTTGATTAATAAGCCAAGAGATAGATCACTAAAGATTCTATTTCTTCTATGGGAAGTCCATAAAAACATCTTCCTCATGATATGTATAAAATAGTATAGAACAAAAAAATTCAAAAGAAAGAATCGCATTGAGAGATATCTAGATTAATATTTTAATAATTTTAATAAAAAAACAAGTAAAAAAGAGTTGTTAAAAATATAGTGTTAATCTCTATTATTTTTAAAGATAAGGAAGATTTTTTTATACTCAAATGGTTTCTAATCTTCCTAAAATTAATTATATTTTCTTGATAAAGTGATGAGATGAAATCATTACAGATCAGTAGATGAATAATTGCTTTTAAAAAATCTTTGTTGTAAAATGAAATTAAGAAGGGAGGATAAAGAATGAGAAAAGTAACATATTTTATTTTTTGTATAGTATTAATTTTAGTTGCAGGTTGCGTTAAACCTTTGACTATAATGCCTCAATTTATTAATATTGAAGGGATAGAGGTAAGACTTTCCCTTATGGATTCCTATGAATGGTCTGCTTTATCTAAGGATATTTTAGTAATTAATTTAGAGATTACTAATTTAAGAAAGGAATCTATTTGGGTTTATCCTATAAATAAATCTGTAATTATTGATTCACTAAATAGACAATATTCGCCCCTAAGAGAAATTTCTTATCAAAAAGCAGAACCCTCCCCAAGATTTTCATTGGAATTTCTCTTTTCCACTCAAAAACCTCCTGAATTTTCTTTTTTTATTGAGTTTGGAGATGAAAAGAAAGAAAAGGAGTTTTTGAAGTTAATAGAGAAATTTAATCTTATGAAATTTAAAGATGGAAGAATTTTCCCAGGAGCTACAGTAAGTGGTATTCTGATTTTCTATGCTTCCCAATTAAGGCTTCCAGGTAGATTTATTATACCTGATATTTATCTTGAGGAATCTATGAGAAATATAAACTTTGAATTTATTATTGGTAGATGAGGAGGTTAGTAATGCCAAAAGCTGTGGGTGTGGATCTTGGAGGAACAAAGATAAATGTTTTATTAGTAGATGAGAAAGGAAATATTTTGGCAAGAGATAAGAGACCAACAGAAACAGAAAAGGGAAAAGATCAAGTTATTGAGAAGATTAAAGAGATGATTATAAAAGTCCTTGAAGAGACAAAGTTAGGGTTGGGAGATATTGAAGGTATTGGTATTGGATTTCCTGGTATTGTTGATAGAGAAAGGTCAGTAGCAATTTATGCTCCCAATTTAGGTGAGGAATGGAAACAAGAGGTTCCTATTGGAGAGATACTTTCTAATTTTTTTGATCTTCCCATAGAATTAGAAAATGATGTAAATTTGATAGCTTGGGCAGAATGGCTTGTAGGTGCTGGAAAAGGAACAAGAACCATGCTATCTGTGGCAATTGGAACAGGTATTGGTTCTGGGATTATTCTTGATGGAAAGATTTGGAGAGGTTCTCATGGTATTGCTGGAGAATTTGGGCATACCACTGTTCTTCCTGATGGTCCTTTATGTGGTTGTGGGAATAGAGGATGTATAGAAGCTATTGCCTCTGGAAGCGGGATAGAAAGATATGCAAAAAATTTGCTACCTCAACATCCTGAAAGTATTATTTGGAAAATTTGTAATGGAGATTTAAGCAATATTTCTGTTAAAACTATATTAGAGGCTGCTGAAAAAAATGATTCCTTAGCTCTACATATTTTTAATTATGCTGGATATTATTTGGGAATTGCATTAGCTAATTATGTTCATATTATAGATCCTGACAGAATAGTAATAGGGGGAGGAGTTGCCAATGTAAGGGAGTATATTGCAAAACCTACGAGGGAAGAATTTTACAAAAGAGCTTTAAATTATGTGAAGGAGAGAGTAGATTTTGCATGGGCAGAACTGGGAGAAGACGCAGGGGGAATAGGCGCTGGACTAATGATACTATACAAATAATCTCTATTCCCAATTTGATAACAATTTTAAGATTTATCATAATTCCCTTTTATACTATATTTTTAATTAAAGAAAGATTTGTATTAGCTTTAATTCTTTTCATTCTTTCTGCATTAAGTGATATATTAGATGGGTATTTGGCACGTAAATTAAACCAAGTTACTAGTTTGGGTAAGATTTTGGATCCTCTTTCAGATAAACTTATTATTTTAATAAGTCTCATATATTTTGGTTTGAATAAATATCTTCCTCTAATTTTAGTCATCATTTTCTTTTTAAAGGAGATTTTGATGCTATTAACAGGTCTCTATTTTCTTTCTAAGAGAATAGAAATTATATCATCAAGAGCCTTTGGTAAAATCGCAACTATTTTTACCTCTGCTTCTGTGATTATGATTTTACTCAAAATTCCCTTTACAGATATTATTTTTATGATAGGACTTGCTTTTTCCTTATTGGCTGGATTTGATTATTTATTAATATATGTTAAAAAGTTTAGATCCTCTTAAATATGCAAACTATATCTCCAAATTGTAAAATATCATTATCATGTAATAATTCTTTCTTAACTTTTATACCATTTACAAAAGTTCCATTGGCACTATTTAAATCTTCAATAAAATAATTTTCTCCTTCTCTTATAATCCTTGCATGAAATCTTGAAACTGTAGGATGAGAAAAAACTACATCATTCTCTTCTTCTCTTCCAATGTTAGTTTCTTCTTTTTGGATTTTAAAATCCTTTCCCCTTTCTAAACCATGTTTTATTATGAGATACGCCCAATAAATTGGGGAGACTGCAGATTCTAGCATAATAGTATTTGATTTCATCTCTTTAATTTCTTCGAATTTTTCTGTTTTAGGCTTCTCCATTTTTTTTACCCTTAATCTTAAAACTACATCGATAGCTACAAAGAAAATGAGGATTACTAATAGAATATTTCCCATTCATATCCCTCCTAAAAAATTTAAGTTAAATTTTAATTTATTATATGAAAGGCTTCATAAAAGTCAAATATGAGGAAAGAGACTGTTCAAAAATTAAGATAGATAAAATTGATGATTAAGTTAGTGTTGTCCTTTAAAGTTGAAGAGATAGATGAGAAGATTTTTAATCGTGTTTTTTAAATATTTTTCTTAAGGAATTTTAATTTATATTAATAAACATATAAAGATAAGGAATTTAAAATTTGACATAATTTTAATTTTAGTGGTAAAATTAAGCTAAAATTAATTTATAAAAGGAGGTGATGAAAAAAATCTTCTAAAAACTATTAAGGTACTTTTGTACTTTTTCCCTCTGTAATTTAGAGAGGAAGTTCATTACCTATAATGGTAATGGGAACTCTCTCTAAAAAATTATTAATTCAAGGAGGGTAGAATGAGTAAAAAAATATTTCTGTTTATTTTAATTTTATGCTTAGGGTTATTTTCATTAAACTTTGCACAAGTAAAAACTAAATTTAAAGATGTTCCTCCTACCCATTGGGCAGCAGAGGCAGTAAAATATCTCTCAGAAATAGGAATAATAGCGGGAATTAAACCAGATACTTTTGCTGGGGATATGTATGTTACAAGATATCAAGCAGCAGTTCTTCTATATAAGTTAATTAAACAATTTAAATTGGAAGAAATTACTATCCCTGCAAAAGATATTGCAGAGTTAAAAAATTTGGTAAAAGAACTTAGCGAAGAATTAACTATTTTAGGTGGTAGAGTAGAAGATTTAATGTCAACTTTAGATGAACTATTAGGGAAAGTTGCTAAATTAGAGTCTGAATTAGAGGAGAAGGCTTCTTTAGATGATGTAAGATCTATTGTTGAAGAGAGTCTTGGTGATGTAGTATCAAGATTAGATGAATTAGAAGGTAGAGTCAGTGATTTAGATAGCAGGTTATCCGATGTAGAGGTAGCATTAGCTGAGAAGGTGAGTTTAGAGGAAGTAGAGGCATTAATAGCAGAGAAGATAGCAGAGATAGAGATACCAGACATAAGTGAGTTAGAGAGCAGAGTAAGTGATTTAGAGGGATTAGCAGGGGATTTAGACAGCAGGTTATCAGAAGTAGAGGTAGCATTAGCTGAGAAAGTGAGTTTAGAAGAAGTAGAGGCATTGATAGCAGAGAAGATAGCAGAGATAGAGATACCAGACATAAGTGAGTTAGAGAGTAGAGTAAGTGATTTAGAGGGATTAGCAGGGGATTTAGACAGCAGGTTATCAGAAGTAGAGGTAGCATTAGCTGAGAAGGTGAGTTTAGAAGAAGTAGAGGCATTAATAGCAGAGAAGATAGCAGAGATAGAGATACCAGACATAAGTGAGTTAGAGAGCAGAGTAAGTGATTTAGAGGGATTAGCAGGGGATTTAGACAGCAGGTTATCAGAAGTAGAGGTAGCATTAGC
>JAOADF010000035.1 GCA_026417425.1 Dictyoglomaceae bacterium
ATAATTAAAATGGCTCTTCACAGTTTTTCTACAAATAAATTGAGAACATTCCTTACTACTCTTGGAATCATTATAGGAGTTGCAGCGGTAATTACCCTTATGTCCCTTGGAGAGGGAACAAAGGTTTCCATTGAGAGACAATTTACATCCTTAGGTTCCAATCTTCTTACAGTAATTCCAAGATTTGGAAGAGGGGTTGGTCTTGTTAGAGGAGCTCCTCGAAGTTCCATTACCAATGATGATTATGAAACTCTTTTAAAGGAACTTGATTCTAATAAGATTATCGCAATTGTTCCTTATGCTCAAAGAAATGCTCAAGTTAAATATAAAGCGGAGAATACAAATACTCAAATAATAGGAACAACAACTGATTATTTAAAGATTAGGGAAATTAAAGTTGAAAATGGAAGTTTTTTTACTGAGGAGGAATATAAAGGAAAGAAAAGGGTTGCAGTGCTTGGGGCATCGGTTGCAGAAACTTTGTTTGGAAATAATAATCCTATTGGAGAGAGTATAAAAATTTCAGGTATTACCTTTCAAGTAGTTGGTGTACTTGAGCCTCAAGGACAGCTTGGGGGATTTGCTAATCTTGATGATATGATCTTTATTCCTCTAACCACATTCCAAAGAAAAATTCAAGGAGGAAGATTTTTAAATAATATTTATATATCTGCAGTAAGTCCTGATGTTATGAATGATCTTCAGGTTCAAATAGAAAATATAATAAGAAAAAATCATAAAATAAGTGATCCAGAAAATGATGATTTTGTAGTTCAGAATCAGCTTACAATACTTTCTGCCTTAACCTCTGCATCCCAAACTTTAACCTTTTTCCTTGCTGGAATTGCAGCCATCTCTCTTCTTGTAGGAGGAATTGGAATTATGAATATTATGCTTGTTAATGTGACTGAGAGGATTAGAGAAATTGGTATAAGAAAGGCGGTAGGAGCAAAATCAAGAGATATTCTTCTTCAATTTTTGATGGAAGCTGTAATTGTATCAATGGCAGGAGGCATATTTGGAATAATGTTAGGAATAGTTCTTTCTGAAATTATAAAATACTTTTCTGGTCTATCTACCCTAATAACTATATATCCTATGGTTCTTGCATTTTTTGTTTCTGCGATGGTGGGGATATTTTTTGGGTATTACCCAGCAAGTAGAGCTTCAAAATTAAATCCTATCGAAGCTCTAAGATATGAATAGAAAGGAGGTAAATCATGAAGTATTTAACTTTATTGTTAGTAATTTTAATTTTATTTTCCATAACCCTCGCTCAACAGCAAGTTCTACCTCAACAAAGAAGAGTTTTTATGTCCGAAGAGGTTCAATATCTTATAAGATTATTAAGGGATCTTACTCAACTGGATAAGGATAAAAAAACTGTCATTACCAAGGCACAAGCTCAAAAATTAATTTCCATACTTCAAGAACTTGGAAAGGTAAATCTTCTTCCTAAAAAGGATGCAGACAAATTCATTGAAAGGATAGAGGGAGTTTTAACTGATGCGCAGATAACATATCTTGATAAAATGGAAATAGAAAGACAAAAGAGATTACAGGAGATGAGACAAAGAATTCAACAGGGAACTCGGCAAGAAACTCAACGAGGGCAACAGCCTCCACAAATGCCTTCGCAACAACCACCCCAATGGAGAGGAAGACAGGGACAAGAAATTTCTGAAAAGGAAAGACAACAATTCCAAAAATTTATGGAGGCATGGAGCAAAGGTCAGCCTTTAAATCCCTTTTATCATTTAGATATATATAAAAAAATGTTAAATGATCTTATAGAGTCCCTTAAAAAGAAATAATTCTGGAATAAAATTATAAATTAGTAGTCTATTAAAATAGAAGGTTTTGATAGGAGGAGAAAAGAAATGAGGAAGGTAAAAATTTTATTAAGCTTTATATTAGCATTTTTATTGTTATTTTCTTTTACTTATGCTTTTTCAAGGGATAAATTTCAAGACAGATTAAGGGTCAGAGTTCTTAGACCCTTTGTTCCTGAGAAATCTTTTACTACAAAGCCCACAATAAAATTACCTTTCTACTTTTCTGATGAACTTAGAAAACTAATAGCGGAAAGGAATAAATTGTGGTTTGAATTAAGAGAACTTCTAAGGGATAAACAATTAAACTTGAGCAAAATAGAGGAAAAAGCAAAGGAACTTCAAAGATTAGAGGAAGAAATTTCTAAAAAAATTCAAGCAAGTTTTTTGGGAAGCCTATCGAAGAATCTCAATTTAACAAAGGACCAAGAAAGTAGTGTTAAAAAAATTATTGAGAGTTATAATGATAAGTTAGAGGCTTTAAGAAAGGATTTAAAGGGAAAAAATATTGAATTAAAAACCATTGATCCAAAGGATAAAGAGAAGATATCAGCAAAGAAAAAGGAGATAAGGGAAATTTTGAGTAAATTAAGTGATACAAGAAAACAGTTAGTAGAAGAAATTAAAAAGATTTTAACTGAGGAGCAGAGGAAGAAATTAGATAAATATTTTAAACTTATTTATCCTTATGAATTTAGATTCTATCCCTGGAGAAAATTATGAATAGAGAGATAGAAAAAAGTTTGGAACTTAATAATATTTCCTCCCAGCTCGATTCTCCTTTAGGCTGGGAGGAAAAGACTAATTTATCAGATAAAGCATTAATATCTTTAATTAAGTCAGGAGATAGAGAAGCTTTTAATATTTTAGTCAAAAGATATGAAAAAAAAGTTTTAAATATTTTATATTTACAATTAGGTCCCATCAATGAGTTAGAGGACTTAGCTCAAGAAGTATTTATAAAGATATTTAAGAATATTAATAAATTCAGAGGGGAAGCTCAATTTTCTACATGGCTTTATAGAATTGTTTTAAACCTTAGTTATGATTATAAACGAAAAAATAAAAATATTTTTTCCTTAGATGATAATATTGATTATGAGAGTGAAGAAACCTTTGAAGATATCATTCCCACTACAGAGGAAGATCCTGAAAAAGTTTTAGAAAAATTGGAAATACAAAGAAAAATAAGAGAAGCTATAAAAAGTCTATCAAAGGATTATCAAGAGGTATTGATTTTGAGAGAATTTGAAGGATTATCCTATGATGAAATAGCAAGGATTTTAAACTGTCCCATAGGAACAGTAGAGTCCCGATTATTTAGAGCAAGAGAAGAACTAAAGAAAATACTAATTAAGGAGTGGAAAGAATCATGAGATGTAGAGAAGCGAAGAGATTAATTTCTTTATATATTGATGGGGAAATATCTTTTGAAAAGAGAATTGAGCTCGAAAGACATATAAATAATTGTTTTTCTTGTAAAAAGAGTTTAGAAGATTTAAGATTTATAATTAAAGAAGTTCATAATCTTCCCCAATTAGAGCCTTCTATTAATTTTGCGGATAATCTTTGGTACAGATATCAGGAAGAAAAAATGACCCAAAAAAATTTCAAAAGATTATTTTTCATTTTGGGATTGACTTTTACCTTAATATTTATTTTCTTTTTATCCCAAAAAATTTGGACTTATAAATCAGAACCCCAAGAATTACAAACTCTATATGAACTTCATAGTAAATGGAAAAAATCCTTTATTTTTGAAGATCACTTTGTGGATTTTGTTTTATACCAAAACAGATAGCAAGAATGAATAAACTTGTTTTTTTTATTTTAATTATTTCTCTATCTCTTACTCTTTCTACCTTTGATATTCTTCAGGAAGCATTAGAAAAAGATGGCAAAATCCCTCTTCAAGGAACAGAAGTAAGTATTTTTTATGATGAGAATGATATACCTAAAATCTCCATCTCAAGAGTAATATTTGGAGGAAATTATAAATTGAGAAAAGAATATTTGGCTCCTTCCTTTTTTCTTGGAAGAATAATTATTGATGATGGGATTAAAAAATTTGAATATATTCCTAATTTTAAAAGATTATTAATTTCCTCTACGGGTTTTATAAATAATTCTCAAGAGATTAAAAAAAGAATAGAACTTATTAAAAGGAATTATAAGATTATAAATATAGGAGTAGAAACTATAGCGGATAGAAGATCTCTAGTTATTCTATTAGTTTCAAAATATACTAATTTACCTGTACTCAAATTGTGGATTGATATGGAAACTTATTTTATATTAAGAAAGGATAAATATAATAGTGATGGAAGACTAATTTCTAGAACCTTCTATAGTGAAATAAAATATGGAGAATCTTATTTTCCCAGCTCTCTTTTTAAACCTGATCCTCTATGGAAACCTGAGAATATAATAAATGAACCTACATTTAAGGAAATTGATATTAAGAATTTAAAGGAGATATCTTTAGAACTTCCCTTAGGATATAGTTTAGAGAAATTATTTTTTATCTCTCAAGGAGAGGATACAGTTCTCTATTATTATAGATATACCGATGGTTTAAATACTTTATCTTTTTTCAAATCAAATATTTCTATAAAAAAGTTTAAAGATCCTAAAATAATAGGTGGCTTTAAGGGAATTTTTGAAGAATCTCTTCTTTGGAGATCTTTTATGTGGCAAGATGAAATCTGGACTTATTTTTTAATAGGAGATATTCCCTATGATAAAATTGAGATTTTTCTAAGGAAATTGTTCCCTTAATAAAACATCCTCCTTTACATCTTCTACAGCAAGTTTTTCCATGAACTACGATAAGGGCATGATATTCATTAAATAATTGATATATAGGAAAAAGAGAACTTTGAAATAAATTTTGCCATTCATAATAATTTAATGAGGAATCACCAATACCAAGACAGGAGAAAAGTTTTCTTGTGTATTTATCAATAACAAAAACAGGTCTGCTAAAGGCATAAAGAAGTATGGAATCCACAGTTTCCTCCCCCAGTCCAGGAATAGATAATATTTTTTTTCTTAATAAATAAGTAGGTTCTCTTGCCATCTTACTAAGTTTATCGTCATAATTTTTAAAAAGAAAATCTAAAAAATTCTTAATTCTTCTTGCCTTTATCTTATAAAAACCACAAGGTCTTATTAAATCTTCTAATTTTTCAAGGGAAATGTAATACAATTTGTCAGGATCAAGGAGTTTTTTATTTTTAAGATTGATTATTGCTTTTTCCACATTATTCCAGTTGGTAGCTTGAGTTAAAATGGCACCTATAATTACTTCAAAGGGTGAATCTGCAGGCCACCAATACTGAGGTCCATATTTGTCAAATAATACTTTAAAAATATTTTCTATAATGTTCAATGCCTAAAATGTCTCAGATTTATCATTACTAAGATAATTCCTAATTCTTCTGCTTTTTTAATAACTTCCTCATCTCTTATGGAACCAGAAGGTTGAATAATTGCTCTAATTCCATATTTTCCTGCTAATTCTATGGAATCAGGAAAGGGAAAGAAGGCATCTGAGGCAAGGTAGGCATCTTTTGCTTTTTCCCCCGCCTTTTCTAATGCAATTTTTACAGAGTCAACTCGATTCATCTGTCCCGCTCCAATACCAAGGGTTGTCTTATTCTTACTTACCACAATGGCATTGGATTTCGTATGTTTTACTACTTTTAATGCAAAAATAAGCTCTTCTAAATCTTTTTCATTAGTTTTTTTTGAAGTTTTAACTTCAAACTCATTAATGAGAAAATCATTGAAATCTTGAATTAAAAATCCTGTTTTAAGAGATCTTATCTCCCATGGATTTTTATTGTATTGATCTTCTTTGTATATAAGCACCCTTAGATTCTTTTTCTTTTCAAATATTTTTCTTGCGGATTCAGTAATATCCTTTGCAATAATAACTTCAAAAAAGTATTTACTCATTTCTCTTGCACAATCCTCATCAATGGTAAAATTACAAGCAACAATTCCTCCATATGCGGATATGGGATCTGATTCGTAGGCTTTTCTAAAAGCAGATAATAAAGAGGAAGATTCCGCAACTCCACATGGATTGTTATGTTTTATAATCACACAAGCAGGCTCTGAAAATTCTGTTATTAAATTCCATGCGGAATCTAAATCTAAGAGATTATTATAGGAAAGCTCCTTTCCTTGTAGTTTTTCCCAAGGTATTTTTTGGTAAGGAAGGAGATAATAACCTGCCTTTTGATGAGGATTTTCTCCATACCTTAATTCTAATTCTTTTCTTAAAGAAAGGTTTAGGATGGAAGAGATATTTTTTGAAAGAAAGTTAGATATAATTTGATCATAATAGCTTGTATATGAAAAGGTTTTAATTGCCATTTTTTTTCTGAAATTTTCATCTACTTGATTGCTATTAAGTTTTTCTATTACTTCTTGATAATCTTCAGGAGAAGAAACTACTAATACATAGGGATAATTTTTTGCACCTGCTCTTAAAAGACTAACACCTCCAATATCAATATTTTCTAAAATTTCTTCCATAGTAACATCTTCCTTTTTTATTACTTCAGAAAAGGGATATAAATTACAGACTACAATGTCGATTAAAGGAATATTATTTATATTGAGTTCCTCTAAATCTTCTTTTTTATTTCTTCTTGCTAAAATTCCTGCAAAAATCTTAGGATGTAATGTTTTTACTCTTCCCCCAATTAGTTCTGAAAAACCAGTAATTTCAGAAATCTCATGAACAGGGATATTTTCTTTTAATATTTCCTTTGCAGTGGAAGAGGTTGCTATAATTTCATATCCTAATTTATATAATTCTTTCGCAAAATTTCTAATTCCTTCTTTATTATATACACTAATTAAAGCCCAAGGCATAACTTATTGTTTCTTAAACTCCTCAGGATTAATATTTTGTAGAAATTTTTCTAATTCTTCATCAGAAGCATATTCCTCAACAATACCTGCTTCGTCAAAAACTTGAGACTCCACAAATATAGGAGATTGAGTTCTTATAGCAAGGGCCATGGCATCACTAGGTCTTGAATCAATTTCAATAATCTTATCTCCATCTTCAAGAAATATGGTTGCATAAAAAGTTCCTTCTTTTAAGCTGTGAATTAATATTTTTTGTACTTTAATTCTTAAATTGTCTAAGATATTTTTAATTAGATCATGGGTTAAAGGTCGAGGAGTACTGATCTTTTCCAGAGCAATAGCTATGGCATTTGCTTCAAAAGGTCCGATCCATATAGGTAGTAATTTTCTTCCTTCCCTTTTTTCTTTGAGAACTACTACAAATTGATTTGTTTGGGGATCTAAATTCAAACTTAATATATAAGCTTCAAGCATCATTATAATCACCTCTTTATTACTTTTTCCTTTATCTTACCTTAAATCTTTTTCTTTGTAAATTATGTTATAATTTCATTTATATGAATAGAGAACAAGAATTAAAGGGAATATTAATATTAACCTTAGTAACTTTAATATGGGGAAGTACCTTCTCCATGTCAAAAATATCCCTCCAATATGTATCTCCTATAATTTTACTTTCATTAAGGTTTACTCTTGGTACTATTTCCCTTTTTATCTATCTTTTATTTTTCTCAAAAAATAATTTAAAAATAACAAAATCAGGAATAATTTTAGGAATTATAAATTTCTTGGCTATAGTTTTTCAAACCTTTGGTTTAAGATACACATCTGCAACAAAAACAGCCTTTATTACAGGAATTTCTGTTCTTTTTGTTCCCTTTGGTGAGAAAATTTTATTTAAAAATAAAGTATCTAAGAATGTATGGATAGCAATAATTTTAGCTATTTTAGGACTCTTCTTTTTGACTGTTGATTTTAAGGAACTGTCAGAAATAAATATAGGAGATGTTTTAGTTTTGTTATGTGCCATCACCTATGCATTACAAATTCTTTTTATCTCCTATATAGTTCATAAAGCAGATATATCTAATCTTGCCTTTGGAGAATTATTAATAACCTCTCTTCTTTCATGGCTCTTTGCTATTCCAGAGATATTTAATTTATCATTAAAAAACTTGTCTTCTGCTTTTCCTCCTATTTTATATCTTGGAATAGTTGCTACTGCTTTAACTTTAACTCTACAGCTTTTAGGACAAAAATATCTTTCTCCATCGAAATCTGCAATAATCTATAATCTTGAGCCTGTTTTTGCCTTTTTATTCGCAAGAATTTTTTTGAATGAAAGATTAAAAATAGGGCAGGGGGTAGGAGCAATTTTAATAATTTTTTCTCTCTTTCTATCCCTGCCCCAATTTTCTACTTTAAATAAGAAGAAAAAGGAATAACTTTAGTTAAAATATAGGTTAAAAAGGAATTTATTCCTGCTTTTAATAAATTGAAGGGAATAATCACAGGAATTATTAAAGCTAAAACTTCTTTAACGGAAATTCCAAGATAGATTGGTGTGAATATTAAATTTGCAATGGACATTACTCCTGCCATAGATATGGTTCCTAAAATAAAAGGAATTTCTAATCTTTTTATTCTTTTAAAGGAAAAACCAACAACACTAATCAGGGTACCAGTAGCAATAAAATGCATTAGAGCACCAATTGGTCCCCCTTGTCCTGTAATTAAGGCCATAAGGATTGATAAAATTAGAGTTGCTAATAAACCCTCAAAAATTCCTATATATAAAGCAACAATTAAGAGGGGAATGTCTCCTGGATCATATAAAAGATAAGATGCTTGGGGAAGAATTGGAAAATAGATAGTGATAGATAGAATTAATGAGATAGCAGTAAATAATGATACTAATACTAATTTTTTGGTGCTCATTTTATCTTACCTCCTTATAAAATTTTATTTTTAAAAGAAAAAACCCCAAGGTTTTACCTTGGGGCATCTTTTTATAAAAATTTAAGCTACCTTCTCCCATCCGGACTTTACCGTCGGCTCTGGATTTTCACCAGATCTGCAGGCTTTTCGCTTGCTCGCAGGCTTAGACACCCTTATTAGGGTATCATCACTGCCGGTCGGGAATTGAAGGTATTAAAACCTTCTCACCCTGCCCCGAAGGTAGTTTATCTTATTAAACTCTATTTTAAATTTCTAAGGAAAGCTCTGAAGGATAAGCTACAACTCCTACCGTTCCTGGTCCGCCATGAACACTTAATGCCGCACCTAACTTTGATATTATAACATCTTTTACTGTAAATTTTTTAAAAATTTCTTCTCTTAGTTTCTCAAGTTCATTATACACTCCTCCATGGATCAATCCAAGGTTTAATGATACTTTTTCTTTAAAGAATTCTTGCATAAGATTTACAATTCTTTGATAAGCCTTTGATCTTCCAAGAGCCTTATCTAATGCAAAAATTACTCCCTCTTCATCAATAGAAAGTATGGGATTAATATTAAGGGCTTCTGCTAAAAGAAATTTTGCTTTACCTATTCTTCCTCCTGCTGCTAAATATTTAAGAGTATCATTGGTTAAGGCATGGAAAAATTTTTCCCTTAATTTTTTCAAATGCTCTATGGTTTCTTGGATTTTCCAACCTTTTAAAGATGCTTTTGCTGCCTCTATTACTAAAATCCCTGTTCCAAGAGAAACAGATCTTGAATCAAAAATTTCAATTTCTGCCTTTGGATTTTCTTCTTTTATTATATTTTTGGCATTAAGAGCGGATTGGAAGGCTCCACTTCCCCAAGAAGTTATATGTATGCTTAAAATAGATTTTCCCAGATCTATAAGTTTCTTAAATAATTCATAATATTCTCCAACTCCAGGACATGCAGTCTTTGGTAAATTGTTTACGTTATTTTTTAGATATTCCCATATCTCTTCTGAAGTGATATCGATCCTTTCTTTATATTCTTTATTATTCATATGTATATAATAATGGACAATATTTATTCCATATTTTTCTACTAATTCATCGGGAATATCAGAAGTTGTGTCAGTTACTACACCAAAGTACTCTTTTTTCATTGAAACCTCCAAAATTTATATTTTTTTAGTATAAAATGTATAACCCCTTTTTGTAAATATAGGTCTCAACTAAAGATGGGACAAGATTTTTTATGGATTTCCCCTTTTTAATCCTTTCTCTAATTTCCTGAGCAGAAATAGGAAGATATGGAAAGTCTAAAAAGAATATTTTATCCTTATATTTCTTAACAAAATCTTGTAAATTTACATCAAACTTTTCTTTACCCCTTTTTCCTACGATTAAACTACATAAACTTATAATCTTTTCAGGATCCTTCCAGTATAAAAATTGACTAAAGGCATC
>JAOADF010000102.1 GCA_026417425.1 Dictyoglomaceae bacterium
ACAAAAGAAGAATATCCATAGTCTCTCAGGATTTTTCTTAAGTATTCCGCCTGAGTAGGAGAATCTTCAACTATTAATATATCTCTTTCTTCTTCTGAGGGGAGCATTTTTTGATTATATTATAAAAACTTTTTTAAGAGAGAGCAATATAAGTTTAAGGGAGGAAAGAAATCTCTCTCCTCCCTTAAAGTAATTTTATTAGTCAATAGAAAGAGGTAATTTCAAAATCCAAAGCTCAAGTATCTCTTCGTTTGAAACAATTTTAAAATTTTCGGTTATGTCTCTCAAAGTATCTTTTTCCCATATTCTTCCATTAATAAGTTGAGGAGATTTTAAGGTTGATAAATTACTTTTTACTCCAAAATCATTATCATTTAAAATTGCGAGTGTATCCTTCTGAATCAAAGCAAGTCCTTCACTTTTTTCAAAATTATATCCTAAGTTTCTTAGATCAATTATTTTTGTTTTCTTAACATAGAATCTATTCTCTATTTTCTTATCTTTTGTCTGACTCTCATCAAGAGTTTCAGGTATTGGAACTGCAGAATTTAGATCTATTAAGTAGATTATATTTTTATAACCCGAAGAAAGTTTTCCCCTCTCTAGGACTAAAAACTTTCCTTTTCCAAGGCTGGCCATATCTCCTATCATTCCATCACTGTATTTAGAATAGTCCTCATCTAAAGGATAGGCGTACATCTTTACTTTCTTGTCATCAAGGTTGAATTCAACTATTCTTACAAAATTTGCATTATTTTTAGTTTTTCCCTCTATATCTAAAGTACTTTGCACAACAACATATATCTTACCATCTTGAAAGGAAATAGCTTCAAATCCCCTATTTGGCTGTCTCCATTTCAAGATTTCAGGAAGTCCTTTTCCAGGATAAAATCTTTCTAAAATTCTATAAGTTTTGGGGTCAATTTTAATAATACTTGGACCGTATTCTTCACATATCCAAATAAATCCTTTATCATCAATAGTTATTCCCTCAGGATCTAGCCCTAAATCATCAAAATTTATTATTTTTAATTTTTCATCCAAAGGAATCTCTCCCGTAGAACCTATCTTATTCAGTGGTAAAGGTTTTCCTGTTGATTTCTCCCCATTTTCATTGTAGATTTCATAAAATTTATCTACATAACATTTATTGTTTCTTATCCTTAAATAGCCTATCTGGGGTGAAAACTCAGGTACTAAAAAGATTTTACTTGGATATAATTTGTTATCTAGAAGTATATCAGGAGAATCCACATTAGGTCCTCTATCAGTTATAGACAAGAAGACTAAATCTTCTCCTTCTTTTCCAAGGAAATATATTCCAGAACCAAAACTTATATTGTATTTTTCCTTTAAAAAAGGTGTATCAATTTTATACCTATAGACTTCAGTTTTTTCTCCAAAGTTTTGTCCTAAGATAAATATTATTAACAAAGATGCCAATAATATTAATCTTGATAAAACTCTATACATAATAGTTTATCCCCCTATTTAGATACTATTGCTTATAAATTTCCTCAAATTCTCTTAAAATCTTATTGCCTCTTTCCATTATATTATTTATAGTGGATCTTACATCTTGCTTGTTTTGGAATAATTTCTCAACTTCCTCGTAAATCACAATTCTTATAGCTGGAAGATTTCCGAGTCTAAGCCCTCTTGTGTTAGGAGTTGGATTTGTCCTTGTTAATTGAACAATTGGAATCTTCCCTACAGGATTTTGTTTATAAAAATCCTGTTTATTAGCATATTCATATCCTCCATAGGTAACAGGAACATATCCAGTAACCATATGCCACCATCCATCTATTTCAGGTCTTTTTAAGTAATTGAAGAAATCAATAACTCCTCGGTATTCTTCAGGATTCATATTAGGTCTTCTCATAACCCAAAGGGAGGCTCCACCAATTATTGAGTTGTATGGCTTACTTAAAAAATCATCATAATATGGTAAGAAACTTGCTCCCCATTTAAATTTAGCGTTAGCAGATATACTAGCATATGCAGCGGAAGATTCAATTATCATAGCAACTTCCTCTGAGAGAAATAAACTCCCTGGAGCAGAGTCTCTTCCTCCGTATATGAATAAACCTTTATCACTCATCTCCTTTAGATTTTCAAGATGTCTACGATATAAAGGATGGGAAAAGGCAAGTCTTGCGTCAAGTCCTAAAAATCCATTCTGTCTTGTTGCAAAGGGAACATTGTGTATAGCAGAAAATTGTTCAAATTGGGTCCAAGAAAACCATGTGCAAGTAAAACCATTTTTAGCAGCCTTTGCTTTTACAATTTTATCTGCGTATTCCATTAACTCTTTCCAGGTGGTTGGAGGATTATCTGGATTAAGACCTGCTTTTTGAAAAGCATCTTTGTTATACCATAAAATAGCAGTAGAACTATTAAAGGGCATAGAAGCCATTTTCCCATCAGGATAGCTATAGTAGTATCTTATCGTAGGGATAAAATTATTTACGTCAAGCTTTTCTCCAAAATCTTTATAAAGTTGATATAATGGATATATAGCATCCTTAGCATACATCATAGTAGCAGTACCTACTTCAAAAATCTGAGCAATATGAGGTGCCTTACCAGCTCTAAAAGCAGCTATAGTCTGAGAAAGAACATCTTGATAGGATCCTTTATATACTAACTTAACGTAGTATTTATCTTGAGATTTATTATATCTTTCTACGTGCTGAGTAAGTAGATCTCCTAATCTACCTGAGAAGGCGTGCCAAAATTCTATTTCTATCTTTTTTGAAGACTGAGTGAAGGAAACATTTAAAATAAAAAGAGTTAAAATTAAAATCACAATCTTCTTCATTATATTCTACCTCCTTAAATTTTATATAGTAATGGAATCTTAAAGTTTTTCTAAAAAATTTATCTAGACTTTTTCACCCCCTTCACTTTTCTATATCTACAAGTCCTTTTATCAGCCATTTTTGGGCAATTATAGTAATGAAAAGAGGAATAATTATGGCAATAATCGCGGAAGACATTATTAAATTCCAGTCAGTCATACTATCTGCTCCTCCAATCATCCTTGCTATACCTACAACAATGGGTTGTTTTTCTGGCTCTGTTAATACTAAAAGAGGCCATAAATATTGATTCCATCCGTAAATAAACATAATGACAAATAATGATGCAATATTAGGTCTAATGAAGGGAATAATAATACTGAATAATAAAGAAAAAGGACCTGTTCCATCTATAAGAGCAGCCTCTAAAACCTCTTTGGGTATACTCTTAAGAGATTGTCTAATAAGAAGTGTACCTGTAGCAGAAACCATTAGTGGTAAAACTAAACCTTGATAAGTATTGATAAGGTTAAAATCTGAAAGAACTTTATAGGTAGAGACAATTCTAACTTCTAAAGGCATCATTAGAGTAGAGAATATTATCCAAAAGAAAAAATTCTTAAAGGGAAGACTAAAAAATTCAATAGCATATGCAGAGAGAATGGATAGAGTAATCTTTCCCACTGAAACTAAGATGGCCAAGATAAAAGAATTTAATAATAAGATTTTTATAGGAACACCCTTAACTCGTTGTCCAGATCCTAAATCCCAAGCCTGTTTATAATTTTCTAAAAATTTATTTCCAAAAGTTAAAGACATTTTTCCCCTACTAATTGTAGGTGTATCATAGGTTGATGCTACAAAAGCTACATATATGGGGAACATAATAAAAAGAACACCTAATAATAGAACTAAATAAGCAAAGTAATTTTCTCTAATATTATTCTTGAATTTAAGAAGTTTAGATTCCATGATAATAAATTCTCCTCTCAAAAAATCTAAGCTGTAAATAGGTAAGTAAAATACCTATAAAAAACAATATTACTGATTGAGTAGCTGAATTATTAAGATCAAACTTTGTTATCCCATCAACATAAGATTTATAAATGAGAGTCTCTGTGGCTTTTGCTGGACCACCCTTTGTGAGAGCATCAATTATACCAAAAGTTTCAAAAAGGGAAAAAATTAAATTCATTATCAAAAGAAACAAAGTTGTAGGAGAAATAAAGGGAAAAATAATATGCCAGAAAATTCTTTTAGAATTTGCTCCATCAATTTTAGCAGATTCTATAAGAGACTTAGGTATTGATGTAAGTGCAGCCAAATAAAATATAAAATTATACCCAATCTGAGCCCAAGAAGAAACGAATATAATTAAAAATAAGGCTTGTCCTCCATTTAATATATAATTCCAGTCATATCCAATACTTTCCAATAATCTTGAAATGATTCCAATGGATGGTTGAAAAATAAAAACCCAAACTACCGATGCAACAGGAGGAGCAATAGAAAAGGGCCATATTAATAACGTCTTAAACAATTTACTGTTATAAATAGGCTTTTCAACCATAAGAGCTAAAAGAAGAGAAATTGGAATTGTTATAAAAACTATAGAAATAGATATAACAGTGGTCACAAAAAGAGCATTCAAAAAATCTTTACTTGTAAATAAATCTATATAATTTTTAAACCAAACAAACTTTTGATTTATACCAAAAGGATCTGTTTGCTGAAAGGATAATACAAAAGATTCCCATATTGGATACAAGAAAAATAATATTGCAAATATTACTTGAGGTAAGAGAAAAATTAATGGGACAAACTTATTTTTAAATAGAACTCTACTTTTCATATTCAATAAGCTCCTTTCAAGCAGAAGTATAGAGGGCTAATTTTAAATAAGCTTTAAGAAAATATTAAATTTTGACTTTAATAAGTTAAAGAAATTTTAAAGCTTTAATGTAAGGCAATACTTAAAAGGGTTTAAAGGTTTTGTAAAGATTTAAAAGTTATGAGGAAATATTTAAAAAAGAAACCTAGTATATATTTTCTCCTCCATTCTCCATCAACTTTATCTTTCTATGTACATAATCGGAGTAATCTTGAACTAATCTTTCATACTCAGTATTCATTAAAGGGGAAGAGATAAGAAAATCTGCTGTTGCTCTATCACATGCTATGGGAATATTCCATACCACTGCAATACGCAAAAGAGCTTTTACATCGGGATCATGGGGTAGAGGTTCTAAAGGATCCCAAAAAAATATGAGAAAATCTATTTCTCCCTCTGCTATTTTGGCTCCTATTTGTTGATCTCCTCCCAAGGGACCACTATATAGTTTATTAATCTTCAATCCCAATTCTTTTTCCAAAATATCCCCTGTGGTTCCTGTAGCATAAAGTATGTGCTGGGCTAAAGTGCCCTTATTAAATTTAGCCCAGTCCAGTAATTCTTGCTTTTTATTATCATGAGCTACTAAGGCAATTCTCTTTTGTTTTCCCATTAAAATTTTTTTATATTCCATTATTAAATCCTCCAAGAATATTAATATTTAATAATCATTATATCAAAAAGAAAATAACATATTATAACTCCCTAAAGCTTGTTTTATACTTTCTTAACTAACTCTATCTCCTATAAAAACCTCTAAGCATCATATGAAATTTGTCAGGAATTTTATAGCAAGATTGTTTGAAGACTTACAAAGAAAGAATTTACAGCTAAAAAGATAAATAAAAAAGATAAAGTTCCACTCTTTGATAGAAGAGAGAGGACCACTAAAATAATGATTTTTTTGATTGTCTATTAAGATGAAAACCATATTTAAACTTAAATTTTGAATAATCAATATTATCAACTAATATTTTGAGTTTAGGAAAGAAAAGATTTGAACCTCTACTTCAGTTCTTTGAGAATTTCTTTTCCATATTCAATCATACTTTATTCAGCCATTTGGACTAATTCCTAAATCTTCTTTAAAGCCTCCTTAAGGGTATAACTCCAGGTCCTTACTACCTTTAGAACTGGATAGTGAACAAACGAATTTTTTCTTATAGTTTCAAATTAGTTTATTTAGCTAATATATGAAGATACAGGTTTTCATTTTTCTTCCTCTATATTTTTAAAACATTAGAATTTAACCTTTATTTTAGCTTAGTAGAAAAGGACTGTTTTTTAATATTCTAAGGTCCTTCAAACTTTTGCGTTGAGTCTTGGAAAAAAGGAAGAAAAATTTAATTATTGTTTCATAGAACCTAAAATTCCTTGTACAAAGTATCGTTGTAAAGTGAAAAAGACGATAAGCATTGGAAGAGTAGCTATAACAACTGAAACCATTATAACACCAAAATCAGGGATATATCCTGATGCCAATGTAGAAATAAGAAGGGTCATTGTTTTGTTTTGTTCACTTTGTAAAATAACTAATGGCCATAAATAAGAATTCCAACTTGTCATAAAAGCATATATTGCTCCAGCTGCATAAGCTGATTTTATAGAGGGAAATACTATTGATAGCAAAATTCTTAGTTCATTAGCCCCATCTACTCGTGCAGCCATCACTATTTCTTTAGGATACATTTTAAAATTCTGTCTAAAGAAGAAAATTAAGAATACAGACGAAAACATTGGTATAATTACTCCCCAATGGGAATCTATAAGATTAAAAGAGGTCATTAATCTAAAAAGAGGAACCATCAATGCTGCAAAAGGAATCATCATTGTTCCTAATAAAATAGAATAAATCTTCTCTCTTATATTTGATGAATAAATTTCAAATCCATAAGCAGCTAAGGATGATATAATTACAGATCCTATTGTTACAGTTATAGAAATTTTTAACGAGTTTAATAGAATTCTTTTCAGAGGATAATTAGTAGTTAAATTGCGAAAATTTTCTAATAAATTAGTTCCAAAAGTGAGTTTACCTTTTATTATATCTACAGATTGATTAGTAGAGCCAATGATCATCCATAAAAAAGGAAATATACAAACAAAAGATACTATTATTAGAAATAAGTATATAAAAATAAGATTAATTTTTATCTTTTTCATTCTCTCTCACCTACTGTTTTAAGTTGAATAAAGGAAAGTATAGCAACAATTAGAACTAATATATAAGATATAGCTGAGGCATAACCAAAGTTAGGCGCATATTTAAAACATATATTGTATATATATACAGAAGGAGTTAACAAAGAATTCCCTGGACCTACACTTGATCCTGTTACGACTCCTGCTGCTAAATTCATAGGCTCGTCAAATAATTGTAAGGTTCCTATCGTAGACATAATAGTTGTGAATATAATTATAGGTTTTAAAAGAGGAATAGTTAATTTATAAAATTGTGTTATTTTATTTGCTCCATCTATCTCTGCTGCTTCATATATTTCGGTTGGAATATTTTGCAATCCTGCCAAATAAAATACCATATTGTAACCTGTCCATCTCCATGTAAGTGCAAAGATAAGGGTTACTTTAGCCCAGAAAGGATCAAGAAGCCATGGTATTGATTTAGAAATCAATCCTAAGGATAACAGAAATTTATTTATTAGACCATCAGTAGAAAACATCATTTTAAATAATACAGTATATGCTACAAGAGATGTAACTGCTGGAAGAAAAATAGCAGTTCTGAATAATCCACTAAACTTAATTCTTTTATCATTTAGAATCGTTGCTAATATTAAAGCTAAAAATAACATAATTGGAACTTGTATTATTAATATAGTAAGAGTATTTTTTAAAGCAAGGATAAAATTTGAGTCTTTAATAAGTCTTATATAATTTCCTAAGCCTAAAAATTCTTGTACTATTCCTCTGGTTGAGAAAGTAGAAAGATATAATGAGTAAACAATAGGATAGATTAGAAAAAGTGATAGTAAAGTTAGAGCAAATATGATGAAAAACCAACCCCATAAATCAAGATATCTTTTATAGGAAATGATATTCATTATGTTTCCTCCCTTAAATTATGCCCGGGAGAGAAATAATTCTCCCCCGGGTTTTATCTTATTTATTGACCAATTGTATTTTTTAGCTGAGCTTCTGCTTTCTTTAGAGCTTCCTCAACAGATAATTTCCCATTAAATACATCAGGCATTACACCCATGATAGCTGCATCTGCCTCATAAGTGTAAAGTCCAAAGTTTATAGCAGGTACTCGTTTCATCCAGCTTGAGAAATATGTAAATACTTTTTGTCCTCCAAAGAATGGGTCTTCTGCAGTATAAGCTGAACCTTTTTGTGCTGGAAGCCATGTTCCTACAGCACCTCTTTCAATTAGTATTTTCTGATAGAAATCTACATCTTTAGCATATATCTGTTTTAAGAAATCTATTGCTACATCTCTATATTTTGAATTTTGAAGTACATACCAGCTTGAACCACCTAAATTAGAGGCATTAACTGCTCCAGGAAGGTTAAGTCTGGGTATAGGAAGTACTCCCCATTTACCACTTTGATCTTTTGCTGCTTTAATAGAACCAATAATCCATACTCCTGTAATTACAGAAGCCACTTCTCCATTATTGAAGGAGGCAACCCATTCATTCCAACCACTAATTTCTTTTGAAATTCCTGAGTCTCTTAATTTTTTATAAAGTTGAACTGCTTCTTTAAATACTGGGTTATTTACCATATTAATGTTTCCATCTTTATCAAAGTACCAACTTTTACAAGAATGTAATACTATTCTCATTAATCCTCCATCAAATGGATCTCCAGATGACATATACTTTCCAGTTTTCTGTTTTAGAGTTTTTCCGATTTCTATAAATTGGTCCCAAGTAATATTTTGAAGTTTGGCTACATCAATTCCTGCTTGTTTAAAGTAATCTCTTCTATAAAACCATCCTGTAACTCCTGAGTCAAAAGGAACTCCATATACTTTTCCTTTTAAAGTCATAAGTTGTACTTTATAAGGAGCAAATTCTTTATAGTTAAATTGATTAGTAAGATCGCTAAAAGATCCTGGATAAGATATTAAATATTTTTGAGCATTGTAATCTTCTATTAGAACTATTTCTGGAAGATTTGTTTTTACCCCTGAAGCAAGTACTGTGTTTAATTTTTGCTCTACATCTGCTTTTGCCATACTAACTATGTCAAATTCTACATTAGGATTAATCTTTTTGTATCTTTCACTTGCCTCTTTCATTATTGGAATATTAAAATTAGGATCCCATGCCCAAATAGTAATTTTAGGTTTTTCTACTTGAGCATTTCCAAATGTAATTAGATATAGGAAAAACAAACTAATTAACACTAAACATAGAGATTTTTTCATGGCAAGATCCTCCTAAATTTAAAATTTTAAAATCTAAAAAGTTTTTTTCACCCCCTTTAAATAGTACTTTTTCTAATAACAAGTTCTTCAGGTATAACAATTTTCAATACTGTGTCATAGGGATTAAGAATTTTATTATATAAACGGTCTACTGCGACTTTACCTAGGGTATCTCTAAACACTCTAACTGTAGTTAAGGGAGGATCTAAATGAGCTGCCATGTCTATATCATCATTTCCTACAATTGAGATATCCTCTGGAATTCTTAACCCATATTCTTTTATTGCTCTAATTGCTCCAATTGCCGAATGATCATTAGTACAATATACAGCAGTAAATTTTTTACCTTTACTTAAAATTTCTTTCATTGCCCTATATCCACCTTCTGGAAGTAAATCACTATAGGCAATCAAGTCTGGATCGATAGGTCTTCCCATTCTTTCCAATGTAAAAATAAATCCTGCAGCTCTTTGAACTACATCATATTGATCCTGAGGACCGTCAATAAAGGCAATTTCTTGGTGTTTTTCAAGCAGAAATTTTGCCACTTTTGAAGCTCCATCAAAGGCATCGGTAGTAATACAATCAACTTTTAATTCTGGAAAGTAATCTTCCATAACTACTGATGGAATCGATAATTTAAGAAGTTCTTCAACTAATTTAGGATTTGAAAGATTAACTAATAATAAAGCATCTACTTTTAAGTTCTTTACTTTTATAACTACTTCTTCAATTTTGTCATCTGTGTTAGGTACTACTGTGTATATGAGCCTTCCACCTAATTTTTCAGTTCTTTTTTGGGCTCCACTAAGAATTTTTGAGAAATATACGTTTTGTGTAGGATCATCTTCTAATTCTCTTATAACAAATCCTACAGTACCTATATTTCCTTTTTTCTTTATATCTAATTCATATCCTAAGGTTGTTAATGCTTTAAGAACTTTTTCCCTTAATTCTTTATTTACATTATCTGCTTTATTAAGTACCCGCGATACAGTCCCGACAGAGACACCTGCTTTTTTGGCAATATCTGAAATTGTAACTTTTTTCTTACTTCTTGGCATATTAAAACATCCTTTCATTTAAATTATAATTTATTTTTATGAAAATTTCAAGACATTTTTCTCATAATTTTAATGAATCTTTCATAAAGATTTAAAAGGGAAAAAAGAAAGTTCTATAGATTACTCAAGATGAAAAAAATTTTATTTATAGAAGTTCCAATATTAAGCAAAATTCTACTGAAGAATTATATTCCTCGCTTAAGTGGATTATTTTACAAAATGGACAAAGACTAAGATACCTTGATTTAGGCACTTGGTATGGACATAGGCAAATAAGTCCTCCATAAGTATCACAGGAAACTCAAAGATATGAGGATGAAATAAAAAATTTCTCATCCATGCCAATTCCAAAGCTTGGTCTTACTAAATTCCATGTATCTTACCATCTTTGAACTTTCTCTAAGAATTCTTCCTTTCCTAAGCAAAATTCCTCCCCATTATCCATCCTTATATCTATTCTATGTCTGATATAAGGACATTGAGCACAGTCTTAATTCTTTCTATCTTATTATACTGGTGCATCTCTCACTAACTATTTTTCTAAAAGAAAAATAGTTTTTTGTACCCCAGATTTTTTCTTTCTCCTTCAAAGGAAGATCTTTATCTTTAATAATTGCAGATAAAGGATTAAGCTATTTGAGAATAGTAGTAATATTATTTAATCGGAGTAATTATTGTATTTAATTTTAGTTATAATAATAAAACGATATATATGAGAAAATAGTAGGGGGAATTATAAAAATGGATTTAAATTTGCCTGATATAGAGAAAATGGAAAAAGAGGGAAATATAGAAGAACTGATTAAAGCCATAAATCATAGTGACCCCAATATAAGAAGAAAAGCTATATACTCTATAAGAAGACTTGGAGATAATCAAGCTATAGAATCAATTATTACTGCATTACAAGATATAGATTCTTCGGTCAGAAGAGCTGCAGCTTTAACTCTTGCTAAGATTGGAGATAACAGAGCCATAGATTCTCTAATATTATCTTTAAGAGATATAAATCCATTTGTGCGAGAAGCATCCGCCTATGCTCTAGGAGAGATAAAAGATCAAAGAGCAATAGAACCACTGATTTTAGCTTTAAAGGACGAAGAAGCAGATGTTAGAGAAAAAGCTGCCTATGCTTTAGGAAAAATTGGAGACTGGAGAGCAATAGAACCATTAATATCTGCTTTAAAAGACAAAAAAGCAAATGTTAGAGAAAAAGCTGCATTTGCCTTAGGAGAGATAGGAGATGAAAGAGCTATAAGATCATTAATATTTGCCTTAGGAGATGCAGAATTTGCTGTAAGTAAAGCAGCGGAAGAAGCTCTAAAAAAGATAGATCCGATGTGGAAAAAGAAAAGTGAAACAAAAAGAATTGTTCCTGAAATTATCAAGTTGTTAAAAGATAAAGAGGCAAATTTAAGGAAAAAAGCTGCCTATATATTAGGAAAAATAGGGGATGAAAGAGCTATAGACCCACTAATCTCAGCTTTAAAAGATGAAGAGACAGATGTTAGAGAAGGTGCTGCTTTTGCCTTAGGAGAAATCAGAAATGAAAGAGCAATAGAACCATTAATATTTGCTTTAGAAGATTTGGATATTGATATAAGGAAATCAGTAAGAGAAGTTCTAAAAAAGATAGATCCAA
>JAOADF010000125.1 GCA_026417425.1 Dictyoglomaceae bacterium
TAATTCTTTTGGAATAGTATATGATCCGGAATTGTTAAAAAAAGCTGGAATATCTTCTCTTAAGTGGAACTGGACCTGGGAGGAATTTAAAAATATTGCTAAACAAGTAAAAAGTAAATTAGGAATTTTTGGTGTAGGAGATACAATGATAGCGGATGCTCAAGCTTTTAAAATATGGTTATTAGAACATAATACTTATCTTTATTCTCCTGATGGAAAATCTCTAGGATATGAGGACGACAAATTATTTTCTGACTATTTCAAAATGCTCTTGGAATTAATTGATGCTGGAGCCATGCCCTCAAGAGAATTCGAGATGGGAAGAGTTGGTGTAGCTGCATTAGAAGATATGCTAATCGTAACTCAAAAAGCAGCAATGAATCAGTTATGGAGTAATCAGTTAGTTGCAGTCATGAGAGCATCGAAAGAAAGACCATTGAAACTTAATCTTTTCCCTCAACCTGGTAAGCCTGGAACAAGATCTGGAAATTATTTGAAAGCTTCAATGTTCTTTGCAGTATCCGCATATACAAAATATCCTAAAGAAGCAGGATTATTTATTGATTTCTTTATAAATTCTATAGAAGCAAATAAGATCTTATTAGCAGAAAGAGGAGTACCCATATCTAGAAAGATTCAAACTTTGTTAAGACCATACTTAACAGCTTCTCAAATGGAAATGTTTAACTTTATTAAATTAGTAGAAAAGAATGTATGTCCAACTCCTCTACCTGATCCACCAGGACATACAGAAATTCTAAATAATGTTTGGAATCCCATTGCGGATCAAATTCTTTATAAAAAGATTACTCCTGAACAAGGGGCAATAGAATTTAGAAAACAAGCAACAGCAATACTTAGAAAATAAAAAATTTTTAAAAATCCCTCGAGGTTTTTCCTCGAGGGATTTTGTTGTTTTAGATCCTAGTTTATTTTAGGAGGTATAAAAGTATTATGAAGAAAATTTCAAAATTAAAAAAGAGAGAGATTATAGCAGGTTATTCTTTTATTGGATTATGGATAATTGGTTTTTTCTTATTTTTAATTTTTCCTTTAATAATGTCCTTTTATTTTTCTTTTACAAAATATGATGTTCTCTCTTCTCCTAAATTTATCGGCTTTGCAAATTTTCAAAGAATGCTTAAAGATAGAAGATATTGGAATGCTCTTAAGGCTACTTTTAAAAATGTTATCTTTGGAGTTCCCATAAGACTTGTATCCGCATTCCTTTTTGCTCTAATTTTTAATCTGAGAGAACATAGAGTTCTTAATATATATAGAGCTATTTATTACATTCCTTCTCTTGTAGGAGGAAGTATTGCTGTTGCTGTATTATGGAGACAAATCTTTGGCTTAGAAGGGATTGTAAATACCTTTCTTAAAGCTTTTGGTATCACTGGTCCTAATTGGTTAGGAGATACAAGAACAGCAATATGGACTTTGATATTACTAGGAGTATGGCAGTTTGGATCTTCCATGTTAATATTTTTAGCAGGGCTAAAACAGATTCCTCAAGAACTTTATGAATCTGCATCCATAGATGGCGCTGGTTTTTGGAGACAATTAATAAGCATAACCCTTCCTATGCTTAGTCCTGTTATTCTCTTTAACCTTATAATGCAAACTATTGGCTCCTTTACTGCCTTTACCCAAGCCTTTGTAATAACAGGTGGTGGACCTTTAGATTCTACACTATTTTATGCTTTGTATGTTTATCAACAAGGATTTCAAAACTATAATATGGGATACGCCTGTGCAATGGCATGGATTTTACTACTAATTGTTGCCTTTTTTACCTTTCTAATCTTTAAAACCTCTGCATCTTGGGTTTATTACGAGGCAGAAAGGAGATGAAATTATGAGATTAGGAAAAAAAGAAAGAGATTTTATATATTATCTTCTTCTCACTCTTTTTGGGTATATAATGCTCTATCCATTGCTGTGGCTTTTAGGAAGTTCCTTTAAGGAACATTCTGAGATTTTTGCGAATATTACCTCCTTAATCCCAAAAGAATTTACATGGAATAATTATATAGAAGGTTGGAAGGGATTTGGAGGAATAAGTTTTACAATCTTTTTTAAAAACTCCTTTATTGTTGCAATCTTAGAAACCCTAGGAGTTATTTTTTCTTCTACTATTATTGCTTATGGTTTTGCAAGAATTTCCTTTCCAGGTAG
>JAOADF010000147.1 GCA_026417425.1 Dictyoglomaceae bacterium
GGACTAGGAGGAGAAACCAAAATCGCAAGAGCATGTATTGCAGAAGATGAAAAGGAAGCCTTTAGTAAAGCTCAAGAAGGAGATATTCTTATTGTTCCAGAGTTTTCATCGGAGCTTACATCTATTTTAGATAAGATAAGAGGATTAATTATAGAAAGTAAAAAACTACCCCCAGAGCTTATTCCTTGGAGAAGTAAAGGGTTAGGAATTATAATTGGAACAGGAAAGATTAGAGACAAATTATCCCATGGGGAAATAATTACTATAGATCCCGAAAGAGGAGTGATATATAGAGGTGTCATTCGCACAACATAAAAGAAAGTTTAGCATAATAATTTTTTTTATTTATTTAGGTGTAATATTATATCTCTTCCCTTCTTATTATCACGGAATAAAGGAGTATTTTTATTATAAAAGAGAGCTGGAAAGAAACAAAAAAAGATATGAAAAATTAAGTAGAGAAGTAAAAGAGCTCAAAGAGATAGTTAATAATCTCGATGATCCCTATATAATAGAGAAATTAGCAAGGGAAAAATTATTCATGGTAAGACCTGGAGAAATTCCTATTCTCATTATTGGAAAAAACTCTGAAAAATAAAACTAAATAGGTTGAAGAGCAAAAACTCTAGAAGGGATAACTTTTAGGGATTTAATATTCAATGGAGCAATTACTAAAAAAATCTTTTCCTTTTTAATAGAAAGAAGATTATAAAGATTGTGAATTAGGAAAACATCCTTTGATAAGAATAGATCATGAGCTTCTTTACTTATGGGAAAATCCATTCCAATAAATTTTATTCTTTTTTCAATTAGAATATGGCATGCAGGAAGAGAAAGCACAGGATAATCTTTAAATATCTCTCCCGCTGTCCAACGAGAATACCATTTTGTTTTTAAAATAACTCCCATTCCCCCATCTATATATAAATTCTCAAATCTTGCTTCAGTAATTATATCCTTCATCCAAATCTCTGATAAATCTACAACAATAGCTTCCCTTAAAAGGAAATCTTTTGGAAACTCATTCCAAGGAATCTCTATATAAGTTCCTGTATGGGATGAAATTTCTATTTGATAAAAAGGAGAATTCCAAAGATTTGTTTTACCTATTTCATTTAATTTAAAAAAAGAATTAGCTTCTTCAGGAAAAACTATTTCAGGTGAAAGTTCTAAAGTAAGATCTATGATTTCAAATTTACTCATATTTTCACCTCGTCAATTTTGTTTATTTAATTATATCATGTTTTGGTATAATATTTGACGATCTTATATTATCTATAAAATTCTTATGGAGGGATAAAATGGGAAGACAATGGAGAGTTAGGGAGAAAAGAAAAAGAAGAAAAGCAAGAGAAAAGAGAAGAAAAAAGAGACTTGCTCAACAATTGAAATCATCAAAATAATTGTTATAATAAGCTAATTATAAAAATTAGGAGGATGTGATGGAAAAAATAAATCTTTCAGGGGGTTGGTTTTTTAGAGAATCTACTAATAATGAATGGTATAATGGAAAGGTTCCGGGGTGTATTCATTTAGATTTAATGGAAAACAATTTAATCCCTGATCCTTTTATAGGAGAGAATGAAGTTAAGGTAAATTGGGTAGAAGAAAGGGATTGGATTTATCAGAAAAAATTTGAAATACATAAAGAATTTCTAAACTATCCTTCCATTGAACTCTCCTTCCAAGGTTTAGATACCTTCACTGAAATATATTTGAATGGACATAAAATTGGAGAAACGGATAACATGTTTATTCCATGGAATTTTGAAATTAAACCTTATTTAAAAGAGGGAGAAAATATTTTAGAAGTATATTTTCATTCTCCATCAAGGATTTTAGAAGAGAAGGCTAAAGGACATCCTCCTTTAAAAGGAGTTTTTTACCCTTATAGAGTTTTTGGAAGAAAGGCCCAATATTCCTTTGGATGGGATTGGGGTCCAAGACTTGCTACTTCAGGAATATGGAAGGATGCATATTTAATAGGATGGAAAAAAGCAAGAATAAGAGATATATGGATTCCTGTAGGAATTATGGAGGATAGAGCTCAGATAAACCTGGAATTGGAGATAGAATTAATGGAGAATTCTACCCTGGATGTTCCATTAAGAATTTCTCTTGAAAAGCCTGTACTTGAGAAAAAATTAAGATTAACCCTTCCTGAAGGAAAAGTATTTATAAAAATACCGTTAATTATTCTTGATCCTAAGCTTTGGTATCCCAATGGCTATGGATCTCAACCTATATATACCCTCCAATTGGCATTAGTTGATAAAAATGGAGAAATCTTAGACAGAAAGGAGCAAAAATTTGCAATAAGAAAAGTAGATTTGATCACCCAAAGGGATGAAAAGGAGACTTTTATTTTCCATATAAATGATATTCCCATATTTGCAAAAGGAGTCAACTGGATCCCTTCTGATTCTTTTCTTCCAAGATTAAAAGATGATGATTACAAGATTCTTCTTAAAAAGGCAAGAGATATAGGAGTAAATATGATTAGAGTTTGGGGAGGGGGTATATATGAAAATGATGTTTTTTATAACCTATGTGATGAATTAGGAATTATGATATGGCAAGATTTTATGTTTTCCTGTGGAGAGTATCCTGAAAACGATGAATTCTTGGAAAAAGTAAGAGAAGAGGCAGAAATCATAATTAAAAAATTAAGAAATCATCCCTCTATAGTTTTATGGTGTGGAAATAACGAAAATGATTGGGGCTATCATGCCAAATGGTGGGGAGAAAGAGAAAGATTCTGGGGTGAGAGTATATATCATAGAGTCCTTCCTGATGTATGTGCAAGATTGGATATGACAAGACCCTACTGGCCTAGTAGTCCCTTTGGAGGAAAGGATCCCAATAGTGAGAAGGAAGGAGATAGACATAGTTGGTCTGTATGGGCTGGCTGGCTGGATTATAAAGACTATTTAAAGGATAATGGAAAATTCATAAGTGAGTTTGGATTCCAAGCACCCCCCAATAAAGATACAATTATGAAATTTATAACATCTTTTAAAGAATATCATCCCCAAAGTAGAGAAATGGAATTTCACAATAAACAAACCCAAGGAACAGAAAGAATAATTAGATTTCTTGCGGAACATTTCAAAATTACATCGGATATGGATGAGTATATATATCTTACTCAGATAAATCAGGGATTAGCTTTGAAAACAGGAATAGAACACTGGAGAAATAATAAATTTGATACAGCAGGAGCATTAATCTGGCAGTGGAATGATTGTTGGCCTGTGATTTCATGGAGCATTATAGATTATTATAAAAGGGAAAAACCCTCCTATTATTTTGTAAAAAGAGCTTTTAAACCAATAAAGGTAAATATAGAGGAAAAAGAAAGGGAATTCATAATTTTTGGAGTGAACGATACCCTAGAAGATTTTGAAGGAAAAATCAACATTCAGCTTTTATCCTTTAGAGGAGGAAAAAGAAGAAACTACGATTTAGAGATAAGGATTCCGTCTAACTCTAGTGTCAAGCTATATACCCTTTCAAGATTAAATCCTGACC
>JAOADF010000064.1 GCA_026417425.1 Dictyoglomaceae bacterium
GGAATAGAGGAGGTAGAAAATGGAAAGATTCTTAGCCTTAGATATTGGTGGTACTAAGATTGCTCTGGGAAGATTTTTGGGAGATGGAAAATTAGAGGAAAAAATAATATTTCCTACAAATGCAGAAAGAGGATACAGAAAAATTTTAGAAGAAATCATAGAAAATCTAAAAAAACTTAAAACAAGTGATACTTTGGCTCTTGGAATAGGATGTGGGGGACCTTTAGATAGTGAGAAGGGAGTTATCCTTTCCCCTCCTAATCTTCCAGGTTGGGACAATGTTCCATTAAAGGGAGATTTAGAATCTGCCTTAAATATTCCTGTTTTTTTAGATAATGATGCAAATACTGCATGCTTAGGAGAATATTATTTTGGAGCGGGTAGAGGAGTTAAGAATTTAGTTTACATAACTGTGAGCACGGGAATTGGCGGAGGAGTTATTATTGATGGAAAAATTCTTCGTGGACAAAGAAATAGTGCTGGAGAGATAGGACATCAGACTATTTTACCTCATGGTCCTCTTTGTAATTGTGGAAACAAAGGTTGTCTTGAGGCTTTAGCATCAGGAATAGCTATTGCAAAAAGAGCAGAAGAGGCTATTCTAAATAATGAAGATACTATTTTAAAAGAATTAAGTAGAAAAGAAAGAATTTCTGCAGAGCTCGTAAGAAAGGCATATCTTCAAGGTGATAAGGTTTCTGAAAGAATTTGGAAAAGTGCTTTAGAATATCTTGGAATTGGTATAGGAAATGTTATAACTATATTGAGTCCAGAAAGGATAATTCTTGGTGGAGGGATAATGAAAGCAGGAGAAGAAGTGCTAGAGACAGTAAAAAGGGTAGTAAAAGAGAGAGTAAAGTTAGTTCCAGTAGATAAAGTAGAAATATTATCCTCTCAATTAGGAGAAGATGTAGGACTATATGGTGCTTTAGCTCTTATCTTAAGTGAGATAGGAGCAAGATAAATTCTTGCTCCTTTTATTTTCCAGGAGAGAAAAAGGGAATGGGAGTTATATTTTGGGGTTCCTTTTGTTTTATAATTTTACCTTGAGGTAGAGTTCTTAATTTAGTTGCGGATAGATTCTGATTTATTTTTAATTCTGTCCATAGCATATCCATATATAATCTGTTATATATGTCAAAAATTTTTAGTCTTATAGGTTTTAGTTCACTTTTATTAAGATAAAGCTCAAAATATGACATTTGAGTTTTTAGTTCTGGTGTATTGGGTTTTCCTATAATTTTGTAAAATTTTTCATTCTTTTCTATTAACTCTGCTACTTCTAAGTTAAAGTCTTCTTCTTTTCCTGAGATAAAGGGTAGATTTATTCCTGAAGTATATGTTAAGGTTTGAGTAAATTCGCTTTCAAGGATTTGTTTTGTAGCAGGAATGTAAACTCTCATTAACTTTTTTTCTGAGTCTATTAAGATTATTTGACCCGAGAAAAGGGCAGGTTCTAAAAAATTAATTCTTAATATTAATGGATTAGTTATGTAAAACATTTCCATAGTCATCTTTTGAGGTATGGATTCTCCCTTTGAGGAGTAAGAATAAAGGGTTATGGATAATTTCATTTGAATATCTTTGGCTGAGCCCCATTTATCTCCTACATCCTTCAATATGGACTCTGCAGAAATCTGAGAAAAAATTGAAGAACTCAATATCAAAGAAAAAAATAGAATCAATCCAATAAGTTTTTTCATGATTTATTCCTCCTAAAATTGATAAGATAATTTTAATCCAAAGGTTTGGTTTTCATCCTTTACTTCTCCTGTAATTGTTTTATCTAATTTATATATCCAGTAAATACTTCCTACTAAGGCTCCTTCCAGGGTAGGAAAATTCAATTGAATTCTTTGGTTTAAACTATATTCTCCTTCTTCTTTAAATATATATTCAAAAGTTGTTAAAGACTCTAAATTTAAATAATCTCTTAAGTTCCACTCCATTGAAGCTCCTAATTTAAGTCTTCCAATCCCATTACTAAAATTATGAAAGTATCCCCCAGAAATTCCACTGAAAATATTTACAATTAAAGGAGTTCTTAAGGAGAGTTCTCCTCCCAATTCTCCAGGTTTTATGTCATAAAGATTAAAATTCAGAGAGTGATTAGAACCAAAATAACCCTTAAGAGAAAAATTTCCAATACTTATCTCACCTTGAGCTAAACCACTAATATAGACTCTTGAATCTTTAATAAGAAAAGAAAATTCCTCAGAGGTATAGCAGATTCCTAGGGGGAGTGTATGTTTTTGTAGGAGATTAATGTTTAAATTATAACTTTCTTTATAAGATAAAAGGGAAAAATTAGCTATATTATTAGGAGTAAATAATCTCTGCCATCCCAATGCTCTTAATGGTTTATTATCATCTATATTTTCTCCAGTAAGTAGATATATTTCATCCTTTAAAATATATAATCCGAGAAAAAGCCCTTTAAATCTTAGATATTTTGTGTAGGAATTTAAATTGGGATAAAAATAACCATAAATACCTCTTAGATAAGGGGTTTGTAATCCCAACCTATATTTAAAATATTCTTCATATCCAAGATTAGCAGTAATTCCTAAGTTTTCACTCCACCATTTCTCTAATAAAAAGTTATATTTCTGATATGCCTTTTCTTTGCTTGAAAAAACTTCAGTATTTAATTCTAAAATTCCCCATTCACTTCCAAAAGCTTCTGATATTAAAAAGAAAGCTATAAAAATAAGTAAAATCCACTTTTTCATAAATCCCTCCAAAATTTTTGACATGTTCTCTTTTTATTTTTATAATCCAAAAAGAAAAATAAAGCAAGAACTATGGAGAGAATAAGAAGAGAAATATTATGGCTTTTTCTCTTGATTTTGTTAGACCTTGTTTGTCTAATATCCTCTGTTCCTTTAGCCTATTATATTAGATTCAATTTTTTAATCAAAATTCCAGAACTTTATCTTCCTGAATCTGATTTTCCTGTTTTTTATCCATATTATTTTTATCTTTCCATATTTTTTGGAATAATGGCTCTAATTATTCTTATCTGGAATAAAGCCTATGATTTAAAGAAATATTTTTCCTTTGGACCTATTTTTTTCTCTGTTGCTCTATCCATATTTGTATTATCCTTTCTCTCCTTTTTTTATAGAGACTTCTCCTTTTCAAGATTAATATTCATTCTTACAGGATTTTCTGCTCTTTTTCTCATCTTCATAAATAGAATTGTTCTCTTATTATTAAGATGGGGCTTGTTTAAATTAGATAGGAATATAACAAAGATTCTTTTAGTTGGAGATAATGAGATAGCAAATATACTTATAGATTTCTGGAATAGAAATCCATGGGTGGGATATAAATTATATAAAAATGTTTCTGAACTTTCGTATATAAAAGAGAATTTAGAAGATTTAAGTAATATTCAGGAAATCATAATAACTCATCCCATAAAAAATGATGAAATTTTAAACTTAATAGAAATATCAAGGAAGAAAGGAGTCATAATTAAGATAGTTCCAGATCTTTATCTTCTCTTCGGTTCTCAAATAATATTTGATGAAATTAGTGGGATTCCTATAGTAAGAATTAAAGGGTCTAATCTTGAAGGATGGCAAGGTTATATAAAAGAAATTGAGGATATAATTTTTGCAACTTTTGGACTTATTTTCTTTTTGCCTTTTATTATTATAATATCTTTATTAATAAAATTAGATTCCGAAGGACCTATTATCTTTAAACATAAAAGGGTAGGAAGATATGGAAAGGATATTTATGTATGGAAATTTAGAACTATGTATAAAGATGCAGATAAGATCTTAGAGGTTAATCCCATATTAAAGTTAGAATTTGAAAAAGATTTCAAATTGAAGGATGACCCAAGGGTAACAAAAATTGGAAAATTTCTTAGAAAATGGAGTTTGGATGAGATTCCTCAGTTTTTTAATATTTTAAAGGGAGATATGAGTATTGTAGGGCCAAGACCTGTGGTAAGAAGAGAGCTAGAAAAATATGGAGCCTTTGCAGATGAGATTTTAAAGGTGAAACCAGGTCTTACAGGTCTTTGGCAGGTTAGTGGAAGAAGTGATTTAGATTATGCTCGAAGGGTTCAATTGGATTTATATTATATCCAAAATTGGAGTATAAGTTTAGATTTTAAAATCATACTGAAAACTATACCTTCTGTTATCCTTAGAAAAGGAGCATATTGATATGGTATAATAAATCCATGTTTGTAGCCATGAAGGACCTAAATAGTAAAGTATTAGTATTAAATAGTAATTATGAACCTTTAGATGTTTGTGAAATAAAAAGGGCAATATCCCTTCTTGTTCAAAGAAAAGCGGAAATGATAGAAGAAAATAGTGGGATTATTGCTTCTCCATCGGTATTTTTTGTTATCCCTTCAGTAATTAGACTTTTATATTATGTAAAAAGACCTCGATTAGAACTTAAGCTATCAAGAAGGGGAGTTTTTATTAGAGATAACTTTACTTGCCAATATTGTGGTAAAAAAGGTGGAGATATGACAATCGATCATGTAATACCTAAAAGATTAGGTGGAAAATCAGTATGGGAGAATTTAGTTTGTGCTTGCAAAGAATGTAACAAAAAGAAAGGAGATAAAACTTTGGAAGAGGCAAGGATGAAATTGATAAGAGAACCAAAACCCCCCAAATATATTCCCTATTTTCATTTGACTCGATATTTGGAAAAAGAAGAAAATGTTGAGTGGCGAAAATATTTCTTTGTAAATTTAGAAGAATAGAGCAATGAAAGAGTGGAGTAATTTAAAAATAGAAGAGGTAATTCAAAAATTAGAAACTGATTCTGAAAAGGGTTTATCAGATAAAGAGGTTAAAGAGAGACAAAAAATTTATGGAAAAAATAGTTTGCCTGAGAAACCTCCTGCTACATTTCTTAAACTATTCATTAATCAATTTAAAGAATTTCTCACTATAATTCTTATTTCTGCCACTATTGTCTCTTTATTCTTAGGAGAAGTTAAAGATGCTATTGCTATATTTATTATTGTGTTAATAAATGCAATTTTAGGGGCAACTCAAGAATTTAAAGCGGAAAAGACCTTGGCTTCTTTAAAAGCATTAACAAATCCAGTAGTAAAGGTTATTAGGGAAGGAGAGATAGAAGAAATTCCAATTGAGAACTTGGTTCCTGGAGATATTATTCTTTTAGAAGAGGGAGAAAAAATACCTGCAGATGTTAGATTTATTGAGACCAATTACCTACAGGTGGATGAATCTATATTAACGGGAGAATCAGAAGCAGTAAGAAAGGATGCTAATTTTATTGGAAATGGGAAGTTAGATCTTGGAGAACAATATAATATGGGGTTTAAGGGAACATATATAATTTCAGGGAAGGGTAAAGGGGTTGTTGTAGGAATTGGAGAACATACTGCTTTAGGGAAAATTGCAAAGATGCTTTCAGAAATGAAAGAAGAGCCTACTCCATTGCAAAGAGAATTGGAAAAATTAGGAAAACAAATATCTATTCTTATACTTATCTTAGTTTTGATGCTTTTAGGAATTGGAATTATACAGAGAAGAGAATTCATAGAAATGTTTATGACCTCTGTAAGCTTAGCAGTAGCAGCAATTCCCGAAGGGTTACCTACAGTTATTACTATTCTTCTTGCACTAGGTGTTCAGGAGATGGCAAGGAGAAAGGCAGTAGTAAGGAGACTTTCTGCTGTAGAAGCTCTTGGAGCAACTACTGTAATTTGTACAGATAAGACAGGAACATTAACAGAAAACAGGATGGAATTGGTCAAGATAGGGCTTCCAGAAAAGGTTTATGAAAGAGATGATTTTTCTAAATTTATGTCAGAAATTTATGAGATATTAGAGAGTGCAATTTTATGTAGTAATGTTAGGAAAAAAGAGGAAGTTTATTTAGGAGATCCTTTAGAGATCGCTCTTATTAGAAGTGGAGAGAGTTTGGGAATTGTAGATAAGATAATGAATAATAAAGAAAAAGTAAAAGAAATTCCTTTTGATTCTCAGAGAAAAAGAGTAAGTGTTATTTATAAAAATAAAGATGGTTATCTTTTATTTATGAAAGGAGCTCCTGAAGGGATAATTAAAAAAAGTAAATATGTAAAAATATATAACAAGGATGTTGAATTAAATGAAGAAATAGAAAAGAGATTAACAGAAAGACAAATAGAACTAGCCAAAGAAGGTCTTAGGGTTTTAGGGGTGGCAAAAAGGAATATGAAAGATTTAAATCAAGAAAATTTAGAAGAAGATCTTACATTCTTAGGATTTATTGCCTTTTTAGATCCTTTAAGGGATGGAGTAAAGGAAGCAGTAGATCTATGTTCTAATGCAGGTATCAGACCAATTATTGTTACAGGTGATTATATATGGACTGCAAAGAAAATTGCAAAAGATCTTGGAATGGATATAGAAAATGGAGTTTCATATCAAGGGGAAGATTTAAGTGATGAAAAAGCTTTCGATAGTATAAATTGGGATAAGGTTTCACTTTTTTCAAGGGTTCTTCCAGAACATAAAATGGAAATCGTGAAAAAATTGAAGGAAAAAGGTGAGGTAGTAGCAATGACAGGGGATGGAGTAAATGATGCTCCTGCTTTAAAAATGGCAGATATTGGAGTAAGTATGGGACAAAGGGGAACAGAAGTGGCAAGAGAGGCATCGGATTTAATTTTACTTGATGACAGTTTTGCTACTATTGTAAAGGCAGTTGAGGAAGGAAGAAGAATTTTTGATAATATAAGAAAGGTAACCTATTATCTCTTTTCTTGTAATTTAAGTGAAATTATTGTTGTGGGGTTAAGTATATTGTTAAGATTTCCTTTGCCTTTAACTCCTATAGAACTCTTATGGATAAATCTAATAACTGATGGCTTTCCTGCTTTAGCCCTTGGGATAGAACCTGCGGAAAAAGATGTCATGGAGAGAAAGCCTCGCTCCATAAATGAGGGAATATTAACAAAGGAAATATGGAAAAAATTACTATTAGATGGTACTATTATGGGAATCGCTTCATTATCTTTGTTTTATTGGGGATTAACCTTTAATAATATAACCTTAGCAAGAACCTTGGCTTTTTCTGGGCTTGTTTTTACTCAGCTGTTTCAAGCTTTAAGTCTATCCCTTCGAAGAAGGAAAGATCTTATTAAAGATACCTTTTCTAATATTCATTTAATCTTGGCCATTACCTTATCTTTCTCTTTACAATTGTTAATCCTATATACAACCTTTGGGAGAAATTTCTTCAATTTAGAGTATTTAAATTTTGAAAGGATTTTAATAGTAATATTTGTTTCCTTGCTTCCTATATATAAACTTATACTTGAGAAAATATATGAGAAGATTTTTTAGAGAGTTTCTAATTTATATAATAAGTTTTATTCTAATTGTTTTTCTCGCAAATCAACTGTTCACAATAGAAAAGATTCCACAAAGAGTAAAGAGAGAAGAGATAAAGAGAGAAGAAATAAAAGCTGTTCAAGAAAAGTTAGAAAAAATTGAGAGTCCCTCCAAGGATGTTTTAAAAAAAGAGAGAAAGGAAGAAACATATACTCAAATGATATATGAGGTTAAAGTAGGAGATACTACCATAGGTATTGCTCAAAGATATTCTATAGACTGGAGGGAATTAGCAAGGATCAATAATCTTAAAGACCCTAATAAATTATATGTAGGACAAAAATTAATAATTCCAATAAAAAAGGACTAAAATACTTGATAAGCAAAGTTCCATCTGTTATAATTTTTTATAAAGTTGCGGACGTAGCTCAGTCGGTAGAGCGAGGGACTGAAAATCCCTGCGTCGGTGGTTCGATTCCACCCGTCCGCACCATGGATATAAAGAGAAATAAAATTTTGAAAATAAAGAAAATTAGTTTTGATATAAAAAATTTAATTCTCTCCTTTCTATGCGCCCGTAGCTCAGTAGGACAGAGCAGCGGTTTCCTAAACCGCGGGTCGGGGGTTCGATTCCCTTCGGGCGCACCAAATTTTGAATACTCGTATTTTGCCCCATGCTTCAATAAAATCCTATTTGGAGGTGATATATCTAAAAATTTTTCTTATCTCTTTATAATAATATTAATCCCTTCATTAAAAAGGAGGTTTAGGAGATGGCAGATGTAAAACTTGAGAGTGTAACTAAAAGATTTGGAGACGTGGTCGCTGTCAATAATGTTAATTTAGATATTCAAGATCGAGAATTTATAGTTCTTGTCGGTCCTTCAGGATGTGGTAAAACCACAACTCTAAGAATGATTGCAGGATTGGAGGAGGTAACAGAAGGGAAGATTTATATAGGTGGAAAGCTGGTTAATGATGTACCACCAAAAGATAGAGATATTGCAATGGTATTCCAGAACTATGCTCTTTATCCTCATATGACAGTTTATGACAATATGGCTTTTGGTTTGAAACTAAGAAAGTTCCCTAAAGAAGAGATTGACAGAAGGGTAAAAGCAGCAGCTGAAATGTTAGGTATTGAAAACTTACTGAAGAGAAAACCAAAAGAATTATCTGGTGGACAGAGACAGAGAGTAGCCTTAGGTCGTGCTATTGTTCGAGAGCCAAAGGTTTTCTTAATGGACGAGCCTTTGTCAAATCTTGATGCAAAACTAAGGGTCCAAATGAGGGCAGAACTTAAGAAGTTACAGAGAAGTCTTGGAGTTACAACTATATATGTTACCCATGATCAAACCGAAGCAATGACCATGGGAGATCGTATTGTAGTGATGAGAGATGGTATAGTGCAACAAGTGGATGAGCCTCTTACCATTTATGATAAACCTAACAATATATTTGTAGCAGGATTTATAGGTAGTCCTCCTATGAATTTTATAGATGCACGTCTTGATGAAAATGCAAAGGTTTTAGATTTGGGAAGTATAAAATTGGGAATTCCTCAAGATATGCAAAACTTTGTAGCAGAACATGCAAGAGATTATCTTGGAAAGAAAGTTATTCTTGGAGTAAGACCTGAACATATTTATGATGTATCTCTTATTAAAATAGAGGAGATTATACCTGAAGATGTAGCAGAAATGAAGATTGAGGTTTTAGAACCTATGGGTACAGAGGTTTATTTATATCTTGTTGAGGGTCCAGTAAGTGCCGTTGCAAGGGTGGGATCAGAGACAAGAGCAAGAATGGGAGAGAAAATTAAAGTTATGTTTGATTTGAGAAAAATGCACTTGTTTGATCCTACGACTCAGGTGGCTATCATTTGAGGATATTAAGCTTCTTTTTTTAAAGTTATAAAAAGAAGGGGGATTTTATAGTCCCCCTTCTTTTTAAATGTAGGAGTGATTTTTATGGATAAAATATATTTCAATTTAGTTTTGCATTCTCATATCCCCTTTGTTAAAAAGGCTGGAAGATGGCCCTTTGGAGAAGAATGGTTTTTCGAAGCAATGTTGGAAACTTATATTCCTCTCTCAATACTTTTTTATAATCTTAAAGAAAAAGAAATAGACTGGCATATAACCCTCAGTATTACGCCAGTTCTTGCGGAACAACTTTCGGATGCTTATATGCTCTATGAAGGAGAAAAGTATATTGAGGAAAAGATATTTTTAGCAGAGAAGGACTATTATGAATTTAGTAAAAAGAATAAAAAGGAAGCTCAACTAGCAGTATTTTATAAAAATCTGTATGAAGAGATGCTAAAATATTTTAGAACTGTATTCTCAAGAAATCTTTTAAAATTTTGGGGAGAATTACAGAAAGATGGAAATTTAGAGATTTTAACGAGCTCTGCGACTCATGGGTATCTTCCCTTATTAAAAAGACCCTCTTCTATTTATGCTCAGTTATATATAGGTAAAGAAACTTATATAAAATACTTTGGGAAGCAACCCTCCGGAATCTGGCTTCCTGAATGTGCATATAAACCTGATCTTGAGAAATTTTTATCTGATTTAAACTTTAAATATTTTTTTGTAGATACTCATGCCATATTAGGTGGAGAATCTCTAGGATATCCTGAAATAAGAGGATCAACAAAGGAAAGATCAATTTTAGAACCATATTATGTAAGTGAAAGTGATGTAATAGTGTTTGGGAGACATGAGAGAACCAGTATGCAAGTTTGGTCTGCGGAATGGGGCTATCCTGGAGATGGGGTATATAGAGAATTTCATAAGAAGTCGGAAACTTCAGGACTTCAATATTGGAGAATTGTGTCAAAAAACATAGATCTGGGACTGAAAGAAGTATATGATCCTGAAATTGCAAGAAATAAGGCGTTAGAACATGCAAATCATTTTGTTAGTCTTTTAGAAGAAGAGGGAAAGAGAAATAAAGGAGTAATTACTGCAATGTATGATACAGAACTCTTTGGTCATTGGTGGTTTGAGGGATTAATTTTCTTAGAAAGGGTTTATGAGTTAATCAATGAAAATAAAATTGTGAAAAGTATTACTCCAAGCGCATATCTTAATTCTTTCAATCCAAAGAAAAAGATAGATCTTCCTGAATCTTCTTGGGGAAAAGGGGGAAAACACGAAGTTTGGCTAAATAGAGATACTGAGGAGCTTTGGCAAAAAATATACTCTGTAGAAGATATTATGGAAGAATTATCTGAAGAGAAAATAGATTCTTTATGGAAAGAAAAGGTTCTAAAACAGATGGCAAGAGAAAAATTACTTTTAGAGAGTAGTGATTGGCCTTTTTTAATCAGTACTTACCAAGCTCGAGATTATGGGTATAAAAGATTTTATCAACATTTTGAGAACTTCCAAAAACTTTATAATTTTTTAAAAATAAAAGAGCCAAGGATAGAAGATTTTGAAATGTTGAAAAAAATGGAAGAAGTAGATTCTTTATTTCCTAATATTGATTATAAAGTATTTCGGAGGAAAAATTAATGAAAGATAAAATCTTTTTTATTCTAGGATTTCATAATCATCAACCTATAGGGAATTTTGATTTTATAATTGAAAAAGCTTATAATCTGGCGTACAAACCTCTTATAGAATATTTCTTGAAAAATCCAGATTTCTCCTTTAGTGTTCATTTTTCAGGTTTTCTTCTTCAGTGGCTTGAAGATAAACATCCTGAATATTTTAAAAATTTAAAAATACTTTCAGAAAGAGGACAGATGGAAATTTTTTCTGGTGGATTTTACGAACCTATATTATCAATAATTCCTGATGAGGATAAGATATCACAAATAAGAAAACTAAATAAATATATTTGGAATAAATTTGGACAAAAACCTAAGGGAATGTGGCTTGCAGAAAGGGTTTGGGAGCCTCATCTTGTTAAATTTTTAGCTGAAGCTGAGATTGAATATACTGTGGTTGATGATACCCATTTTCTTTTTACAGGATTAAACCCTGAAAAACTTTTTAATTATTTTATTATGGAGGAGCAGGGATATACAATTAAGGTTTTTCCAATTAGCATGAAGCTTAGATATCTTGTTCCCTTTCATGAACCTCAGGAGACTATTGAATATTTAAAAAATTGCTTAAGAGAAGAAATAAATATCCTAGTTTTGTTTGATGATGGAGAGAAATTTGGACTTTGGCCTGATACTTACAAGACGGTTTATGAAAAGAATTGGTTAGAAAGATTTTGGAATACTCTAAAGGAAAATTCTTCTTGGATAAAGGTGGTAAATTTTAAAAATTGTATTAAAAATATTTCTCCTGCTGGAAGAATATATTTACCAACTGCTTCCTATAGAGAGATGATGGAATGGGCACTTTATCCTTCTGCTCAAAAAGACTTAGAAGATTTAACCAATGAAATTAAAAAGGAAGGAAAATGGGAAAAATATTCTCCTTTTATCAAAGGAGGATTCTGGAGAAACTTTTTGGCAAAGTATTCCGAAGCAAATCATATTCATAAGAGGATGTTGTATGTGAGAGAAAAAATAAAGAACCTATCAACAAAAAGTAAATATAAGAATCTTGCTTTAGAGGAAATATGGAAAGCTCAAGCTAATGATGCTTATTGGCATGGTATTTTTGGTGGTCTTTATCTTCCTCATTTAAGATCGACAGTTTATTCCCATATAATTAAAGCGGAAAATTATTTAGATAAGATAAAAAGGGAAAATAATGTGATCCTTAAATCTTATGATTTTGATTGTGATGGGAAAGAAGAGATAATTGTGGAATCAAAGAATTTTAATTTATATTTTTCGCCTTATCTTGGTGCTGGGCTTTTGGAATGGGATTTTAAGCCTCTAAATTTCAATCTTACTGATATATTAACAAGAAGAGAAGAGGCTTATCACGAAAAACTTCTCTCTATAAAGGAAAGTGCAGGAGAAGGTAAAACCATTCATGAAAGATGGGCAGTTAAGGAAAAGGGCTTAGAAAGGATCCTTTTTTATGATAGACATAGAAGATTTTCCTTTAAAGAATACTTTTTTAAAGAACTTCCATCTATAGAGGAGTTTTGGAGAGGTAAGGATAGTCCTTGGTTTGACTCCTTAGATTTCTCCTTTAACTGGAATAATAGAAGAACAAAAAATTATCTTTTGTTAGTTTTTACTGGTAAAAATGATTTTGTTAAATTAGAGAAGGAGTTTATTATATATAAAGATAGAACAGAACTCGATGTAATATATAAAATAGAAAATATCTCGTGGGAAGAAATTTCCTTAGTTTTTGGATGGGAAATTCTTTTTAATTTTTTAGCTCCAGAACATGACGATTATTATTTCTATATTCCTAATCTTTCTTGGAAGTCTTTTCTTAGGTCCACAGGGATAGAAGAGATCGATAGTTGGGGAATAAAAACTCCTTTTATTGATTTAACTTGTAAACTTAGCGAAAGGATAAAGTGGTTTAGATATCCCATGGAGACTATATCTTTATCTGAAGAGGGTTTCGAAAGAGTATACCAAGGGAGTGCTCTTCTACATTTCTATAATATAGCTCTTAGACCTAAGGAAAATTGGAATACAAAAATAACTTTTTATATAGATATAACTTCTAATTTTAAGATTTCTAATAATCTACTATGAATTAATCCATTTGAAGCAACAATACTTGTCTCTTTAAAAGGAACAATATTGTTATTAAAATCTGTCACCTTTCCTCCTGCCTCTTCTACAAGAAGTAATCCTGCAGAAAAATCCCATGGATTCAGTCTTTTACTCCAATATCCATCAAGTCTTCCACAGGAGACATAAGCTAATTCTAATGCTGCAGAGCCTATTCTTCTTATACCATGACTTCTTCTGGAAAGATTTATAAAGGAAATAAAATTTTTTTCATCCATAGTTAATTCATAAGGAAGACCAAAAGCTAAAAGAGAATCTTTAAGATCCTTTACTTCAGAAACTTTTATTCTTTCTCTATTTAAGAAAGCTCCCTTTCCCTTTATAGCAGAAAAAAGTTCCTCTCTAATAGGATCATAAATTATTCCTAAAATAATATTATTCTCTCTTTTTAAAGCGATACTTATTGAAAAATAAGGATTGTTATGAGCATAATTTGTTGTTCCATCTAAAGGATCTATTATCCATTGATAATTAGATTCTTTTTTTATATCTCCCTTTTCTTCAGATAATATTGAATGATTAGGAAAATTTTTACTGATTAGCTCAATGATCTTTTCTTCAGAAAGTCGATCTCCTTTGGTTATAAGATTAGAAATACTCTTCAATTTTATATCCTTTTCTTCATAGAAATATTTTAGAAGGATCTTACCAGCTTCTTTTACAATATTTTCTGCAATATTTAAAATTTCCTTCATTATTTTCTACCTCATTTTTTGAATTAAGATTATATCATATGAGGTTAAATATTAAAATAATTTTTTATGTTATAATTAATTCTATAAAGAATGGGAGGTGAAAAAATGTCAAAGAAGATATGTGATAAATGTGGGCAAAGACTCGCAACAATTAGAGTATCTATAATAAAAAGTGGAAGAAAACAAACTCTAGATCTATGCGAGGTTTGTTATGCTAAATATAAACAAAAAGAGAAAAGTTTTTCTCCCTTGGAATCTCTGTTCTGGGGAGATTTTTTTAAAGACTTTTTTGGAGAAGAATTTGAGCCCTTTGAAAGAGAAAAATTTGATCGAGAAGCTATAGATCTTTCTCTATATCTTAGTGATAGTGCAAAGGAGTATCTTCAAAAAGCAGGAAGAAAGGCTGTTGATTTTGGAAAATCAGAAGTAGATACTGAGCATCTTTTATATGCATTAACTGAAAATGAGATCATTCAAGAAATTTTAAGACATTTTAATATAACACCTCAAGATTTAAAGGGATATATAGAATATAATGCTCCTAAAGGGAATTTTAAGGCTCCTCAAGGAGAAACTATTGAAATGGAGGTTTCTCCTCGTTTAAAAAGTGCTTTAGAGAGAGCTTTTTGGGCATCTCGAGATTTAGGACATAATTATGTTGGTCCAGAACATTTATTAATTGGTCTTTCTGAGGAGCCTGATGGTTTTGCATTCGATATTTTAAGAAAATTTGGATTAACATCTCAAGATATAAGAAGAGCAGTAGTTGATGTAGTAGGTAAAGGAAAAGAAGAAGTAAGAACGAGATCCTCTATGATGACTCCAAACCTCGATAGATATTCAAGGGATTTAACAGAACTTGCAAGACAAGGCAAATTAGATCCTGTAATTGGTAGGGCAAAAGAGATTGAGACGATAATAGAGATTTTAGCAAGGAGAAAGAAAAATAATCCAGTTCTTATAGGAGAACCAGGAGTGGGAAAGACTGCGATAGTTGAAGGTTTAGCTCAAAGGATTGTTAAAGGCGAAGTTCCTGAAGTTCTAAGAAATAAAAGGTTAATAGAGTTAAATGTAAATTCCTTAATATCAGGAACAAAATATAGAGGTGAATTTGAGGAAAGAGTTAAAAATATATTGGATGAAATTGTTGCAAATCAGGATAGATTAATAGTATTTATTGATGAGATACATAATATTGTAGGAGCAGGATCAGCAGGAGAAAGTTCCATGGATCTTGCTAATGTCTTTAAACCTGCCTTAGCAAGAGGAGAACTTCATCTTATAGGTGCTACAACTCTTAATGAATATCAGAAGTATATAGAAAAGGATGCTGCTTTAGAAAGAAGATTTCAACCTGTTTTTATTTCAGAGCCTACCGTGGAACAAACTATTAACATATTGAGGGGATTAAGGGATAGATTTGAAGCTCATCATAAAGTTAAAATTAGTGATGATGCTCTAATTGCAGCTGCAGTTCTCTCTGATAGATACATTACTAATAGGTATCTCCCTGATAAAGCCATAGATCTTATTGATCAGGCATGTGCTAAGGTCCGTATTAATCTTACTTCTCGTCCTTCAGAAATTCATGAGATGGAGTCAAAATTAAAACAATTGAAAAGAGAACAAGAATATGCTACATCAAGAAAACAATTCGATAAGGCAAAGGAATTAGAAGAACAGATTAAAAATCTAGAAGAAGAATTGAGAAGTGCAGAGGATAATTGGAAGAAAATGGTTGCATCAGAATCTGCAGAAGTCAAAGCAAAACATATTGCAGAAATAATTTCTACTCTAACAGGAATTCCTGTCTCGGAATTATCTACTGATGAAAAAGAGAGGTTATTAAAGTTAGAAGAAAAACTTCATGAAAGAATCGTTGCTCAAGAAGAAGCGGTAAAAGCTGTTGCAAATGCAATAAGATTATCAAGAGCAGGATTGAGAGAAGCAAATCGTCCCATTGCTACTTTCCTATTTTTAGGTCCCACAGGAGTTGGAAAGACAGAATTAGCGAAAGCTCTTGCTTGGGCCATATTCGGAGATGAAGATGCTATTATCAGAATTGATATGAGTGAATATATGGAAAGACACACTGTTTCAAGACTAATTGGTGCTCCTCCAGGATATGTGGGATATGAAGAGGGTGGACAATTAACAGAAAGGGTAAGAAGAAGACCATATAGTGTTATTTTATTAGATGAAATTGAGAAAGCTCATCCTGATGTTCATAATATTTTACTGCAAGTATTTGATGAAGGAAGGCTTACTGATGGGAAGGGAAGAACTGTAGATTTTTCAAATACAATAATTATAGCAACAAGTAATATTGGATCTGATATAATTCAATATAATCTTACTGCTCCTGAAAAGGAAAAATTAACTTATGAACAGTTAAAAGAAAAACTGATGATTCTTTTGAGGAAATATTTTAGACCAGAATTTTTAAATAGAATTGATGAAATTATAGTATTTCATGCTTTAACTCAGGAACATATTAAAGAAATTGTAAAATTACAATTAGAAAGAGTAAGAGAAATAGCAAGGGGACAAGGAATTGAATTAGATTTTGATGATTCTCTTATTTCATATCTTGCTAAAGTTGGATATCAAACAGAATTTGGTGCAAGAGAGCTTAAAAGAAAAATAAGAAGCGAATTAGAGACAAAGCTTGCGGAAGCAATGTTAAAAGGTGAGATGTCTGAAGGCGATAAAATTTTCGTAATCTATGACGAGAATGAGAGGCGGGTAAGATTTGAGAAAATTAAAGAAGAGGAAGAGATAAAAACTAAATCTTAGAGGGGAGGAGTTGAAATGGAATTTCAAATAGTAGAAATTGAAAAACCTGCTGAGGTTAATCTTATTTTGGGACAAGCCCATTTTATTAAAACTGTGGAAGATATTTATGAGGCAATTGTTAGCTCTGTTCCTGGGGCAAAATTTGGATTAGCCTTTTGTGAATCTTCAGGTCCTGCTTTGATTAGACATATAGGTACAGACTTGGAACTAGAAGATTTAGCAGTAAAGAATTTGCAAAGGATAGGAGCAGGACATTCCTTTTTAGTCCTTTTAAGAAATCTTTATCCAATAAATATTTTAAATGCAATAAAACATATCTCAGAGGTTGTTAATATCTTTGCTGCTACTGCAAATCCTCTGAAAGTAGTAATAGTAGAAGATGGTGATGGGAGAGGAATAATAGGTGTTATAGATGGGGTAAAACCTAAGGGTATTGAAGAAGAGAAAGATATTGCATATAGAAAGGAATTTTTAAGGAAAATAGGTTATAAATTGTAATATGGAGGAAAAGATGGGTATTATTACCATATCTCGTCAATATGGAAGTAATGGGGATAAAATTGCAGAAAGATTAGCGAAAGATTTAAATTATAGATATTTTGATAAGTTTCTAATGACAGAAATTGCAATATCTTCTGGACTTTCAGAAGCTGAGGTTATTGATTTTAACGAAGATAATTATAAGGTTAAAGGTTTTTTTGAACAATTATTTAGAAGAAGAGAGCCTTTAGTAGAAATTACTGTTAAAGAGAAAAATAACATTACAGGAACTACAAGTATTACAACTAAAACCTTTGATGAAGAAGGTTGTTTATTGTTTGTTCAGGCTGTAATAAGAAAATTAAAAGATTGGGGAAATGTTGTTATATTAGGGAGGGGAGCGCAGGTTTTATTAAAAGATAATCCTGAGACATTACATGTAAGGATTATTGCGCCTTTGGAGAACAGAATTAAGAATCTCATGGAGGAAAGAAATCTTACAAGAGAAGAAGCCTTAAGATTAATTTTGGAAAAGGATAAGTCCGCAGAAGGATATTTAAAAAAATTTTATAATGTGGATTGGAATAATCCAGAACTATATCATTTAGTCTTAAATACAGGTTTATTATCTTGGGAACAAAGTGTGGAGGTGATAAAAAGGGCTTTGAAAACTGTTAATTTAAAGTAATTCTCCAATCACTTCTTCTACGTGATTTATAAGATTGTCAAAGTTTTCTTCTAAAATTTGAATTTTATGAAGATCTTCTTCATTTTTTATAGTAGAAATTAAAGATTTTATAAATTGATATACTATTTTAGTTCCCTTTCCATACTTTAAAAGTTTATGATAGTCTATACATTGAATTTCGTAGATCAAGCTTATAGCAATCAATTTCTCCCAATTTTTAACAATTCTTTTAAGTTTTATAAGATTTTTAATTTCAAGTTTTAAAAAATCATAACTATTTGAATAAGAGATGTTATTACTCAGAGGTTTAGATAATTTTTTATTTTCCTTAGCTAATTTTTGGCAAATATTATAAAAAAAGGGAAGATCAATCTCAAATACGGATTGAATTTTAGAAACTATCTTTTCTAATAAGCATGTTATGCTTGTTATAACTATAGATAGATAATCAATAGTATGGATAAGAGTTTCTATATATAGATTTTTGTTAAGAATAAGTTCCTCTTCAGGAACAACTAAAGGACTATTAGATATTGAATTAATTTCTACTTCTAATATATTCTTTACAAAATCTAGGGTTTGATGAAAAATAAAAAATATTTGTGAAGTATAATCTAAGATACGAGTATCGGGAAGTTTAGAATTATTACTATGAGAAAAGATAATCTCACTTTCTGATAGAAGTCTTCTAAGATTGTCGTAATATTTAATTAAACCTAAATGAGGTTTTAAGGCTTGTATAAAAGGATTAAGAAATCTATCATCTATTTTTAAAACTTCAAGAAAAAGAGCTACTGAAATTTCAGAGATCTTACCTAATTCTCTAATCTTTATAAAATATAAACTTAGAATTCCAGATAAATATTGAGTTCCACTAGTTAGTGCCAAAACTTCTTTTTTATCTAATTTTACAGGTTTTATATTAGAATTTATTAATGCTTCTTCTGTCGTCATTCTCTTATTTCTACATAAAACTTCGCCCTTTCCAGAAAGAGCGTAAACAATAAAAATTAAGGGATTAAATTTTTTTCTTAGAGATACCCCTTCAGGAATCAATGGGATAATATCTTTTCTTAAAAATTCTAGTATTTTTTCAATAACTTCTATGCGGACCCCTGAATAACCAAGAGCTAAAGTGTAAGCTTGTAATAACATGATTGCTCTTGTCTCTTCAGGAGAGATATAGTCTTCAATTTTTATACGAATGTCATTAAAGATTACATATTCTTCTTTAAAAAATTTATTCCATAATTTTCTGCTTTTCTTAACTCTCTCCTTTAATTCAGATGAGAGACTAATATCACAAGATGCCTTGCTTAATTTAAAGATGTCTTCAATTGATAGTCCAAAAGGGATAAGTTCATATTTCTCCATGAAGTTCCTTTTTCTCGCCTGTTTCCATATAATAAATAATTTCAATCATATTGGTTATATGATCCGCTATTCTTTCTAAATATCTTGAGATCATAATTAGTTGAATAATTTCTTGGGTATTTTTAGGATTTTTCTGGATTTCGTTTATCATATTATATAAAATTTCTTGATATTTTAAATTGATCTCCTTATACTTTGTTGATAAATTCTCTAAAGAGTTTAAATCAGGTTTAAAATATGCTTTTATTACTTCTTTTATCATATTTTCTGTGAGTTCTCCTAAAAAGAAGATCTCTTTCCAAGGTAGTTCAAAAAAATTTTTAAGAAGATTTGAAGAAAATTTAGCAATATCTACAGAATAGTCTCCAATTCTCTCTAAATCCTTTATAATCTTCATAGTAGATGCGATGATTCTTAAATTTCTTGCAATGGGCTGATAGAGAGCAAGAAGATTAATACAGTTTCCTTCTATATCCCAATGGAAACTATCTACAAGGTCATCCTTTTTTATAGTGTCAAGAGCTAAATCTAAATTTCTTTTTTTGAGGGCTTCTAGGGTTTGATGTAGCATTTTTTCCACAATACTTCCCATTCTAATGACATTCTCTCTTAATATTTCAATTTCTTTATCTAAGGAATTTCTTTCCAAAAGGACTCAACCTCCTTATATTATAGAAAAGATTATATGAATATAATCCTATTTTTTCAATTAAAATTATATTAATAAGCATAGTATTAAAAATTTTATGTATAAAATTTTTGAGTTGTTATTTCTTCTTTTTATATCTAGCTCTCCTCATAAACCTTAATTTCTCCATTATAAACTCAAAATTTTTTAGATTTTTTCTTAATACCCTTCATCCATATTTATACCAAAATAAAATATTTTCTATGGAAAATAGAAAATAATATGATATAATTTTTCAGGTATGGGAAAGTGTGTTCTTTGTAATAAAAGAAAAGGAAAAAGATTTTGCAAAGTCGTAGCTCAAAGTATCTGCTCTGAATGTTGTGGAGAAAAGAGATTTAGAGAGGTTAATTGCTCTAAAGATTGTGTATATTTAAAACAAGCTACAGATTATTCCTCAGAAAAAGTAATAGAAATATTTCCTCCCTGGAGAGAAAAAAAACTTCATCTTTTACTTTATAGTATTAGATATTCTACTCATGAATTTCTGAAAGAAAATCAAAATTTTACCGATAATGAGTATAAGGAAGTAATTGAATTATTAAAAAGGGAATATGAAATAAAACTTAAGAATTTAGTTCTCCCCTCATTACACCCAAAATCTAATCGGGGAACAATGTTAAAGAATCTGTTAGATGATGTTTTAAAAGATTTTCTTAAAAAAACGGATGAGTTTGGTTTTCCTATTTTTAGTTTAGAAGATATTGTAAAAGTTCTTACATGGGAAAGGGAAAAAATAGAAGAGTATCAAAAAAATAATAAAAATATTGGATCGGATTTCTTTTTGTATAATTTAAAATCTTATATTGAAAAAATTGAGCCAGAGAAAGGTAAAAAGTCTTTAATAATATATCCATAAAGGAGAGAGATTATATGCAGATTAGAGAGATTTATGAAATTTTTGTAGAACTAGGTATGAAGAATGATCCTCGTGGTTGGGACAATGTACAAAAATTTTTAGAAAGAACTAAAAAAGAATTTGAAAAATTAAGTGGAAAGGAAAGAGAGAAATTTGACTTAGAAAATCTAAATAATCCTTATTCTGATACAAGAATACTCTATGGAGATTCTCAAAGGGAAGTTAAAAGGGTTTTATCAGGAATAGATATTGATACTTCAGAATTACTATTGGCGAAGGAATTGGAAAGACAAGGAAAAAAAATTGATTTAGTTATTTCTCATCATCCTCAGGGGAAGGCATATGCAAATTTCTATGAGGTTATGCATCTCCAAGAGGATCTTTTATATCAATGGGGGATTCCAATAAATATTGCGGAAGGTTTTTTACTGCCAAGAATTGGAGAAGTAGAAAGAAGAGTTCTTCCAGTAAATCATTACAAGACAGTAGATGCTGCAAGAATTTTAGATATTCCTTTAATGTGTTGTCATACTCCTGCAGATAATTGTGTAGCTACTTATCTGCAAAAATTGTTTGATGAAAATATCCCCTTTACTGTAGGAGATATTTTGGAATTATTAGAAGAAATTCCAGAATATAAGGAAGCTATAAAAAGGAATAATCCTCCTAAAATAATTGTTGGGAATTCTAAAAATAGAGCGGGAAAAGTTTTTGTCGATATGACAGGAGGAACGGAAGGAGCTGTAGAACTAATTGAAAAGATGGCACAAGCTGGAATTGGAACTATTGTAGGAATGCATATGAGTGAAGAACATAGAAAAGAAGCTGAGAAACATCATATAAATGTTGTGATTGCAGGACATATAGCATCAGACTCTCTTGGCATGAATATTCTCCTAGATAATTTAGAGAAGCAAGGAATTGAGATAATATCAACCTCTGGTCTTATAAGGATTTCAAGGAGTTAATTTATATATTCTTAATTGTTGAAAGAATTAGATTATAAAGAGCTTTTCTATCCTCTTCTGCTAAGTTTGACAGAGCTTTCCAATAATCTTCTAAGGTATTTTTTATTTTTTCTTTATTTATTCCCTGATAAACATTTTTTCCAATATATCCCAAGATTAATAGAGGGATAAGTAATAAAATTGTTTCAGTATTTATTTTAAAATTACCAAGAATAAATAGAATGTAATTTTTTAACTCTTCACTCCACTGTATTTTTTTAAAGAGAAAAAGAAGGAAAGAAATACATAATAGAAGAGGATTTGTTCTATCAATGTTATTTAATTCAATAACATTTTCTTCTTTCTCTTCTATAGGTTTATAAAAAACTTTTCTTCTTCCTTTCTTTTTTATATTTTCTTCATACTCTGACTTTATATATCCTTCTCTAAGAAGAAGTTGTAATATATCATACGCAGTAGCAGGACTTACCTTTATTTCTTTTGCAACTTCATAGTAGTGAACAGGTCTTTTCTTGGTTTTGTATAATTCTTTTAGGGCTTCTAAGAATTGTCTTCTTCTTTCTGTAATACTCATCTATACCTTCACCTCTTTATTTTCTACAGGTGCCTTACCGTTAAAATCCTCTATCCAAACAGGAGTTAAAACTCTTCTTACCTCTTCTGCATATTTTTCTATATCCTCTTTAAACTCATATAGTATATCGTCCGCACCAGGATGGGTGGGATGGGCTCCATACTTCTCCACAAGTTCTCTTAATATCCATGGTGAATCTATTATCATACATGGGAGAAGAAGATTTTCATGGAAAGGTTGTCTTTTTCTTATCTCTTTAAAGAAGGGAGATCTTAAAATATCAATAAGACTTTTTTCTTTTAT
>JAOADF010000115.1 GCA_026417425.1 Dictyoglomaceae bacterium
TACAGAAATTGCTTTTAAATCTATAATAATAACGATATTAATACTTCTATATACTATCATACTATTGGGAAGGATACCTTTCTTTTGGGCAACATTTATATTCTTAGCAAGTTCCATGTTTTTTCTCAAGGCGGCCTCTTGGTGGATAATACTTTTAGTTTCTGGCTTAGGTTCTCTATTAATTACATACTGTTTTGGAACCTTAGCGAGAATCCCCCTCCCCTAAGGGGGATTCTCCTAATTCGAGATTTTAGGAGGACATATGTATGGGACTAATGATATTTTTTCAGGAGCTAGCTAAATTACTAACAAATACACAAATAATGACCTTAATGTTTGTATCAACTATTTTAGGAATAATAATTGGAGCATTACCAGGACTTACTGCTACCATGGGTATTGCTCTTTTAACTGGGATTACTTTTGGTCTTCCTGCTAAATTAGCTATTCCCATTTTGATATCTATTTATGATGGTGCCATTTTTGGGGGGTCAATTTCTGCTGTTCTTATAAATATTCCAGGAACCCCTGCCTCTGCTGCTACAGCTCTTGATGGTTATCCTTTAGCAAGACAAGGTAAAGCAAGAGAAGCTTTATTTATAACAAGATTTGCATCCTTTATAGGAAGTTTATTTGGAATGATATGTCTTTTAGAAATTGCTCCTTTATTAAGTAAAGTCGCATTACAATTTACTTCTCCAGAATTTACCTTATTGGCAATTTTTGGAATAACTATTTGTGGTTCTTTGACATCACCCGATCTTGCTATTAAAGGTTGGATTGCTGGATTTTTGGGGATTTTAGTTTCTTGTATTGGAATGGATGGTCTTCATGGATATCCAAGATTTACTTTTAATGTAAGAGAGCTTTTGGGAGGAATCTCCTATGTACCAGCGATGATAGGAGTTTTTGGAATCCCACAAGTTATTATTTCTTTAAGATATACCACTGGAGAAATGGTCAGAATTGCAGAAACTAAAACTAAATTATTAGATATGTTAAGAATAATTAAGAAACATATTTTTTGTGTATTAAGATCAGGAGTTATAGGAGTATATGTGGGAACAATCCCTGGTGTGGGAGAAGATGTTGCATCATGGCTTTCCTATGATACTGCAAAAAGAAGTAGTAAAGATCCAGAGTCTTTTGGAAAAGGAGCTTATGAAGGAATTATAGCTTCGGAAACTGCGAATAATGCATGTATAGGGGGAGCTATAATTCCCTTATTAACCTTGGGAATTCCCGGAAGTCCTCCTGCTGCAGTTTTGCTTGGAGCATTACTTCTTCATGGTATACGTCCTGGACCTATGTTACAGTTTGAATTTCCCAATTTTATTTATGAAATGTCAGCGTTACTAGCTATAGCGAGTTTTCTTTTATTAATCTGTGGAACACTGATGACAAGTATTCTAGTACCTATCTTAAGGAGAACAAAAAATGAGATTCTTATGCCTATAGTAGCAGCTTTATGTGTAATAGGTGCTTATGCAATAAATATAAGTCTTTTTGATATCAAGGTTATGGTGATTTTAGGACTCCTTGGTTATCTTCTTGTAGAAATGGGATACCCTATGGCGCCTTTTGTTTTAGGAGTTATTTTAGGTCCTATGATTGATGTAAATTTAAGAAGAACATTACTTACTTCTAATGGAAGTCTACTTCCCTTTATAACTCGTCCAGTGAGCATAATACTTTTGATACTTATTGTTTTTTCTTTCATTTCTCAAACCTCTTGGTGGAAAAATAGAAAAAGGAAAGGAGTAAAAGCATGATGAGGCCAAAGTACTCTGTTATTACTGGTTTTCTTGGAAGACTTACTGATAGATTTGCAGAATATCAACCTCCAAGATCTTTGGAGGAAAAGTTTGAATTGGCAAAGAAAATTTATAAATGTTCTGGATTAGAAGTTATATACCCTTCTGATTTTTCAGATCCCGTCCTCCTAAAGAAACTATTAAAGGATTATAATTTTGAGGTATCTGCAGTAAATCTAAATGTAAAAAGTGAAGAAAAATGGAGATTTGGTTCCTTCTCTTCTCCAGACAGAAAAACTCGAGAAGAAGCAATAAGATATATGAAATCCGCTATGGATTTTGCAGAAGAATTGGGATGTAATTTAGTAACCTGTGCTCTTCTTAATGATGGGAGTGATTATCCTTTCGAATTGGATTACATAAATGCATGGAAAAATACTGTGGAATCTATTAGAGAATGTGCGGATTACAAGAAGAACGTAAAAATAAGTATTGAATATAAACTTTGCGAACCAAGAATGCATGTGATTATAGGAAATGCAGGAAAATCTGCATTTTTCTGTGATCAGATAGGAAGAGAAAATGTGGGAGTTACGTTAGATGTAGGGCATGCTTTTCAATCCTTAGAATCTCCTGCTGAAAGTCTTGCTGTTCTTGGAAGTACAGGGAAACTCTTCTATATTCATATAAATGATAATTATAGAAATTGGGACTGGGATATGATACCCGGTACTGTAAACTTTTTAGATTATGTAGAGTTTGTATTATATCTTAAAAGACTTGGATACAATTTCTGGATCACTGCAGATGTTTTTCCTCAAAGATTAGATCCTGTTAAAACTTTCTCAAAAACCTTTGAATGGATGGATTTATTATTTGATATTGCAGAAGAATTGGAAAAAAGAAACATCTTTGAAGTTATCAAAAAGGGAGATATTCTTGAGACATTATCTCTAGTAAGTTCCGTATTAAAAACTTAAATTAGGAGTCAAAAATGCTTAGATTTATAGAGATAGAAGAAAGAATTCCAGTATTAATAATAAGATTAAATCGTCCTGAGTTTCAAAATAAATTAAATATAGAAATGATGGAGGAAATAATCTCTAATTTAGATATAGCGGATAAAAATCCTAATATAAAAGTTATAGTATTATCATCAAAGGGGAAGGTGTTTTGTGCAGGAGGAGATCTAGGAAATTATAAAAAGATTTCAGAATTAAGAACATTTGGAGAAACATTTATTAAACTCCATATAAAAATTTTAAAATTGAATAAACCAGTCATCTGTTCAGTGGAAGGGGGTGCCTTTGGGGGTGGATTAAGCTTAATAAATGTGTGTGATATTGCCATTGCCTCTCAAAAGGCGACCTTTGGTTTTCCTGAAATTAAATCTGATTTGGCTCCTATGATGTCTTTAGCAGGAACTGGAAGAAGCTTAAATAAAAAAATTATTAATGAATTAGCCTTAACAGGAAGAGAAATTTCTGCAGAAGAAGCTAAAAGCCTAGGAATAATAAATCAAATTGAAAAAGAGGGAAAAGTAGAAGAAACAGCAATAAATTTAGCATTTGAAATTTCTAAGAAAAATAGTACTGCAATATCTTTTTATAAATATTTATATAGATATGTGTACGAAAAAGATCTTGAAGAAAGAATGGAGAGAGGTTTAGATGTATTAATCAATTTATTAAAAGAAAAGGAGGAGAGTAATACTAAATGATTACCAAAAAGGAGTACTTAGAATACAAGGAACTTGGTCTAAAATATCTTGAAAAAGCTCATGTAATAATAAGAGAAGAGGAAATTGAGAAAATAGAGGTGGCAGATTTTGGATTAAGTGATCTTGCTAATTTTGGCATAATAACTCTAACTTTTTTTAATACTGAAAGGATAAGCGCAAAGGTAATAGTAGTCCCTCCAAGAAGAATATGTCCAGAACATTGGCATCCTCCCTATGCTAATGATCCAGGAAAGGAAGAAGTTATGAGATTAAGATGGGGAACTTTATATTTATATGTGGAGGGAGAAAAAACTTTAAATCCTAAAGCTATATTACCTGAATATAGGAAAAAATATTTTACTGTTTGGAAGGAAATTATTATGAAACCAGGAGATCAATATTATTTTACTCCAGGAATTAAACATTGGTTTCAAGCTGGAGATGAAGGAGCCGTGATAGACGACTATTCTACTTGTTCTCGGGACGCTTTAGATCAATTTACTGATCCTGATATTGTAAGAATTCCAGTAATTAAGGAGGAAAAATAAATTATGGAGAAAATAATAATCGGTGTTGCTCCTGTGGGAGGCTGGGGAGAAGGAAAAAATAATCCATTAACTCCTAAGGAGATAGCAGAGGAAGTTTATAGATGTTGGAACGAAGGAGCGTCCTATGTTCATCTTCATGTAAGAGATGAAAAGGGGATATTGACAGATGATTTAACATTATTTAAAGAAACTGTAAATCTTATTAAGGCAAAGTGTGATATTATTATTGATGGTTCTACAGGAGGATATCCTTCTCTAACCCCACATCAAAGAAGTCTTGTTTTAGAAGTACCTGAAGTTGAGCTAGCCTCTTTAAATATGGGATCATGTAATTTTTTTGATGGTGTTTATATAAATTCCCCAAAGGATATAGAATTCTGGGCAAATAAAATGCGAGAGAAAAGAATAAAACCAATTTTTGAGGTTTTTGAAGTAGGTATGATTGAAAATGCTAAAAAAATTATAAATAAAAATTTATTCTTACCTCCTTATCTTTTTGATTTTTGTTTAAACTTTCCTGGTGCAATGCCCATTTCTCCTAAAAATATTCTTTTCCTATCAGAATCTTTGCCAGAAAATTCTATTTGGGGATTGGTATACTATGGAGGTAAAAATTCTATTTTAATGCAAGTTACTGCAATATCTCTTTCTGCAACTATGGTAAGATGTGGCTTTGAAGATAGCCCTTATATTGCAGGAGAAGAATTGGCAAAAAGTAATGCTCAATTGGTAGAAAAAATTGTAAAAATAATAAGAGAAATAGGGAAGGATATTGCTTCACCATATGAGGCAAGAAGAATTCTAGGCTTATCTTAAAATTTTTTCTTTCTTTTTAATGATCTCAATACATGCATTTGCTATATGTCTTGGAGAAAGTCCATAAATTTCGAAAAGTTCCTTCCAATCTCCTGATTCTCCAAAAGTATCATTTAATCCTATTCTTTTCATGGGAACAGGATGATTTTCAACTAATACTTCTGCTACTGCGCCTCCTAGGCCACCTATTATATTATGATCTTCACATGTCACAATTCCTCCTGTTTTTTTTGCTAAGTTAATAATAAGTTCTGAATCGATCGGCTTTATGGTACTCATATCTACCACTTTTGCTCTTATTCCTTTTTCTTTTAAAATTTTAATTGCTTCTAAAGCCATAAGTACCATAATTCCTGTTGCAATTATAGAAATATCATCTCCTTCATCTAGAATTATATTTCCCTTGCCAATTTCAAATTTACAAGATTCTTCATATATTATTGGTGTTGGATTTCTCATGGTTCTAAGATAGGTAGGTCCATAATCTTCTGCTATAGCAAATACTGCTTTTTTAGTTGCTACCGCATCCGCTGGATGAATCACTTTCATATTAGGTAAAGATCTCATAATTGCAATATCCTCTGTTCCTTGATGGGTAGGGCCATCTCCTCCTACTTGTATTCCTCCATGACTTGCTGCTATTTTAACATTCACATTAGGATAACAAATAAAAGTTCTTACTTGTTCACAGGCTCTCATACTTGCAAATACTGCATAGGTACTTGTAAATACAATTTTCCCTGTTGTAGCTAAACCTGCTGCAACTAACATTAAATTTTGTTCCGCAACTCCCACATTAAAAGCTCTATCAGGAAAAAGTTTATGAAATTTTGTAGTATATGTAGATTTAGATATATCCGCATCAATGACTACCACATTGGGATTTACTTGACCTAATTCTACTAAGGCTTCTCCAAAGGCTTCCCTTGTTGCAATTTCCTTTTTCATAATCTTGAAACCTCCCTTTCCAACTCTTCCATAGCTTTTTTATACTCTTCCTCATTTGGCGCCAGTCCATGCCATTCTACTTCATTTTCCATAAAAGATACACCTTTACCTTTTATAGTATGAGCAATAATAACTGCAGGTCCCCCCACTTTAAATGCCCATTGGAAAGCATTGAGAATTTCTTCGATATTATGTCCATCTATTTCTCTAACTTTCCATCCGAAAGCCTCCCACTTTTCTCGAAAAGGTTCCACATTCATGATTTCTCGAAGCCATCCATCCACTTCGAGTCCATTATAATCTACAATTGCATATAAATTATCCAATTTATAATGAACTGCACACATTGCTGACTCCCATATACTACCTTCCTGACATTCTCCATCACCTAATAGTACAAAAACTCGTGATTTTTTATCTGACCTTTTTAATCCCAAGGCCATACCTACACCAATTCCTAAACCATTTCCTAGAGATCCTGAGGTATAATCAACTCCTGGGGTCTTTTTCATATCAGGATGCCCCTGAAGAATAGAATGAGTTTTTCTTAAGGTCCAGAGATGTTCCCTTTCAAAAAATCCCTTTTTCGCAAGAGCTGAGTAATGAATTGGGCATGAATGTCCCTTGGAAAGAATAAATCTATCTCTATCTTCCCATTTGGGATTTTTAGGATCTACATTCATGATTTCAAAATATAAAACAGAAATTATTTCTGCTGAAGATAGGGATCCTCCTGGGTGACCTGCCTTTGCTTTAAAAATCATCTCAATTACATCTTTTCTTAATTCCCAAGCTATTCTTTTAAGTCTTTTTATCTTTTCTTCCCAAGTTTCCATAAATTTCCTCCCCAGAAATTCTTTATATCAGATGAATACTGTATACAGTGTTCATTATAACAGATAAAAATTGAAAATACAATCATATATACAATTAAATTTTTTTAGGTTATAAACTTTTTGAAGATTTCAAGAAGGGTATTTTCATCTCCAACATTTCCAGGAAAAACTACATAATGAAGTCCAGGATATTTACTTTCTTTTCCTAATTTCCATATAGGTATTCCTGGAAAAATTTGTCCTAAAACCTTTACTTTTTTTACTCCTAATCCCTTTTGGGCTAATACATGGGAAGTTATTCCTCCCTTTGCAATTAGGAAATCAGGTCTTTCTCTAATATTTTTTACTAAATTGCTCAAAAAATTTGATATTTTTTGTCCCATTTTAAGATCATTAAATTTTTTATCTTTAAAATATTCTCTTTCCGTGTATATAACTAAAGATTTTCCCCTTCTTAAAACTTCATCAGTTTTTATGATAATACTATTTAAAGATTTTTTCGAATTATTTATAATATCTTTAATCTTAACTTCAAATTTTTCTATATTTGGATGATTTAATAATTTGATAAGTTGCATAGTTGTCATTTTTACATAGGAACCAACTATTATTAATCCTATCTCTCCTTTTTCTGGCAATATCAGGTCCTTTTCTTCAATTCCACCTCTAATCTTTACGAAAGAAGCTGCTGTTCTATATAAAAATCTCTTTCCTTCCTTTTCTGCTTCTATTAATCCCAATACAAAAACTTCTAAATCCTCATCACAAAGGGAATTAATAACTATAGGTTTTCCTCCTTCTACTTTTAATAATATTTTTTTTATTCTTTCAGGTCCACCTAATCTTATATCCTCAATGGATATGGATAAGACATCTTCTTTTTTCCAAAGACCTTTAGATTTTTCTTCTATCCAAGAGGGAAGATGAGAATTCTTATATCCAAAGGCTGGATCTTGACTAAATTCTGTTTTGTTAACTTCTATTAATTCGTCATTTCTTATTATATAATGGGTATCAAATACTGTAACCCTTTTACCTTCCCCAAAATATGGGACGAAAATTATACCATCATAGGGTCCAATAAAATTCATTAATGTCTTAACTTCCCCAAAAAAGTGTCCTCTGAGAGTGGAATCACTTCTACTTATTACTTTTAAATATTTTAAATCTCCATATTTTAAAAGTTTTTGAGCAATTTCTTTATTTAAAGAGATAGCTTTCTTTTCAGAGTAAGCTCGAGAGTTAGTTAGAATATAGAAAATATTTTCTTTGGATAAAGTTTCTTCTAAAAGATCTTCTTCAAAGGTTAAAAGTAGCTGAATATCATGGACTGTTTGACATCCAGTAGGATCATCATCTAATACTACAATCTTGTTATTTAAAACATGGTTTATATCTCTAATCTTTTTTCTTGCATTTGGGATTTTTAATATATTTGGCAAATTTTTTCTAATCTCTGAATATCTCATAATAAGTATTTTCTATTATTTTTATGTTTCTAAAATCTTAACTTAAGGAATTAAAATTACCTTTAGAGATTTATCTCCTTCATGTACAAGTTCTATTCCCTCTTTAAAGTTTTCCAAGGGAAGAGTATGGGTAACTATTAAATCTGCCCTTACTTTTCCCTCTTCTAAATATTTTATAGCTTTAGGATAGCAATAAGGACCTAAATGGGCTCCATAGATATTTAGTTCTTTCACATCTCCAATCACTGACCAATCTACACAGACAGGTTCCGAGTGAACTCCAAACTCAACAAAGGTTCCCAATCTTCTTATCATTTTTAAACCTTGAATAATTGCAGATTTAGAACCGCTAGCTTCTATATAAACATCGCATCCATAACCTTCTGTAAGATTAAAAACCCTTTGAACAGCATCTTCTTCTAAGGGATTAATAACTATATCCGCACCTAATTTCTTTGCAATTTCCAATCTATAAGATTTTAAATCTATAGCAATAACAAGATCAGGACCTTTTAATTTTGCAACTTGAAGCATAAATAATCCAATGGGTCCCATACCTGCAATTACCACCACATCCCCTAATTGAATATTTCCCCTTTCCACTGCATGGATGGCACAAGCTAAGGGTTCAATAGTTGCAGCATACTCTGGTTTTATACTCTTGGGAACCTTATGATTTATGGCATTTGCTGGATACTTCATAAACTGAGCCCAGGATCCTTCTGCTTTTTCTTTAATAAATCCGTAGATATCATGTTGTTGGCACATCCAATATTTTCCTTCTTTACAAAATCTACATTTACCACATGGAATAATTTGTTCTGAAACTACCATATCTTCAATATCAAGCCCATATTTTTCCTTTGCTCCTTCTCCCAGTTCCACTACTTCTCCCACAAATTCATGTCCCGGTATTACTGGAGCTTGAATATAAGCTGGAATATCTTCAGTACCCCAAACTCTAAACCCATAATAGGTTTTTACATCACTGGCACATATTCCTGTGGCAAGAACTTTAACTAAAACTTCTTCCTTTCCAATTTTAGGAATGGGTCTTTCCTCAAGACGATAATCAAAGGGTCCATAAACCACAACTGCTTTCATTTTTTACCTCCCATAAGTTTTTTGTATAGAGAAATAAATTCTTTAATTAAATCGGAAGAAGGAGTTTTTATATTATATCTTACAAAGATATAAATCTCTCTTATTTTAGTTAATATTTCGGAATTAAAGACATTTTTAGTTTTTTCATATATATCAAGGGTAGTAAAGGAGGGGAGAATTTCTATACCTCTCTTCTTACTTTCCATAAGATATTTTTTATAATATTCTCTTATGATTTCCAATTCTTTTTTCCTCTTAAATCTTGAGAGAAATCTTTCGAAAGGATTATTTTTAGGAAAGATAAATTCCCTTTCTTCTTTATATATTTCCTCTTTTCTATTAAGAAAGCCTTCCCTTTTTAGAAGCCAAAAAATAATAGCAACAGCAATTGATATGACAAGAATAGAAAAAACTATTATTATAAGAGTATCAAGAAAATTCCAATAAGATTTTTTTGGTCCTAATAATAATTTTAAGATGTTTTCAAGTTGAGGAGAGAGGGATTCAAATCTTTTAGGCTGTATTTTTATGACATTCCTAGAAGAAAGAAAAAGTATTAAATAATAAATTAATTTTTGTATAAAATAACCAACAATGATAACTACTACTCCTATTAAAAGAATAAAAAGGTTTAACAGAAAATGAAAAATAGTAAAAAGGGTTGAGAAGAATATATTTCTTACTGAAGGAATGCTGAGAATTAAAGATAAAAGAATAATGATTATGCTATATCTAAGATTTATCATAATAATTCTTTTATCTAGGGGATTATATTCCATATATCTTAAGGTTCTTAACAAAAGAACCGATATTACAAGATAAATAAAAATATAGGGAAGGACAAGTCTCTCTATGTTCGAAAATCTATGGGGAGAGATCTTTAATAGTATGGAGATAAAAAGAACAATAAAGATTATGGGAAGAGATTTCTTAAAGTATTCTAGGAAGCTTCCATATTTAACCTCTCTTAAATCTATGTAAAGGAGTCGAAACCCATAGATAGAAAAAATAAGAATGAAAATCTTATCAAATGATGAAGGATACAGGAAAATGGGAATAAGATAAAGAAGAAAAGATATAAAAAATAGAGTTTTATTCTTTCTCAGATGAAGGGATAAAAAAGATAGGAGAAAAAGGAGGAAAAAAGTAAATTCATTTAAATTAAGGTCAGAGATTAAAATAAAGGCAAAGGATAAAAGGGAGAAAGTAAGAGAAAGCTTAGAAATTAAATTAAGAAACAAAAGCCCCATTTCTTTCCCAGTTTACAAAATATTTTATTATTTGAGGTGAAATAAATTCAAGATTATCAGGATAAAAGGAGATGACAATAATCTTATTTGATTCATTCTTCATAGAATTTATATAAGGAATATATTCTTCTAAAATTTTAGGAGTAATAATTACGTAAGTTGAAATGAAAAACTTTCTTTCATTATATTTTCTGATTATATTTTCTAAGGGCCAATTGAGATTATAGGATATTCTGCCCAAGTATTCTAAAAAAACAGATAAATGTAAATCTCCTAAGGAAGGATATATGGTATTTTCTTCCCTTGTAAGACCATATATTAGAGCATTAGTTAAAAGTCCAAAGGGTATTTTCCTTTTATGAAAAGTCTCTCCAATTCCTCTAGCAATGGATATACAAGCTTCTATTGCAGGTTCATCAATTCTTAACCAATATGGTTTTGAACATTCCACATTTAAAATTATCATGGAATTATTTTCATAGGTAAAATCAAAATTCTTTACCATGAGCTCTCCATGTTTAAGGGATAAAGGCCAATGTATAGTTTTTGCAGGTTCCTGTCCTGTATATTCCTTTATTCCTATGATCATTGTAGGATCATCAATGATCCATCTTTTAACAGAGATATCTCCATTATAATCTCCATAGGGGATAATTTCCTTCTCAATATCAATTTTTTTAGGTAATACCACAATCTCTTGATTAAAGAAAAAATTTTTAGAAACCACATTTAATCCCAAAAAGTCCCCACCTAATAGGGAGACCTCTCCAAAGATGTATCTTCCTCGAGAGTTACAAATTGCTTTATAGCTTCTTTTTACCCTCTGAAAGGGAAGGAGAAAAAAGGTCATGGTGTGATAAAAGTATCCTTTATCAATGAATTTTTCTATTTTAAATTTATATTCTAAAATAGAGGGAAGTTGTTCTATCACTTGTAAAAATGTTATAGGAATTAACTTTTTATTTTCTATAATGGTAGTTATTGTAAATTCTTCTCCTATTTCCACAATCCCTTTAGAAAGTTCTCTTTTGTAGGAAATGTTATGGAGAATATATTTCTTTGAAATATTATGGATCAATATTCCTAAAAGAATAAGGAAGAAAAGGATGTATATCAATCTTTATATTTCCTCCACAGGAACCTTGATATTTTCAAGAAGCATTTTTACAAAATCGTAAATATCTCTACTTTTTGATACTCCTGAAGTTATTATTCTATGGTTAAGAATATAGGGAGCAAGTTCTTTGATATCCTCAGGGATTATATAATCCCTTCCTTGAAAGAGGGCATAAACCTGACATCCTTTAAAAAGGGCAATACTTCCTCGCGGACTTACTCCTAATTGAATATTATCAGAATTTCTTGTTTTATCAATTATATCTAAAAGATAATCCATTACTTCCTTTGATATTTTTACATGGCTATAATTTTTCCTTACATAATCTATCTCTTCTTTAGTTATTACTGTTTCTATACCTTCAAGCAAATCAAAACGCCTATTCCTATTTATAATTTCTACCTCTTCCTCTCTTTTTGGGTATCCTATTTTTATTCTCATAAAAAATCTGTCCAGTTGCGCCTCAGGAAGAGGAAAAACTCCATAAGTTTCAACAGGATTTTGAGTAGCAAGTACCATAAAGGGATCGGGGAGTTTTCTTGTAATTCCATCTACAGTTATTTGTCTTTCCTCCATTGCTTCTAATAGACTCGATTGAGTTCTTGGAGTTGCTCTATTTATCTCATCTGCTAATATTATATTAGCAAAAAGAGGTCCAGGTTTAAATTCAAAA
>JAOADF010000128.1 GCA_026417425.1 Dictyoglomaceae bacterium
ACCACTATCCCTGTAATGGGAGATTTTAAAAATCTATTTTCGTAAGTATTTTTAAGATTTTCATAGTATGCAGATAGTAGATTTTTCAAATTCTCAAAAGAATTTACATTCCCTTGAAAATTTTCCTGAGGCAAACCAAAAAAAGAGCCTAGGATTTTGAATTGATTCTGAAGAGTTTCTTGAGTTTTTATGGTCTCCATCATTAATTTTACATTGTCCATCTGTTTTTTTATATCCTTTGCATCGATCTCTGCCAAGATCTCTCCTTTTTTAACCTTATCCCCAACTTTTACCCTCATTTTTAAAAGGGTTCCCGTTATCTTAGGAGAAATCTCCACTTTATTCCTAAAGTATAAATTTCCTGTTGTAGATACTATTATAGGAAGATCTTTTTTCTCTACCTTTATAATTTTAACCTCTAAAGAAGGATTTAAAATATCTGTTGAGATATATAGAATAGAAAATAGTGCGATAAAAAATATACCAAATATTAGGAATGCTTTCTTCATTTACCTTCCTCCAATTTATTTAAGAAATCCTTAAGAAAATTTAAATATCCTTTGGTCCATCCAACACAATATTCTAAAGCCTGTAGAATAGTGTTGTCATATTCTTCTCTAAGGGGAGAATAGGATTCTAAGGTAAAAAGTTTCGGATCCGCTTTATACTTCTTTTTTTCGTTTATTTCAGGCCCATAGTATTTTATTTGTAGATCCCATAATTTCCCCATATAATTTCGAGAGATCCATGCCGCCTTTTTAGCTGATTCTTCTGGATTATTAACTTCTAAGGGCTTTGCTTCTTTTAATACCTTTATATATTTAGGATTCCCAGTTTTTATTTGATACTCTTGATAATCTTCTAAAGTATAATGATGATTTTCTCCTTGAGATATTAGCTTATCTAAATTAAATATCCCAAAAATTACATTTTTTAAAGGCATAGGATAGGCATGAAAGGGCATACTCACATCTTGAAGATAATGAAGACTGTATGCAAAAAATCTAAATCCCCAGTAATAATCTTTCTTCATAAAAGCTTCCTTTGCTAAATTCCAAAAATGAAGAGCTCTTTTAGGGGCTTCTCCTAAAATCCATAAACCTTGAAAGGTAATAAAATACATATGTCTCCAGCCAGAGCTTCCTCCTGTTAATTTTTGCATGGAACTTAAATTTATATTTTCATCCATCCCTTTATCTGGTTCTTCTATATATCTTGTAATAATAGTAATAGCAGAAATTTTATCCCCAATTTCCTCTCCTCGATAGGAAATAACATAGGAAGGATTATATAAAGAAGGATCATTGTAAGTATAAGGAGTCACTTCTATGTTATCATATTTTTGGAGCCATGGAAATTGTTCCAATATAATCTCTGTCATCTCTTTATGGGCAGACCAAGAAAATAAGGGAGTTATAAAAAGTATAAAGGCCAATACAATTAAAGTAAGCTTCTTCATAATAAACCTCCTTTTTACATTATTCTCTTTTCGTTATCAGGATCAAAAAAGTAAATTTTTTGAGGAAGCTCTAAATAAACTTTGTCTCCAACTCGGAACATATTTTCTTTTGGAATCTGAATCTTCAAATTTAATTTTCCCATTTCTATATGGAGGGTTTGAATTTTGTCCGAAGGGAGACTTTCTATAAAGAATATTTCTCCTATTAAATTTGTAGGTTTTTTACTTATCTTAATCTTTGAGGGATGAAATCCTAAAATTATTTCTTTTTTATTATAGTTAAAGGGAATGGGAACTTCTAAATTATCATAGACAAATTTATTATTCAATACTTCTCCCTTAATAAGATTCATAGGAGGAATACCTACAAAGGAAGCAGTAAAAGCATCTTTAGGTTCTTCCATAAGTTCCTCGTAGGTTCCTACTTGCAATATCCTTCCCTGTTTCATCACCGCAATTATATCTCCTAAGGCTTGTGCTTCTCTTTGATCATGGGTAACATAAACTGTTGTTACCTGAAATCTTAAAAGTAATTTTTTTATCTCTGTTCTTGTTATAACTCTTAGTTTTGCATCTAGGTTGGATAATGGTTCATCCATGAGCATCAAAGTAGGATTTCTTACAATACATCTTCCAATAGCAACCCTTTGTTGCTCTCCCCCCGATAGAGTTTTTGGTTTTCTTGGTAGAAGTTCTTCAAATCCAACCCCTAAAATCTTTGCAGTTTCTTTTATTCTTTCATCTATCTCCTCTTCAGGTCTTTTTCTTATCCAAAAATAAAAGGAAAGATTTCCACGAGCCTTATAGTGAGGATACAGAGCATAATTCTGAAAAACCATTCCAATTCCTCTATCCTTTGGAGGAAGGTCATTTACCAATTGTTCATTAAAATAAATATTTCCTGAATCAGGTTTCTCAAGTCCAGCGATAACTTTTAATAAAGTAGTTTTTCCACATCCTGAGGGTCCAATAATACAAAGGGTTTTTCCTTCAGGTATAAGGAGATCTACATCTCTTAGAGCATAAATTTTCCCTTCTTCTCCCTCAGGTAAATCCTCTAAAATTCTTTCCCTTCTTCTAAAAAGAATAAATTCCCTCTCTCTTGAAAAGGATTTTGTTATCTTTTCTAATCTTACCCTTACCCCAAGGTTATCTTTTTTGCCTCCTTACATGTGGTATAGATATCTTGTCCTAGATACATAGAGGGATTAAAGTTATCAAGATTATATACTTTGTCAAATTTATCCTCCTCTACCTGAGCATAAACTACCTTTCCTATAATTAATACATGATCTCCTTTTATATCAATAATATCTTCTAAGACACATTCTATATGAGCTATACACTCCTTTATTAAAGGCGCTTTAACTTTATTTGCTGGAATTGGAGTGAGATTTGCTAATTTAAATTTATCATTATCTCTTCCAGATATTTTACCACAAATTAGAGTTGCAGTAGAAAGTTCATAAGGAGG
>JAOADF010000073.1 GCA_026417425.1 Dictyoglomaceae bacterium
TTTTGTATCAAGTCTTTTCAATTCCTCTTCAAAAAAGGCTCTATTATATAATCCTGTAAGTTTATCATGAAAGCTTAAATACTTAATTTCCTCTTCCATTTTCCTTTTTTCTGTTATTTCCTGAGTAATTTCCACTGCCCCCACAATTTCTCCTTCCTTATTTTTTACAGGATAACCCTTTATATACCAGACTCTACCATCAAAGGATACTATCTCGCCTTCTTCCGCCTTTCCCGTCTCCATAGCTCTTTTAACAGGACAATTTTCACAAATACCTTCTCTTTTTTGCCAAAGTTCATAACAATGTTTTCCTATTAAGTCTTCAGGAGAAAGATTAATAGATCTTCCTGCAGATTCATTTGCATAAATAATATTCATGTCTCTATCATAATATATTATGTGTTCTTCTATGGAATCCAATATACGATTTTTATAGATTTCTGGTTCGAAATCCCTTCGCATATAATTCCTCTCCCTTATACTTTTAATATTATTTTATTATAACTCCAATTTAGTAAAAATCAAAAATATTTTCAAATAGAAAATTTTGTTTAAATATGCTAAAATTAAACCATGGATATATATAGACCCATATTAGTTATATTATTTTGGGGATTAATTTTAGAAATTCTTGTCTTAATTTATTATCTTATACAAGGAAGATATCCCTTTGAATTCTATCTAAATTTAGTTGTTATGGTAGTAACTATAGTTGGACTTATTTACATATTGAGAAGAATAAAAAGGGAATTCTTGTAAATTAAAGAGGAGGATATTATGGAAACTCAAAAACTTTTAGGAATTATTCTAATTTCTTTAGGAATATTTTTAACTCTCATAACCTTTAATCTTATTCCGGGCTCATCTATTCTTTTTATCTTTGCCCTTGGGTTTTTATATGTATATTACAAAATGGGAAGAAATATTGGCTTTTTAATTCCAGGATTAATATTTCTTGCCATTGGAACCTTTACTATTTTAGAGGAAACTTGGAATATAGGAGGAATTTATTTTCTTCTTTTCTTAGGCTTAGCTTTTATCTTTGTATTCTTACTTCATACATCAAAACTTCCCTCAAAAGATTATGGAGAAAGATACTGGCCTTTGTATCCTGGATTTATCTTAACAGGACTAGGTTTAATATTAATATTCCAACAAAGGCTTGCAATGTATTTAAACATTGTAATACCAATTTTACTTATTTTAATTGGAATTTTAATGTTAATTAGGGGGGTTAAGAAAACATAAAGGAAAACATGGAAATAAAAGGGAAACCTGCAACCATATGGATGAACCTTCCCTCCTCTTTATTTTTAGGAGAGACTACTTTCAAACTTTTAGAAGATAAAATCATTGAAAAAAGGAAAGTATTTTTTGAAGAAAGGGAAGCAATTTTATTATTATCCCATGTTGAGGGAATTGAGATTTTACAAAAAGGAGATAAACTTTATGCATATATAGCTTTTGCTTTTTTAATAATAAAGGTTTTTCCTTTAGCTATATTCTTTTTTCTTCTATATCTTCTATATAGACCCTACTTTTTAATTATCCATGGGAAAAATCTTCAGCTTATAATGACCATTTCAAAGAAAAATATAGAAGAGTATAAAAATTTTGCCTACGAAATAATAAAGAAATTATAAATTTTTAGAGAAATATTTTGGGGCTATATATTTCCTGCAATATAATTATTATTAAAGAAAATTTATAGTGCAACCGATACCAGGAGAGAGAATGAAGAGAATAACTATAGAAGATATTGCCAGAGAATGCAATGTATCAAAGAGTACTGTTTCCAGGGTTCTTAATAACTCTCCCCATGTTAAGGAGAGTACGAGAAAGAAAATTTTAGAGGTGATGAAGAAATACAATTATACTCCTAATATTCTTGCCCGAGGACTTATAGCAAAAAGAATTGGAGCTATTGGAGTAATTGTTTCTGACATTACCAATCCCTTTCATTCACTATTAGTTAGAGGAATCGGAGATATATGTAGAACTTATGGCTATAGTCTCTTTTTATGTAATACCGATGGAAGGGTAGATGAGGAGATAAAGCATGTAAGATCTCTTATTCAGAGAAATGTTGATGGAATAATCTTTGCGTCTATAAAATTAAAGGATGAAGGATTAGAAGAGGCAAAAAAGATCGGAATTCCCATTTTATTAGTGGGAAGACTACCTGAAGATGCAGAAGGATTTAATTATGTAATAGTGGATAATGAATTGGGAGGATATATGGCAGTTAATTACTTAATTTCTTTGGGACACAGAAAAATAGGATATCTTTCAGGTCCCTGGGATACTTGGCCTAATATAAGGAGATTTGAAGGTTATAAAAGAGCTTTGGAAGAAGCAGGAATTTTTTTAGATAAAAAATATATTTTTAAAGGAGATTTTACTTTAGATACTGCATATTCCCTGGGGACAAAAATATTATTAATGAAAGAAAGACCCACTGCTGTTTTCTGTGCCAATGATATGAGTGCCATTGGACTTTTAGAAGCATGTATGGAATTAGGGGTAAAGGTTCCCGAGGAAATATCAATTATTGGATTTGATGATATCCCCTTAAGTTCCTTTAGAACTATACAATTAACTACAATTTCCCAATCTATTTATGATCAGGGGGCTTTGGCAGGAAAAATTCTTTTGGAAAAACTTAAGAAGGAGGATAATTCTCCTTCCCAATTAATTCTTCCCCCTAAATTGGTGGTAAGAAAAACCTGTGTTCCCCCAAAGGAAACTTAGGAAGAAAATATTTGGGAGAACTTATTCTCTATAACACAGGTTGCAGCTCCAACCACACAGGTATATTCCCCCAATCTTGAGGCAATAACCTCGGGAATAGGAGGAAAGGCATGAAGTTTTAAAGCATGTTTTACAGGATTTAATAAAAGATCTTCCGCTTTTGAAAGTCCTCCTGCTATTATAACCAATTCGGGATTAAAAATATTAACAAGATTTGCTATTCCAATCCCAAGATATTCTCCCATCTCCTCAAATATGTTTAATATAAATCTATCTCCTCCTTTTCCTGCCTTTATTATCTCTTCTAATAATTCTTCTCTATTTTTCCCCTCAATAGATACTTGAGTATAGGCTCTGTTTTTAAGTCCATCTAAAATCTTATCTATTAATACCTGAGTAGATACGTAAGTTTCCAAACATCCATAATTTCCACATCGACATTTCTTTCCATCCCTTTCTATAACTGTATGTCCAAATTCCCCTGCTCTATCAGAAAAACCTCTATATAAACTTCCATTTATAACAAATCCAGCACTTATCCCACTACCAACTCTTACACAGATAACATTCTCCTTTCCAATACCAGCACCAAACCAAAGCTCTCCTAAGGTTGCTGCTTTTGTTATGTGCTCAAGAAAAATTTGAGTATCTTTAATATATTGAGAAAGATACGGTTTCACAGGAATATTTCTCCAAAAGAGATTAGGAGCAAAAATACAAACTCCATTTCTTCTATCTAAGGATCCTGGCACAGCTATCCCTAATCCCATTATCTCCTCAGGAAGAATATCTTTCTTCAATCTCTTATAAATTTCTACCACCTTGTTTAATATATTTTGATACTCTAAATTGGAATTTAAAAAAATAACTTCTTTCTTTATAACTTCTCCTCTTAAATTCATAACTATTCCTGTCACTCTATCATTCTCAATTTCAATCCCAAGGGGATATAAATTGGAATCATTCATAGAAAGTTCTATGGGTCTTCTTCCCACTTTTGTCTCCTTTGCAGGAGTCTCTTTAATAAGACCAGACTCCAGTAAAACTTCTACAATACTTGAAACGGCAGAAGGACTAAGATTTGTTATTTTTGAAATATCATATCGGGATATAGGTCCCTTGGTTCTGATAGTATTCAAAACCAAAGATATATTGGATTCCCTCATCTTCTTAATATTTATGGACCTCATTCTATCACTCCTTTTAAAATTTTCTTTATAAAAAAATATTACCTCTTTTCAATATTTATAGTCAATTATAAAATTTTTTGGAACATGTTTCATTACTTACAAATGATTTCTTATAATTTAACTTTATATTTATTTTATTTTTTCGAAAGAAAATTTTTGGGAAGGTTTACAAATTAAAAGCTAAAAGCTATAATATCCAAGAAGGAGTATTTAGGGAGGTGATCACTCTAAAAAATTTTATTCTTTCCGAAGGAAAAATACAAAAGATAATCCTTATTAGCTATATCAACGTGATTTCACATAGGGAAGTAGTTTATATATTATAAACTAGGCTAAAAAAGAGCAAAGAAGAGCATTAGCAGGGGTATTAATTAAGGAAGAAAATATTTTGTTATTAGATGAGCTTTTATTCAATCTTGATACAAAATTAAGACTTTTCATGAGAAAAGAGATTGAACATTTGCAAAACAATGGGGAATTACTACAGAACGTGAAACTTTTCTCAAAAGATAAGTTATGGGTTAATTTTGATATAAATTATTGCCATTTTTTTTGATAAAAATGATAATAGAATTAAGATTTAAGAAAGGAGTTATTTTATGAAGATATTTTTTATTTTTTCAATTTTACTTCTTTTGATAAATCTTGCTTTCAGTGGAGAGGACTTAGATCTAGTAGTAAAATATGCACCAATTATAAAATTTGATGAAAAGGAGCCCTTTTTCCCTGTAAGAATAGGATATACGATTTTTAAAATATCTGGAAGAAGTCCCTCTTTCCCAAGAGAGATAAAATTATCTGAGAGTGAGATTGCAATAGAATATGCCATATATTGGGATTGGGATATTCAACATCTTTATGAATTGGAACATATATGGGTATTTGTAAAGAATGGAAAAATAACAAAGGTTGAAGCAAGTTGGCATGGCGACTATAACGAAATGAAAGGAGTAAAAATAAGAGGAACCCATCCCATCTTATACTCCCAACCAGGAAAACATGCCTTTGCACCATCCCCTTCCTGGTTTCAGCCTTTTTTCTTTAAATATTTAAGATTCATTGCTCCCTGCAAGGATAAAGCTGGGAATGGTGGTATTCTTATTAAATCTATGTTTTATGGATTAATTGAAAAAACTCCCCAGGATGATAAATTAGTAGAAATTTACTTAAAAAGATTTGCTTTTACCCCTACTTTTAACTTTACAAAAGAATTTATAGCAGAGAAAGAATTGTATGTTCCTTGGAAGGATTTATTTGAAGAAATTCCAAGAAGGGTTAGGGATTGGATAGAGAAATTGAGAAAAGGAGAAG
>JAOADF010000100.1 GCA_026417425.1 Dictyoglomaceae bacterium
TTGCTACTGAGGAATGCGATGGGGATTTTAGATTTAAAAAAGCTTATTTGGATGCAAAAAAGGAAGATATTATAGTCATAAAGAGTCCTGTGGGACTTCCAGGAAGAGCTATAAAAAATGAATTCTTAGAATCTGTTGAAAAAGGAGAGAAAAAGCCTTTTAAGTGTGTCTTTCATTGTATAAAGACTTGTGATTATATAAATTCACCTTACTGTATTGCATTGGCTTTAATTAATGCAAAAAAGGGAATGTTAAAATCAGGTTTTGCTTTTGCAGGAGCTAATGCTTATAGAGTGAATAAAATTGTTTCTGTAAAAAATCTTATAAAAGAATTAATCAGTGAAATTGAGCAGGAATAATCCTATTTTTAGTTTTTAAATTCTTTATATTTTATTCTTTGCTATTTTAAATTTTAGTTCTTAAAAAAACTCTTGCAATAAAATTAAAATTATAGTATAAATTTTAGTAAAATCAATACTAAAGGAGGATTTTAAAAGATGCAAAAAGCGAAAGTAATTTTAGATAAAGATTTTGTTATATCTAAGATAGATAAAAGAATTTACGGATCCTTTATTGAACATCTAGGAAGGGCAATTTATACAGGTATTTATGAACCAGAGCATTCTTTAGCGGATGAGATGGGTTTTAGAAAAGATGTAATCGATCTTGTGAAAAACTTAAAAGTTCCTATTATAAGATATCCCGGAGGAAATTTTGTATCTGGATATAATTGGGAAGATGGTATAGGTCCAAAGGACCAAAGACCAAGAAGATTGGAACTTGCATGGAGAAGTATCGAACCTAACGAGGTGGGTATAAATGAATTTGTGAAATGGTGTAAAAAAGTTGATTCAGAGGTTATGTTGGCAATAAACTTAGGAACTCAGGGTATTGATTCCGCAAGAAACTTAGTAGAATACTGCAATTTCCCAAATGGAACCTATTTTAGTGATTTAAGAAGGAAACATGGATATGATGAACCTCATAAGATAAAAGTTTGGAATTTAGGAAATGAAATGGATGGAGAATGGCAGATTGGGCATAAACTTGCTCATGAATATGGTAGGCTTGCAAGAGAAGTAGCAAAAGTTATGAAGCAGGTAGATCCAAAGATTGAACTTGTAGTATGTGGAAGTTCAGGTCCTAAAATGCCTACCTTTCCAGAATGGGAAAGAATAGTTTTAGAGCATACCTATGATGTAATAGATTATATTTCCTTACATTACTATGCAAATATGCCAGGGGAAGGATTCATAAATCTACCTAAGGAGACAGACCTGAAAAGTTTTATTGCAAAAAATTTAGATATGGATGAATTTATTAAAATAGTAGTTTCCACTATTGATTATGTTAAAGCAGTTAGACGTATTAATAAAAATATTCATATATCCTTTGATGAATGGAATGTTTGGTATCATTCCTTTGAGAAAGATAGAAATGTAGAGCCTTGGCAAATAGCACCACCTATTCTTGAAGAGGATTATATATTTGCGGATGCCCTTCTTGTAGGATGTATGATGATGACCCTTCTAAAGCATGCGGATAGAGTGAAAATTGCATGCTTGGCTCAGCTCATTAATGTTCTTGCTCCTATCACTACTGTGAAAGGAGGAATTGCGTACAGACAGACCATTTATTATCCCTTCCTGCATACTGCAAACTATGGACATGGAGTAGTTCTTCTTCCTAAAATTGATTCTCCCAAATATGATTCAAAACTTTATACTGATGTTCCCCTTTTAGAAACTGTTATTACTTATAATGAAGAGGAAGACTCTATCTCTATTTTTGCTGTAAATAGAGATGTAGAAAATGATTTATTAGCAGAATATCAACTTAGAGGTTTTAATGGGTATAAAATTATAGACCATATTGTATATGAATCTTCTGATCCTTATATTGGAAATACTCCTGAAAATCCTGATAGGGTTATTCCTCATAAAGCTAATAATTCTAAAATAGATGGAAACATTTTAGAAGTTCTAATGCCTAAATTTTCATGGAATGTTGTTAGATTAAAAAAAGAGTAAATTTTTGAGGTGATTCTAAAGATGCTTTTAAAAGAACTTAGAGAAGAAGTTTATAAGATGAATATGGAACTTCCTAAAAATAATCTTGTGGTTTTAACCAGTGGCAATGTAAGTGGAAGAGATTTAAAAAATAATCTTGTAGTTATAAAACCCAGTGGTGTCAAATATGAAGATCTTTCTCCAGAAAAAATGGTTATAGTAGATCTCGAAGGAAATATAGTTGAAGGAGACTTAAAACCATCGGTAGATACTCTTTCCCATTTAGTAGTATATAGAGAGAGAGAAGATATTTGTGGTATAGTTCATACCCATTCTCCTTTTGCTACAAGTTTTGCTCTTTTGGGAAAGCCAATTCCTGTTTACCTTACTTCCCATGCGGATTATTTTGGAGAGGAAATAAAAGTGGCAAGATATGCTTCTCCAATTCCTTTAGAAGATGTAGGAAAAGCTCTTCTTGAAGTAATAAATGATGAAAATAGACCTGATTGGGTGAAAAAGCATTCAAAGTTTACTCCTGTGGTTTTACTTAAAAATCATGGAGTATTTACCTTTGGGAAAACACCTTCTGAGGCATTGAAATATGCAGTTATTGTGGAAGAGATAGCAAAGACTTATTATTTTGCCTTAACAATGGGAAATCCAGTGCCTTTATCTTCTTCTGAAGTAGAGAAATGGTTTGAAAGATTTCATGAAATATATGGACAATAAAAAATAATGGAGGTGTGATGTAATGAAAAATCTTCCTGAGGTTAAATTGGGAATTGTAGCAGTAAGTAGAGATTGTTTTCCTATTGAACTATCTCGAAATAGAAAAAATAAAGTTGTAGAAGAATGTGATAAAAGGGGATTATCTGTTATAAATATTGAGACCATAGTTGAGAACGAGGAAGATGTTTTAAAAGCTTTAAAGGAAATAAAAGAAAAAGGAGTAAATTCATTAGTAATTTATCTTGGAAATTTTGGACCTGAAGGACCTACATCTCTTCTTGCTCAAAAATTTAATGGACCTGTGATGGCATGCGCAGCAGGAGAAGAAACAGGCAGTGATTTATTTAATGGAAGAGGAGATGCTTATTGTGGTTTTCTTAGTTTATGCTACAACTTGGGTTTAAGAAATGTAAAAGTTTATATTCCCCATTATCCTGTGGGAATACCTTCAGAAATAGCAGATATGATTAAAGAATTTATTCCCATAGCAAGGACTATTCTTGCTTTGAAAAAGCTAAAAATATTTTCTTTTGGACCAAGACCTCAAGATTTTAATACGATGCATGCTCCAATAAAGCCTCTTTATGATCTTGGAATATCTATAATGGAAAATAGTGAGTTAGATCTATATGATATATTTAAGAAAGCTGAAAATGATTCAAGAATACCTCAAGTAGCAGAAGATATGGCAAAAGAATTAGGAGTAGGGAATAAATATCCTGAACTACTTAAAAAATTAGCACAATATGAAATTGCATTATTAGATTTTATGGAAAAAAATTTAGGGGCATCGGAATTTGGAGTTTTTGCAAATAAGTGTTGGCCTTCCTTTGAGAGATATTTTGGATTTGTTCCTTGTTATGTGAACTCGAGATTGGCTACAAGAGGAATACCTGTATCCTGTGAATCAGATATATATGGTACATTAAGTGAATATATTATATATGCCATAAGTGAATTACCTGTTACATTGTTGGATGTTAACAACACTGTTCCCTATGATTTAATTGAGGAGTCAAAGAATAAGATAAAGGGTTATAAATTTACAGATCTCTTTATGGGTTTTCATTGTGGAAATACACCTTCATGTTATTTATCTAATTATTCTATAAAATATCAGTTAATTATGCATAGGCTTATGGAACCAGATAAAGAACCAGATATAACAAGGGGTACTCTGGAAGGGAAAATAATACCGGGAGAAGCTTTGATTTTTAGATTGCATTCAACTCCTGATACAAGGTTAATTTCTTACATTGCAGAAGGAGAAGTTCTTGATATAGACCCAAAATCCTTCGGTAGTATTGGAGTTTTTGCTATAAAAGAGATGGGAAGATTTTATAGATATGTACTTCTTGAAAAAAAATTTCCTCATCATACTGCTGTAGGTTTTAAACACGTTGGGAAATATATATATGAGACTTTAAAGCTATTAGGAGTGGAGGAAATATATTACCCATTACCTGAAGGTGTATTTTATAAAGATGAGAATCCTTTCATAAAGTAATTAGTATTTATGAATCATGTAAATTCTTGACATCTTCTTTTCTAAAATATATACTTCAAATCAATAAGAACAGGGATGTTCTACAGAAGGTAGGGCATCCCTTTTTTATTAAAAATATCTACGGAGGTGAGATGATGCAAAGGTCTCTTAAGATTATCCTAATTTTAGGTATTCTTTTTGGTCTCTTAATCTTTCCCCTTCAAGCAGCAGCTCCTATAAAAATTGGTGCCATATTTCCCATAACAGGTCCCATTGCAACTTTTGGTATTTCTTCTGCAAATGGAGTTAAGATGGCTTTTGAAGAAGTAAATGCAAAGGGAGGAGTATTGGGGAGTAAAATAGAGTTAATATTAGAAGATGACCAGTATAAAGCAGAAGAAGTTGCTAATGCTGCCAAAAAACTAATAGAAAGAGATAAGGTTGTAGCAATTTTAGGAGAAGTAGCAAGCTCCATGAGTTTAGTTCTTGCTCCCATTTGTCAGGCATCGAAAGTAGTTATGATGACTCCAACCTCTACAAATCCAAGAGTAACCTTAGTTGGAGATTATATTTTCCGAGCTTGCTTCATTGATGATTTCCAAGGAACTGTTATGGCAAATTTTGTCTACAAAACTTTAAAGTTGAAAACTTCTGCTATGTTAGTTGCAGTAACTAGTGACTATAGTAAAGGTTTAGCTCAATTTTATAAAGAGGCTTATACAAAATTGGGAGGAAAGATTGTTGCTGAAGAGTCTTATTCTGAAGGAGATGCTGATTTTAGAGCTCAACTTACAAAAATTAAGGCTGTAAAACCTGATTTTGTATATCTTCCTGGATATTATTCTGATATCGGTCCTATCCTTCTTCAAGCAAGGGAATTGGGCATAACAGTTCCCTTTGGTGGTGGCGATGGTTGGGATTCTCCAAAACTTGTAGAAACAGCTGGAAAAGCTGCAGAGGGCTGTTACTTTAGTAATCATTATAGTCCAGAATCAAAAGAGTTAAAAGTTCAGACTTTTGTAAGAGATTATAAAAAGAAGTTTGGAGAAACTCCCGATGCTTTAGCAGCTCTTTCTTATGACGCTGCTATGCTTCTTGTTGAGGCTATTAAGAAAGCAGGAAGTGCTGAGCCATCAAAAATTAGGGATGCATTAGTAAGCTTTACAAAGGATAAACCATTTAAGGGTGTAACAGGTACTATTTACTTTGATCAAAATAGAAATCCTGTAAAGAGTGCAGTTATTATTGAGATAAAAGGAGGAAAACAAGTTTATAAAGCAACAGTTAAGCCATAAAATTTTTATTTATTCTTAGGAGGGGGTTTACCCCCTCCCTTTTTTTTGTTATTATTTTTTATGTTTTTAGAAAGGAAGAGTTTATGGAAAATGTAATTCAACAAATAATAAATGGAATATCCTTAGGAAGCATATATGCATTAATTGCTTTAGGATATACTATGGTATATGGTATATTGCGTCTTATTAATTTTGCCCATGGAGATATTTATATGATGGGAGCATTTTTGGGATATTTTGCTTTGGGTCTTTGGAATTTTTCCTTTCCATTAGGACTTTTATTTGCCATGGGAGGTGCAGCAATCTTAGGAATTATAATCGAAAGATTTGCTTACAGACCTTTAAGATTAGCTCCAAGAATTTCATTGCTTATTACTGCTATAGGTGTATCCTTTCTTTTAGAAAATTTAATGGTCTTATGGATAGGAGCATCTCCAAGACCTTTTCCTCAAAAAATTCCTTTGGAAATATATTATATAGGAAATATTGTTATTACTAATAGACAGATTATTATAATTTTAGTTTCTATAATGCTTATGTTTCTTTTACAATTTATTGTTCTTAAAACAAAAATTGGAAAAGCTATGAGGGCAGTTTCCTTCGATAAGGAAATTGCATTAATGATGGGAGTTGATATAGATAGGGTTATCTCTCTCACTTTTGCTATAGGCTCGTCTTTAGCTGCTGCAGCAGGGGTATTAGTGGGTTTATACTTCAATAAAATAGATCCATATATGGGAGTAATGCCTGGATTAAAAGCCTTTGTTGCTGCAGTTCTTGGAGGAATTGGTATAATTCCTGGTGCTATGCTGGGGGGTTTTATATTAGGAATTGCTGAGGTTTTAGTTTCTGCTTTTATCTCTTCTACGGTAAGAGATGCTGTAGCTTTTATTATTCTTATTTTGATTCTTCTTGTTAGACCTTCAGGAATTTTAGGAAAATATATGAGGGAAAAAGTGTGATGAAAAGGAATTATTTGTTAGTTTTTATCCTTGTAGTTATCTTAGTTTATCTGGGAAGTTTAGCCAGAGGACTAAATCCTTATTTTTATCAGCTTTTAGTTTTTTGGGGTATAAATAGCATATTGGCAGTGAGCTTAAATTTAATTAATGGTTTTGCAGGACAATTTTCTATTGGACATGCAGGATTTATGGCTGTTGGTGGATATTTCAGCTCTGCATTGAGTGTATATCAAGGAGAAAAATTTATCTCTTTATTAAATTTTCTTCCTCTAAATTTTGCACAGTCAATAGTTTTCTTCATTTTTCTTCTTTTAGGAGGCTTAATCTCTGCAATTTTAGGCCTTATAGTGGGAATTCCCACATTAAGACTTAAAGGAGATTATCTCGCTATTGCAACCTTAGGATTTGGAGAGATAGTAAGGGTAGTTATTTTAAATTTAGATATAGTAGGAGGACCAAGAGGTTTTCCGGGAATTCCCCAAAGGACTGATCTTTCCTGGGTAATTCTTTGGTTTATTATTTGTTTATTAGTAATAAGAAATCTTATTATTTCTTCTCATGGAAGAGCTATTATTTCTATAAGAGAAGATGAAATAGCATCGGAAACTATGGGAATAAATACTACTTTTTATAAGGTTTTAGCCTTTGTAATTGGAGCCTTTTTTGCTGGCATAGCGGGAGGATTATTTGCTCACTATTTAATGATGCTTCATCCCAGTAGTTTTACTTTCTTTAGATCAGTGGAGATTCTTTTAATGATAGTATTAGGAGGAATGGGAAGTATTACTGGCTCTATATTAGGTGCTTTTATATTAACAGTACTTCCTGAGGCATTGAGGGGCTTTACTTATCTTCGTTTAGTAATCTATTCTATTATTCTTATAGGTATAATGCTTCTAAGACCTCAGGGAATAATGGGAGGAAAGGAATTTTCTTTTTCTTTTTTTAAAAAGATATATGCAAGGGTGAATAACAATGAGAATATTAGAAGTAAATAATCTATCCTGTGCCTTTGGTGGATTAATGGCGGTGGTAAACTTAGATTTTTATGTTGAGGAAAAGGAGATTTTGGGAATTATTGGACCAAATGGTGCAGGGAAAACTACTGTTTTTAATTTAATCACAGGTTTTTATTCTCCATTAAGGGGAGAAATTATATTTAATGGAAAAAATATTGAAAAATTAAAACCTTATCAAATAACGAGATTAGGAATTGCAAGAACTTTTCAAAATCCTCGTCTATTTAAACAGCTCACGGTTATGGATAATGTTAGAATTGCTATGCACAAAATTAATAATTCTCAAATTGTTGATACCCTTATAAGAGGTAGTAAATTCCTTGAGGAAGAAAGAACCCAAGAGAAAAAAGCAAAAGAAATTCTTGAGTTTTTTCATCTTTATGAAAGAAGATATGAAATAGCTCAAAATCTCCCTTATGGAGAACAGAGAAGACTTGAAATAGCAAGGGCAATGGCAACAAATCCTATATTATTACTTTTAGATGAACCTGCGGCAGGTATGAATCCCCATGAAGCAAAGGATTTGATGAATCTTATATCCTACATAAGGGATAATTTTAATATAACTATTCTTTTGATAGAGCATCATATGGAAGTTGTAATGGGAATTTGTGAAAAAATTATTGTTCTTAATTATGGAATGAAAATTGCAGAGGGAAAACCAGAGGAGATAAGAAATGATCCAAAAGTTATAGAAGCCTATTTAGGTAAGGAGGAGGAAAGTGTTATCAATTAATAATTTGCATGTTTATTATGGAGGAATAAAAGCTCTTCAAGGAATAAATTTTGAGGTAAAGGAAAAAGAAATAGTTGCCTTAATTGGTGCTAATGGTGCTGGAAAAACAACTACTTTAAAAGCTATATCAAGATTAGTAAATCCTACTGCAGGAGATATTTTCTTTTATGAAATTAATCTTAAAAAATTGCCTCCTCATAAAGTTTCTGCTTTAGGAATTGCTCATGTTCCAGAAGGAAGAAGGGTATTTGCTAATCTTACTGTTTTAGAAAATTTAGAATTAGGAGCATATTTATGTAAAGATAAGAAAAAAATAAAAGAGAACCTTGAGTTTGTCTACTCTTTATTTCCAAGATTAAAAGAAAGGTATAAACAATTGGCAGGAACTTTAAGCGGTGGAGAGCAACAGATGCTTGCTATTGGCAGGGCTTTAATGTCTGATGCTCGTTTGCTTTTATTAGATGAACCATCCATGGGGCTTGCTCCTTTATTAGTTCAAGAGATTTTTAGAGTTTTAAAGAAAATTAATGAGGAAGGGAAAACCCTTCTCTTAGTAGAACAAAATGCCAATATGGCTTTTTCTATTTCCCATAGAGTTTATGTATTAGAAACGGGTAAAATTTCAATGTTTGGTCCAGCACAAGAGATTGCAAAGAACGAAGAAGTTAGGAAAGCATATTTAGGAGGTTAATTACTATGCTTGTTAGAATGAGAATGACGAAAAATCCTATTTTCGTTTCTCCTAATGTTTCCATTTTAGAAGCATGGAAAATAATGCAAAGATTCCAAGTAAGAAGACTTTTAGTAATGGAGAAGGATAAGCTTGTGGGGATTGTGACAGAAAGAGATCTAAGATCTGTTTCACCTTCTCAAGCAACTTCATTGAGTATTTTTGAAATGAACTATTTATTAGAAAAACTCAAAGTTAAAGATGCTATGACTCCGAATCCCATAACTATAGATGCGGATGCTCCCATAGAGGAAGCAGCATTAATTATGAGGGAAAATAAGATAAGTGCTTTGCCAGTTTTGGAGAAAAAAGAGGTAGTTGGAATTATAACAGAAACGGATATTTTTAAGGCTTTTATAGATATGTTTAGTGCCAGTGAAAAAGGTCTTAGATATACTCTAAGAATAAAGAATATACCTGGAGAGATAGCAAGAATTGTAAATTTATTGGCAGAGAAGGGAATAAATATTTTAAGCTTAGTAACTTTTCCTTGTGATGATGAAAGTAATTATGGGTTTTTAGTTCTTCGACTTCAAACTGAAGATTTGATTACTATAAATGAGCTTTTTAGAGAAAATAATATTCCTGTGGAACATATAAGAAAATTTTAAAACAGAACTCCCCCTGTAATCTTGTTTAATAGTACTTCCCATTGTATAATTACCTGAGAATTTTTCAATGAAGAAAAGGAGGTAAGAAATGAAAATACTTGTGCTTAATTGTGGTAGCTCATCAGTAAAATATCAAGTTTTAAATATGGAAAATGAAAGTGTGTTAGCAAAGGGGCTTGCAGAAAGAATAGGTCTTGAAGGTTCAAGGGTGATCCATCAATCTAATAATGATAAAAAAATTATAGAGGTGTATTTACCAAGTCATAAAAGGGCCATTGAAGTAATTTTAAATTTGTTGATTGATAAAGAAAATGGTATTTTCAAATCTCTAAGAGAGATAGATGCGGTAGGGCATAGAGTAGTTCATGGTGGAGAAACCTTTTTTGAGTCAACATTGGTAAATGATGATACCTATAGAGAGCTTAAGGAATGTGAAAATTTAGCTCCTCTTCATAATCCATATCATATTCAGGGTATTGATGCATGTCTTTCTTTACTTCCAGAAGTTCCTCAAGTGATGGTTTTTGATACCTCTTTTCATCAAACTATGCCAAAAGAAGCTTATTTATATGCTCTTCCCTATGAATGGTATGAAAAATATAAAATAAGAAGATATGGTTTCCATGGGACATCTCACTTTTATGTATCAAGAAGGGTTGCAGAACTTATAGGGAAACCAGTAGAGGATTTAAATATAATAACATGTCATTTGGGAAATGGTGCTAGTATAACAGCTATTAAAAATGGGAAATCCATTGATACAAGTATGGGATATACTCCTTTAGAAGGTCTTGTTATGGGCACAAGATGTGGAGATATTGATCCTGCAATTCCATTAATAATTATGGAAAAAGAAAATATATCCCCTAAAGAAATGGATGGTATTCTTAATAAAAAAAGTGGTATTTTAGGAATTTCTGGTATAAGTAATGATTTTAGAGATGTAGAGGATTATGCGGAAAAAGGAGACCCAAAAGCTCAACTTGCTTTACAAATTTTTGTTTATAGAGTTAAGAAATATATAGGTGCTTATTATGCTATTCTTGGTGGTTTAGATGTATTAGTCTTTACCGCAGGGGTAGGAGAAAGATCACCAATAATAAGAAGAATGATTTGTGAGAACATGGAACATCTTGGTATAAAAATAGATATAAATAAAAATGAGATTAAGGGAGAAGAGAAAAAAATTAGTACCGAAGACTCGAAAGTTCAGGTATGGGTTATACCTACCAATGAAGAGTTAATGATTGCTCGGGAGACGAAGAGATTGATAAGTAAATTAAATATATAAAGAAGGTGAAATTATGTACATCTTTCTTGCGGATCTTCATTCTCAAGTAGGGAAAGAACTTCTAATAGAAGAAGATCTTTCTCTTAATTACGAGGACTTGGAGTTTGATGCTCCAGTTCATGTGAATTTATTACTCACTAATTTAGGAAGAGAAGTTTTGGTTAAAGGTAAGATAAAGGGAACGGTTGAACTTAATTGTAGTAGGTGTTTAAAAAAGTTTCCATATAATTTAAATATAGAAATAGAGGAAATTTATCTTTGGGATTTACCCATTATAAGAAATATTGCTCCTTCAGAAGAGATAGAATTAAAGGAGGAAGATTTTAAATTTGTTTTAGAAAAGGAATCCCTTTTTTTAGACCCCCTTGTTGAAGATAATATTCGTATTTCTTTGCCCATAAAACCCCTTTGTAGTTCTAACTGTAAAGGTCTCTGTCCTATTTGTGGACATGATTTAAATTTAGGTCCTTGTGAATGCTCAAAGGATTTAAATATCGATCCTCGATGGGAACCATTGAAAAATCTTTTTAAAGAAAAAGGAGGGAAATAAATAAATATGGGTTTGCCTAAAAAGAAACTTTCAACTTCAAGAAGAGATAGAAGATGGGTAAGATATAAGCTTGAGGGAATAAGTTTAGTTGAATGTAGCCATTGTCATAAACTTATTTTGCCTCATAGAATTTGCCCCTTTTGTGGTTTTTATGAGGGGAGGAATGTAATAAAGATTAAAGAAAAGAAAGAAAGTTAAAATCTTTAGGAGACTTTTATTATGGGTGTAGGAATTATTAGTGTTGGAACTGCTCTACCATCTAAAATCTTAACAAATTTTGACTTAGAAAAAATTGTAGAAACTTCCGACGAATGGATCACTACTAGAACCGGAATTAAGACAAGATATATCGCGGAAGAGGGTATAAACCCTTCGGATTTAGGAGCAGAAGCCTCTTTAAAAGCATTAAAGAGAGCAAATATTTCGCCCGATGACATTGATTTAATTATTACTACCTCTTCATCTCCTGATATGATCTTTCCTCCTACTTGTGCTATTATTCAACATAAAATTGGTGCCAAAAGGGCAGGAGGATTTGACCTTTTATCCGCATGTACAGGTTTTGTATCTTCTCTGATTACTGGAGCTAAATTTATTGAAAGTGGAGATGTGAAAACTGTCTTAATCATTGGAACAGAAACTATTTCAAGGTTAGTGGACTGGCAAGATAGAAATACTTGTGTGTTATTTGGAGATGCTGCTGGTGCAGTTATCCTCCAAGAGGTTGGAGAAGGTTATGGACTTATTTCTTGGAATCTACACTTAGATGGGGAAGGGGCAGGTCTTCTGGAGATTCCTGCAGGAATTTCACGAATCCCCTCTACTTATGAAAGTATTGATAAAAGACTTCATTATATTAAAATGAATGGGAGAGAAGTTTTTAAATTTTCTGTGAGGGTAATTGCAGAAAGTACTGAGGAGGCATTGTATAAGGCAAATTTATCCCCCAAAGATTTAGACTGGTTGATACCTCATCAGGCGAATGTCAGAATAATTCAAGCAGGTGCAGAGAGATTAGGCTTACCAATGGAAAAAGTAGGGGTCACCCTTGATAAATATGGAAATACATCTACCGCATCTATCCCTTTAACCCTTGAGGAATTACTAATAAATAAGAAAATTAAAGATGGAGATTTAATAGCTTTTGTTGGATTTGGAGCAGGACTTTCCTGGGGTACTGCTCTAATGCGATGGAAGGAAATAGAAAAAAAGGAGAATTAATTATGAGAGCTTTTATATTTCCAGGACAAGGGTCTCAATTTTTAAGGATGTTTTCTCCTTTTTTAGCTTTTTCTGAATTTTCTTCTTTCATATCGGAGATTCAAAAATTAGATTTAAGTCTTATTGACATTTATGAAAAGGGTCCTGAGGAATTAATAAGAGAGACAAATTATTCCCAACCTGCTATTTTCTCTATAAGTTCTATGTTAGATTCTTTTCTTAAGATGAATAATTATAAACCTGATTATGTTGCAGGGCATAGTCTTGGAGAATATTCTGCCTTCTATTCTGCAGGGATATTTGATTTCTCTCAAGGTTTGTTATTAGTTTATGAAAGAGGGAAAATAATGCGAGAAATTTCCAAAGAAGTATCAGGAGGGATGTGGGCAATTATAGGAGGAAATAAAGAAGAAATTGAGGAAAGTTTAAAAAATTTTGAAAACCTCTGGGTAGCAAATTATAATTCCTTGGAACAAATAGTTTTATCAGGAGATAGGGATGATTTTAATAAATGGCAGGAGATAATGAAGGATAAAGTAAAGAAAATTATACCTTTATTAGTGAGCGGTCCTTTTCATTGTCCTTTAATGAAAAAGGCTCAAGATAGATTTTATAATTTTTTAAAAGATATTTCTTTTAATAATCCAGAGATTCCTGTTATAAGTAGTACTACCAAAGAAGAAGTAAAGAATGGGAAGGAAGCAAAAGAAGTTTTGATATTACAATTCACATCTTCAGTTTTTTGGACTGATACTTTATATAAATTGAGAGATCTTGGTATATATGAATTTATAGAAGTGGGGCCTGGGAAGGTTCTTCAAGGTCTTATTAAAAAGACATTACCTTCTGTAAAAATTTTGGGAATTGAAAAACCTCAGGATTTTGAAAGAATAAAGGAGGGGAATGATGTTTAAAGATAAGGTTGTACTTATTACTGGTGGAAGTAGAGGAATTGGTAAGGCTATTTCATTGATTTTTGCAAAAGAGGAAGCAAAGGTTTTGATAAATTTTAGGGGTAATAAAGAAGCAGCAGAAAAAACAATGAAGGAGGCTACAGAATTAGGTGGAGAAGCCTATCTTTATCAGGCAGATATTAGTAAGGAAGATGAAGTTGAAAGTATGTTTAAAGATATCTTGACAAGATTTGGGCGTCTTGATATCTTGGTCAACAATGCAGGAATTACAAAAGATAATTTGCTCTTAAGAATGAAGATAGAAGATTGGGAAGAGGTTTTAGCAATAAATTTAAGAGGAGTTTTTCTTTGTACCAGAACTGCAGCAAGAATTATGATAAAACAAAGGAGTGGAAGAATTATAAATATATCCTCTATTGTAGGTGAGAAGGGAAATATTGGACAATCAAACTATTCATCAGCAAAAGCAGGAATTATTGGTTTTACAAAATCTGTTGCCAGAGAGCTAGCAGGAAGAGGTATAACTGTAAATGTTATTGCACCGGGATTTATTGAAACAGAGATGACAGCAAATTTATCTCAAGAGTTAAAGGATTTTTATTTAAAACAGATTCCTTTACAAAGATTTGGAAAGCCCGAGGAAGTTGCTTATGTTGTTAAGTTTTTAGCATCCGATGAAGCAGGTTATATTACTGGAGCCGTTATAAATGTTGATGGGGGTTTAGCTATGTAAAATAAAAATTTAAATACTATAATAAGGAAGGAGGTGAATTTAAATGGATGAGGCTACTATTTTTGAGAGAATTAAAAAGATTATTGTGGAACAACTAAGAATTGATGAGGATCTTATTACCATGGACTCTTCTATAGCAGATGATCTTGGTGCGGATTCCTTAGATGCAGTGGAATTAATTATGGCTTTAGAAGAAGAATTCGGAATAGATGTTCCTGATGAAGATACAGAAAAATTTAAGACTGTAGGAGATGTAGTAAGATATGTAGAAAAAAAAATATAGATTATTCTTAGGAGAGGGGTACTGGGTTTATTTCTTTTTCCAGTACCCTTTTAATGTTTAAAAGGAGGGAAAGAATGAAAAAAAGGGTTGTTGTTACTGGGGTGGGTGTAGTGTCTCCTATCGGTATAGGAAAAGAGAAGTTTTGGGAGAATTTAAAAAATGGAAAATCAGGAATAAAATATATTGAAAAATTTCCTACAGATGATTTTCCAACAAAAATTGCTGGGGAAGTAAAAGATTTCAATCCTGAAGATTTTATTGATAAAAAGGAAGCAAGAAGATTAGATAGGTTTTGTCAATTTGCATTAGCTTCAACGAAGTTAGCATTAGAAGATTCAGGCTGGGAACCTACCGAAGAAGAAAAAGAAAATACTGCAGTCATTGTTACCTCAGGAATTGGAGGTTTAGAAACTTTAGAGAGTCAATTTAAAATTCTTTTTGAAAAAGGACCTAAAAAAGTTAGTCCCTTTGTAGTTCCAATGATGATTATAAATATGGCTGCAGGGAATATTGCAATACAATATGGATTCAAAGGTCCTAATTTTGCTCCAGTTACCGCTTGCGCTGCAAGTTCTCATGCTATAGGATATGGATATAAACTTATTGCTCAAGAAGAAGTAGAATGTGCTATAGTTGGTGGAAGTGAAGCTAGTATAACTCCTATGGGACTTGCAGGTTTTTGTGCTATTCAGGCTCTTTCTACTCAAAATGATCCTCCAGAAAAAGCCAGTAAGCCTTTTGATGCTCGAAGAGATGGATTTGTTATGTCTGAAGGGGCAGGTATCTTAATTTTAGAAAGCTTAGAACATGCTTTAAAGAGAAATGCAAGAATTTATGCTGAAATTGTTGGATTTGGAACCTCTGATGATGGTTATCATATAACTGCTCCTGATCCTGAAGGTTTCGGAGCGATGCTATCTATGAAAAGAGCTATTTTAGATGCAGGAATTTCATTTGACATGATTGACTATATTAATGCTCATGGAACTTCTACAAAACTAAATGATAAAATAGAAACCTTAGCAATTAAAAAGCTATTTGGGGATCATGCTTATAAAATAGCAATAAGTTCTAATAAGTCTATCTTTGGTCATCTTTTAGGGGCAGCAGGTGCGGTAGAGTGTATCTCTACAGTTTTATCTATCTATGAAGGAGTTCTTCCTCCTACAATAAATTACGAAGAAAAGGATCCCGAATGTGATCTTGATTACGTTCCTAATAAAGCAAGAATTAAGGAAATAAGATATGCTCTGAAAAATTCCTTCGGTTTTGGTGGACAAAATGCATCTTTAGTTTTTAAAAAATATTCAGATGGAAAGTGATATAAAGAGTATAGAGAAGAAATTAAGAAAAGTAGAAAAAATCACTGGAATTATATTTTCAAATCCTTCTTTGTTATTGGAAGCATTAACTCATCCTTCTTATTATCATGAAAATCCTAATATTGGAGTAAATAATCAAAGATTGGAATTTTTGGGAGATAGTGTAATTGGGTTAGTAATAAGCGAGGTATTATACAAAACTTACCAAGATGCTAATGAGGGACTTTTATCTCAGATTAAAAATTATCTTGTAAAGAAGGATACTTTGGCTAAAAAAGCAAAAAGATTAGGTTTAAACAATTTTATCCTTTTAGGAAAGGGAGAGGAACTTCAGCAGGGGAGAGAAAAAGATTCAATTTTGGCAGATCTTTTTGAGGCATATATAGGAGCACTTTTTTTGGATAAAGGGTTTGAATTTGTAAAAAAATTTATAATAAATATCTATAAAGAAGATCTAGAGAAGCTTGAATATGAAGTGGATTGGAAAACTCTCTTAAAAAGACTTCTTTTATCAATCAATAAAAAGCCTGTATATAAGTTAGTTAAAGAAGAAGGACCTCAACATAAAAAGCGCTTTTTTATAGAATTATGGATAGATAATGAGAAGATTTCTGAAGGAGAAGGAAGTAGTAAAAAACAGGCAGAGATTCAAGCTGCTCAAAGGGCTTTTGAAAAACTAAAGGAAAATGTATCTTAAAGAATTAGAGATTCAGAATTTTAAATCCTTTTTTGAAAAACAAAAAATTCCTTTTAATAGTAATTTTATTGTAATCACAGGTCCAAACGGATCAGGTAAAAGCAATATATTGGACGCGGTTAGATGGGTTTTTGGAGAACAACGTATAAAGCTTTTAAGAGCAGAAAGATCTGAAGAAGTTATCTTTGGAGGGAATAAGTTTTTATCCCCATCTAAATATACTCGAGTATCTATAGTGCTTACTCTTCCCCAAGAAAAGAATTTTTATCAAGAGATTTTTATATCAAGAAGATTCGAAAGGGAAGGAGAAAGCGAATATTTTTTAAATGAAAAACCAATAAGATTAAGAGATCTCCAGCTTTTTCTTTCTAACTATAGTCTGGGAAGGCATAATTTTGTATTTATAGGACAAGGAGAATTGGAATCCTTAGTATTGAATAAAGATGAAATAAAAAAATTTATAGAAGATATAGCAGGAATAGCAGGATATCAGGAAAAAGTTAAAGAAACTCAATTTAAACTAGAGATAATAGAGGTTAAATGGAGAGAATTAGAAGAAAAAAGATTATCTCTTTTAGAAAATCTTAAGATTTTAAGGAAGGAAGCGGAATCTGCAGAACATTATCTTGCTTTATCAGAAGAATTAGAAAATATAAGGGAATCTTTAATTTTCTATCAATGGCAAAAACTTAAGAAAAACTTAGAAACTTATAATAGAGAGCTATTGGAGAAAAAAGAAAAGGTAGAAAAATTGAAAAGTAGTTTTGATTCTGTTAATGATGAGCTATTAAAGGTGCAAGAAAGACTAAAAAATATGGAAAGAGAAATTAAGGAAATTCAAGAAGGATGGGATAGGATAAAAGGGGAATTAATGGAAATTAAAATGAAAGTTGAAATTGATAATCAAAAAATATTAAATCTAAAGGATAAAAAATTAAGAGTTGAAAGGGAAATTATAGAGCATCAAAAGGAATTGATAAATATAGAAGAAGAATTAAGAAGTTTAAAGGAGGATGAGTTTAAAAAGGAGGTATTTGATTTAGAAAAGGAGTTAAGAGAAAAGGAGAGAGATTTGAAAGAAAAGGAAACATTAATGATTAAATATGAACAAAAACTTTTTTCTTTTTCTGAATATTCATCTTTAGATAGAGAATTATTAAAAGAAAAGTTAAAATATTTTGAAAATTCTGTTAATAAAAATAATAAAATTTTGGAACGATTAAAAATAAGGAAAGAATTATTAGATAACTATTTTAGACAAATTTCTAAAGAGATTAGAGAAAAGGAGTCATTAATAAAATCAAAGGAAAGATATTTAGAAGAAATTAGCTATGAATTTCAGCGAGAAAGGAGAATATTAAAGGATTTAGAAGAGTCTCAATTAGATAATTATCCTAAAGGAGTAAGAGAAGTTTTATCCTTAAAAGATGAGGAGGTTTTTGGAGTAATAATAGATATTATCCAAGTAGAAAAAGAATATTTAGATGCTATTTATAGTATATTGGGAAATTCTCTTTTTGATATTATTGTTAAAGATGAGTATTCTGCAAAAAGATTAATAGAGTATTTAAGAGAGAAGAACTTGGGATGGGCTACCTTTAGACCTCTTAATTTTTATAATAAAGAACTTAAGAAATTAAATATTCCTAATGGTATATGGGCTATCAAGGTGATAAAATTTCAACCCAAATATGAAGGTCTAATTTATAACATTTTGGGAAATGTTTTGATTTTCCAGGACTTTGAATCTGCACTGAAAGGAAGATATCTTTTAAAAGAAGGATGGAGATTGGTTACACTAAAAGGAGAAGTATTTTTAGGAAATGGATCCATAAGTGGTGGGGTAAGATTGAATATTCAAAACACATTAAATATAAATAAGATGAAAATTGAGAAAGAAGAAAGGATAAAAGAACTAAATCAAACTATTAATTTCTTGGAAGAAGATTTAGTTAATATTAGAAACCTTGTGAAAAGTTTATGGGAAAGAAAAGAGAAAACAAGTATTCTTTTAAAGAAATTAGAAGAGAAAATCGAAAAGAACTCAAATACTTTAAGGGAATATAATGAGAATATAGAAAGAATTCTAAGTTTTCTAAGAGAAGGAGAAGAATCCATAAAGGCTTTGAATGAATTGAGAAAAGAGGTTTCAATTCTTGAAGAAAATTTAAGAATCAAGAGAAAAGAGTATGAAGAAATCATGGGAGAATATATCTTTTTAGATAAAAAAAGGAATTTTCTTAAAGAAAGAAAAGAAGGATTAGAAAAGAAGTTAAATGAATTAAAGGTATTAGAAGAAAATCTTAGAAAAGATTTAGAAAAGCTAAATGAAGAAAGAAATTATTTAGAAGAAAAGAAGATTAATGGAGAGACAAGGGAAGAAGAATGTAGGAAAAATGTCAATGAAAAAGAAAAAGAAATTAAAATTATAAAAGAAGAGGAAGAGATATTGAAGAAAAAATGGCAAGATTTAAGAGAACAAATTTTAGTGGAAGAGACAACTTTAAAGGAATTAATGAAAAGAAAAGATGAGATAGAAAAGGAATATTTGGAAAAATTTGAGAAGGAACCATCTCTAAAGGTTAATATTCCAGAAAATAAACTAAGAATTAGAGAAAAAGAAATTATAAAAGAAATAGAAAACTTAGGTCCTATTAATTTTTTGGCAAAAGAGAAATTATTAGATGAAGAGAAAAAATATAAAGAGTTATCAGAGGAATTAGAGGATGTTTATAATTCCATTTCTTCTTTAAGAAAGATTATAAAGGATACAAGAAAAGAAGCGGAGAGAAGATTTTTAGATACCTATGAAAAGCTAAGATATATTTCTAATAAAAATTGGAAATTATTTTTTCCATATGGAGAGTTTGATCTATCTTTAAGTGATATAGATAATCCTCTTGATAGTGAGGTATCAATAAAACTTACTTCGGATAGAAAAAATTTTAAAAGTTTACTCATGTTATCTGGAGGAGAAAAAAGTATTTCTGCACTTTCTTTACTTTTGGCAGGTTTAGAAATTGCTCCTGTTAATTTTTGTTTCTGGGATGAGGTAGATTCTGCTTTAGATAATCATAATGCTGAAATATTGGGGAAAAAGATTAGGGATTTAAGTGAAAAAATTCAATTTATAATAATAAGCCATAATCCAGCTTTAATAGAATTTTCAGAAATATTATATGGTGTAACTTTGAATGAAAAAGGTTCTTCTCAAGTTATAGCTTATAAATTTGAAAAAGAGGTAAGGGTAAAATGAGTTTTTGGAAAAATCTTGTAAAACTTCAAGACTTTACAAAAAGATTACAACAAATATTTAAACTTTCTAAATTAGATGAGGAGTTTTACGAAGAATTAGAATCTCAGTTAATTCAAGGAGATTTAGGAATAGAACTTACCAATGAAATAATAAAAGAAATAAAAATTAAAAAATTTTCACAGCCTTCAGAGGTAAGAATTTTTCTTAAAGATTATCTTTTTTCTCTCTTTTCTAAACTTGATAATGGGTTAAATTTAAATCCTGAAATTATCAATGTTATTATTTTTTCAGGAGTAAATGGAACGGGTAAGACAAGTTCCATTGGAAAGATGGCATACTATTTAAAAAAGTTAGGTTATTTTCCTATAATTTCTGCCAGTGATACATTTAGAGCAGGAGCTATAGATCAGATAAAAATTTGGGGAGAAAGGGCAGGGATAGAGGTTATTTCTCAAAAGGAAGGAGCAGATCCCGCATCGGTAGTTTATAATACCTTGGAATCTGCAAAGGCAAGAGGAAAAAATGTTGTTCTTATAGATACTGCAGGAAGAATGCATACTAAGACAAATCTTATTGAAGAATTAAAGAAAATTGAAAGAATTGTTGAAAAAAATTTGGGATACCCTGCAAAGGAAAATCTATTAGTAATAGATGCAACCTTAGGGCAAAATGTTATTAAACAAGTAGAAATATTTAATAGTGCTCTAAAATTGACTGGATTAATATTAACAAAATTAGATGGAACTGCTAAAGGGGGGGTGATATTTAATCTTGTAAGAAGATTCTCCTTACCTGTAAAGTTTGTTACTATAGGAGAATCTATAGAAGATTTAAAGGTTTTTAATCCTGAAGAATTTATCAATAATTTTTTAATGGGAGACTAAAATGATTAGAAAGGCTAAAATTCATGACGTTCCAGAACTACAGAAATTAATTAATGAATTTGCAGATAAGGGACTTCTTCTTCCCCGATCTCTTAGTGATTTATATGAGAATCTTCGAGATTTTTATATATTGGATATTAATGGTATAATTGTTGGGTGTTGTGCTCTTCATATTATTTGGGAGGATTTAGGGGAGGTGAGATCTTTAATTGTAAAAGAAAATTATAGAGGACAAAGATGGGGAGAAAAGTTAGTAAATATATGTTTGAATGAGGCAAAATTTTTAGGTTTAAAAAGGGT
>JAOADF010000126.1 GCA_026417425.1 Dictyoglomaceae bacterium
GAATTGTTTTCCCATATGGTTTTTAATTTCCTCTATTATCTCCTTTTTAGATAAAGCTTTTCTATAGGGTCTATCTGATTTCATTGCGGAGTATGCATCCGCTATAGCAAGAATTCTTGCTAAAATTGGTATTTCTTCTCCTTTTAAACTTTGAGGATATCCTTTTCCATCATATCTCTCATGATGATACAAGATCGCCTGTAATAATTTTTCCATTTTTGGCAACTGATTTAAAATTAGATAGCCTAATTTGGGATGTTCCTTTATAATTTTCCATTCCTCCTCCTCTAAGGAGCCTGGTTTTCTAAGTATATTGGAAGGAATTCCTATCTTTCCTATATCATGAAGTTTTCCTGCAAGATCTAAAACTTCTAAATCTTCTTTGGGAAGTCCCAATTTCTTGCCAATATTTACTGCATACTTTGCCACATCTTGAGAGTGTACAAAGGTATAATTATCCTTATTGTCGATAGCTGTAATTAATCCTAAGAACACATCAAACTCAGGAGTTTCATTTCTCTTAGCAGTAGCTGGTATTTGAGAGGATATTGTAGCATATTGACCTCCTCCCAATGTCTTAGCTTTATACATAGTTGTATCCGCTATAGTAAATAATTTTTCTGGATCCTCTGTATCCATAGGATATGAGGCGATTCCTAAACTTATCTTGATAGGTATTTTTTCATTGGTAGGTGTGGTTATAGATTTTTCTTTTAAATTATTAAAAATTCTTTGGGCAAGTTTTTCTGCTCCCTCTCTTGAAGTTTCAGGAAGAATTATAGCAAATTCATCCCCGCCATATCTCCCTACAAAATCTACTTTTCTACAGGATTTTTTGAGTAAATTAGAGAATTCTTTTAATACCTGATCCCCAAAGGCATGTCCAAAGGTATCATTAAACAATTTAAAATCATCCACATCAATAACAATAACAGATATGGGATGTTTGTACCTTTGAATTCTCATTATCTCCTTATTAAAAATTTCTTCTAAAGCTCTTCTATTTAAAAGTCCTGTTAAAGGATCTATAGTAGCAAGTTTCTTTGTTTCATCAAAGAGACGAGCATTCTCAATAGCAATTGAGACAAAATTAGATACAGTAGTTAATAAATTTATGCTTTTCTCTGAAAAAATTTCTCTTTCTTTATGTTTTAAGATTATAACCCCTATAGATTTATTTCCTGAAATTAATGGAATACATAAAAGAGATTTTGTTCTTCCTTTTATATTTTTCTTTAAAATATGAGTTTTATTTTTAATAGCTTGTAAAATTAAAAGTTTTTCAGATTTTGATAACTTTTCCTTTTCATCCTGAATATTTTTAACTAAAATATCAAATTTTTCTCCACAAGTACCATTACAAAGAACAAGGTAAAAGGCAGAAAATTCAAAAAGTTTTGAAATTTGTTTGGAAATAAGATTAAAAATAACATTTAATTCTATAGATGAGGTGATACTACTTCCTATCTCATTCAATATAGAAAGTTCATTAATATTTCTTTCAAGTTCCATTTCATACTTTTCTCTTTCTTCAAAAAGATATGCTCCTTGTAGGCTTGCACTTATCTGAGCTCTTAGAATCTCATAAATTATTCCTTGTTGGGGACCTAACTCAAAAAGGGCATAGCCAAAATAATTTTCTTGATAATAAAGAGGTTCCACAACAAATGAAACTCTTCTTTTGGGAAGAATTTGCTGAGGAATGATCTTTTCTTTAGGGAAGTATACTGTCTCCTTTTCCTTTCCATCATAGCCAAGAAGGAGTTTTGCCATATTAGGTACTATTTTATCTTCAAATAAAACTATGTAAAAGCTTTTTATTCCTAACTGAGGAAGATTTTCTTTAATTTCTCTAAGAATATTATCTATTTTAAAGCTTGAGATTAAACTTATTCCTATATTAGCTAAAAGATTTGTTTGTTCTTTTATTCTTGACCTTCTATAACCTTGAATTCTTTCTGAATAATCGCTTATTATTACTCTTGCTTGGTGATACAAATCCTCAACAAATTGTAAATGATCTTCTTCTAAATATTTAAATAAAAATCTTCTTAAAAGGGAAATATATTCTTGGAAAATTCCAATAAAAGTAATAAATTTCTCTTTTAATTTTAAATTCTTATCTAAAGTATTAAGAAAATACTTTGCTTCTTTTTTATTTAAACTATAAATAAAATTTATATATATTTCTCTTAAGATATCCCTATCAATTTTCCCTAAGTTATTTTCAACATAATTTATAAAATCTTCCTCTAAGGATAAAAGATTTTTAAAAAGTACAAACATTTTTCCTTTTTTATTATCTATTTTTGCTCTCTCAATTGCAGAATAAGTACATCCACAGGAATTCCTAATAACTAAGTTCGTAGGAAGAGATATAATATGAGGAAAACTTTCTCCAGAAATCTTGGCAAGAACTATCTCTATAGCTTTCCATCCTATATCCTTTAAGGGTTGTTTGACAGTAGTAAGAGGAGGAGTTATAAAACTTGCTTCTTCTATATCATCAAATCCAGTAATTTTTATTTCCTCAGGTAGCATATATCCTCTTTCTTTAAGTTCCTCTATGGCTCCCAATGCCATATCATCATTTGATGATATAAGAACCTCAAACTTTATTTTTTCTTTATCTAAAAAAGATTTAATTGCTTCCCTTCCAGAATTATAAAGAAAATCTCCATAAAAAATATTTTGAGAAGGAATTTTAATATCATATTTCTTTAAAGTATTCATAAACACATCATATCTTATTTGGGCTTCCATATTATTAAGGGGACCAGTAATAAATGCAAATTTTTTATAATCATGATCCTCAATTAAATGTACTAAAAGATTTCTAAATCCTGACTCATTATCTACAATTAAGCTGGTAATACCTTCTATGGGAAGTCCAATACTTACCGTGGGAATCTGGAAAGAGTAGTTTTGGCAGAATTTTGTTATCTCTTCCAATGTGGTGTCGGAACTTAAAGCAGAGGAAAATATTATTAATCCATCTACATTTTCTTGAGAAACTAAGTTATATATTAAATTTCCCTGTTTTTCATAGTCTCGAGGAGAATTTAAAGTTTTTCCTGTAAAACAGTAAATATCAATATTGTAATACTCTCCTGCGGAAAATATTCCTGAAAGAATATTCCATTGATAATCATATAAATTATCTACAATTACTCCTATTCTTTTTCTTCTTAGCATGTTAAATGCAGTCATTTAACTTTATGAAATTTATTATATCATAGCTTTATGAAAAAAATTTTTAATAAAATTATGAATAAGGTTAAATATAAAACTCCCCTTCCCCCTAAATCTTAATTTTTAAATTACAACAATCCATATGATTTTCAAAATAATTCCTTCATAGAAAATTTATAATATCTTGATTGTAAATAGCTAATTTTTTATTATCTTCTCTTTTAAGAGAAAAATGAGTTAAACAATAAAAAGAGTATGTGAATTATTTCACATTAATTATTTTCCCTTTTGTTATCCTTAGAAGATCGTCGGGAGATATTTTAAATACAGAAAAAGGAGTTCCACCAGCGCACCATATTTCATTATAATCAAATAAATCTTCATCAATATAAGTCTCTATATATTCTTTATGACCAAAAGGAGGGACTCCCCCAATTATATATCCCGTTTTTTCCTTTACAAATTCAGCATCACCCTTTTTTATGGGTTCGCCTACTATTTTAGATATTTCTGCTTCATTTATTCTATTTTTTCCACTGGCAATTACAAG
>JAOADF010000154.1 GCA_026417425.1 Dictyoglomaceae bacterium
CTTTCAGGAACAAATATGAAACCTAGAGCATTTCCTCCTTCTGAGTATACATGTAAAGCAGAAAAAACATCTTTAATTCCACAAATTTTTATCCACATAATCTTAAAAATTAGGGTTATGTTCGTAGGCTATTTTTTCAAAAAGAATTTTAGATTTTAATGGTTTTAAAAGTTCTTTTATTTTCTCTTTGGGATCAGAACTTGATACAATACTTTCTCCCACTAAGATTCCCTTTACTCCTGCTTTATATAAAATTTCTACATCCTTTTCCTCTTTTATTCCACTGGCACTTATTACATAAATATTCTCAGGAATATAAGGTAATAGCACTAAAGTATGGTATATGTTAACTTGAAACTTTAAAAGATTTCTATTGTTTATCATTAAAATTCTTGGGTTTAAAGGTAATACTTTTTCCAATTCTTCTTTTTCATATATTTCTATGATTGGTTCTAAATCCAAATCCCTAGAGAGATTATATAGATTCTCCAATTCCTTTTCCGAAAGGACCCTTGCAATAAGAAGAATAGCATCCGCTCCTAAAATTCTTCCTTCATACACTTGTTCAAAGGTAATAATAAAGTCCTTTTGAAGAATAGGCTTTTTTGTAATTTTTCTTACTAATTGTAGATTTGCTAAACTTGCTGAGAAACTTTCTGCTGTTAAAACAGAGATACAAGATACTTCTTCTATCTCATCATATATTTCTGCAATCTCGGAAAGGGAAAAGTTTTTCAGAAGCTTTCCCTTTACAGGAGAAGAAGGTTTTATCTCTGCAATTAATTTTAATCCAGGAAGACTTATAGCCTTAAAAAAAATATTCTTTTCCTTTTCTGGTAATGATGTGGGAATGGTAAAGCTTCTCTTTTTTAAATATCTTCTTTTTTCTTCTACCAAATCTTCTAAAATACTCATTCTTTCATCCCCCTTAACCTCTCTAAAAATTGATATACTTTGCCTTCTAAAATATGTTTTTTTATCTTTTCAAATCCCTCTTTAACATCCTTAACCTTTCCTAATACTAAAAGTCCAAAGGCACTATTTAAGGAGAGAATATCTGTTTGAGCAGGAGTTCCCTTTCCTTTGAATATATTTATAAGAATTTCTGCATTTTCTTTAGGGGTACCTCCCATAAATTCCTCTAAAGGATAGGTATTAAGTCCTATATCTTTGGGATGAAAGATAAAATAATCTATATCCTTTTCCTTTACCCAAGCCATCTCTGTAGGACCACTTAGGGAGATCTCGTCTATTCCATCCTCTTTTCCATGATAAAATAAAATATTTTTTCGTCCTAAAATCTTTGCAGATTCCGCTAATTTTTTTAAAATATTTGATGAGTATACACCTAAAATTTGTGCCTGTAAATTGGCAGGATTCAACATGGGACCTGCAAGATTAAAAATAGTTCCAATCCCCAACTCTCTCCTTACCTTTCCCGCCTTTCCTACTACTGGATGAAAATAAGGAGCAAAGATAAAGCTTAATCCTACTTTATCTATTTCTTCTGCTACCTTTTCGGGATCTTCCGAAAATTTTATACCCAAGGCTTCAATTACATCAATACTTCCAGACTTACTTGATACCGCTCGATTTCCATGCTTTGCTACAGGAATACCAAGACTTGCTAAGATAAAGGCTACCCCTGTGGAAATATTAAAAGTTTTTGCCTGATCTCCTCCTGTTCCACAAACATCAATAGCAGGAGATTTATTCATTACTTTTTTTGCCTTTTTATGAAGAGAAGAGATAAATCCTGCAATTTCTTCAGGTATTTCACCTTTAACCCTTAAAGAGAGAAGAATACCACCAAGTTGTGCCTCTGTTATTTCTTCTCTCTCAATGCCTTCAACTATCTGTTGAGATTC
>JAOADF010000138.1 GCA_026417425.1 Dictyoglomaceae bacterium
TTCTCCACCATTGACAAGATCAGGATTATTTAATAATATAATCTTTGTAAACAAGGTTTGGGGAGTCGTCTAGCTGGTAGGACGCCTGACTCTGGATCAGGTAGGGATGGTTCGAATCCATCCTCCCCAGCCAAAAAATAAAGGCCCTATCGTCTAGAGGACCAGGACGTTGGGTTCTCAACCCAAAAACCGGGGTTCGAATCCCCGTAGGGCCACCAAAAGGGAAAAATAAAAAAGCCCCCAAGAATTTCTTGGGGGCTTTTTCTATATTAGTACTCGGGAGGTGGAGGAGGGGTTTGCTTTTCCTTTTCAGGTTTTTCGGCAACAAGACCTTCAGTAGTTAACACTAATGCAGCTATACTTGCAGCATTTTGAAGTGCAGATCTTGTTACTTTGCATGGATCTACAATTCCAGCCTCAAACATATTTACAAACTTATCCTTTGCAGCATCATAACCTATAGGTCCTTCCATTTCCTTTACCTTTTCTGCAATAATTGATCCCTCTTTGCCTGCATTATTTGCTATTAACTTTAATGGTACATCTAAAACTCTTCTTACAATATCTACTCCCATTCTCTCATCTTCATTATTTACTTTTACGTCATCTAATGCCTTCATTGCTCTAATTAATGCTACTCCACCACCAGGTACAATTCCTTCTTCAACAGCAGCCTTTGTAGCAGAAAGAGCATCCTCAATTCTATGCTTCTTCTCTTTTAATTCAACCTCTGTTGCAGCTCCTGCCTTAATTACTGCAACTCCTCCTGCTAATTTCGCAAGTCTTTCCTGAAGCTTCTCTCTATCAAACTCAGAATCAGTTTCTTCTAATTGTTTTCTTATTTGAGCAATTCTTGCTTCAATGTCTTTTCTATTTCCTTTACCTCCAACAATTGTTGTTTTATCTTTATTAGCTCTTACTTTTTCTGCTTTTCCAAGCATGTTTAGGGTTACATTTTCTAATTTTACTCCTGTTTCCTCTGAGATAAATTCTCCACCAGTAAGTATTGCGATATCTTGGAGCATTGCTTTTCTTCTATCACCAAATCCAGGTGCCTTTACTGCAAGTGATTGTAATACTCCACGAAGCTTATTTACTACAAGAGTAGCTAATGCTTCTCCTTCTACGTCCTCTGCAATAATTACTAAAGGTTTACCAGTCTGTACTACTTTTTCTAAAATTGGTATGATATCATTAACTGCGCTAATCTTTCTGTCAGTTATGAGAATATAGGGCTCTTCTAATACTGCTTCCATTCTTTCTGCATCAGTAATCATATAAGGAGAAATATATCCTCTATCAAATTGCATTCCCTCTACAACCTCAAGGGTCGTTCCAATTCCTTGAGATTCTTCAACGGTTATTACCCCATCCTTTCCTACTTTATCCATGGCATCTGCGATAAGCTGTCCAATTTCTTCATCATTATTTGCAGAAATTGCAGCTACATGAGCAATATCTTCTTTTGTCTCAACAGGTTTTGCAATCTTCTTTAACTCTTCAACTACTACTTCTACTGCCTTTTCAATTCCTCTTTTTATATACATTGGATTTGCCCCTGCAACAACACTTTTCAAACCTTCATGGACTAAGGCTTGAGCTAAAACTGTTGCTGTAGTTGTTCCATCTCCAGCTACATCATTGGTTTTAGAGGCAACTTCTTTAACAAGTTGAGCACCCATATTTTCAAAGGGATCTTCAAGATCAATCTCCTTTGCAATGGTTACTCCATCATTGGTTATAACTGGGGCTCCAAATTTCTTTTCTAGTACTACATTTCTTCCTCTTGGACCTAAGGTTATCTTTACAGTATCCGCAACAGTATCTAAGCCTTTGATTAAGGCGGTTCGTGCTTCCATATTTAAACTTATAATTTTAGCTGCCATCCTCTATCAACCTCCTTTTTTATTATTTTTCTACTACTGCCAAAACATCTCTTTCACTGAGAATCAAATATTCTTCCCCTTCAATTTTAACTTCGGTACCTGCATATTTGGCAAAAATTACAGTATCCCCCTCTTTAATCTCAAGAGGGACTTTTTGACCATTATCTAAAATCCTTCCTGTACCTACAGCAACAACTTTACCTTGCTGAGGTTTCTCTTTAGCAGTGTCTGGTAATACGATTCCTCCTTTTGTTTTTTCTTCTTGTTCCAGAATCTTAACCACAACACGATCACCAATAGGTCTAAGTTTCATAGTTTACCTCCTTTCTTTAAATTTTGTTAGCAATCTTATTAAGTGAGTGCTAAATCCAATGTAAATATATAAAATCTATTTTTTAACTTCAATGGAGAATTATATCAAATAATTCTATTTAATAAGAAGTTTTTGTTTTTTTTGATAATTTTTCTTTATTTTTCTCTTTCTTTTAAAATTTCTCTATAAAAATCTTGTAATTTTTTAGCTAAAACATCAACAGAGTAATTTTGAGCTTTTAATTTTGCATTAGTTTTCATCTTGTAAAGAAGATCAGGATTATCAAGAAGAAGTTCAACTTTCTGAGAAAAGATTGTTGAATCTAAGGGAGTTAAAAAACCGTCAATACCATCAGAAACAATACTCTTTGTTCCCGTTGCATCTACTGCAACAATTGCACATCCCCCTGCCATAGCTTCCAAAGTGACTAATCCTTGAGTTTCTGTGATAGAAGGAAATACAAATATATGGGCAGAGGTATAAAAATCTACCAATTTTTCTCTAGGGAACCATCCTAAGAAAAAAACCTTATCTCTCAATAAAAGTCTATCCCTTAGATTTTCAAGATTTTTTCTTTCATCTCCATCTCCTACAATAAGAAGAACTATGTCCTCCCTTCTTTTAAGAAGAGGAGCTAGAGAATTAAGCAAAAATTCGAGATTTTTTTCCTTTGCTAATCTTCCTGTATAAAGAAGAATTTTTTTATCCCTCCAAGGTTTATTAGATAAAAATTTCTCTTTATTTACCCTCTCCCATAAAGATAAATCAAGACCAGTAGGTAATACTTCTATTCTTTTCTTAGTCCCAAATTTTCTTATCATCTCCTTTATTTCAGGAGATGGTGCTATAACTAAATCTACTTTATTTGTAAAATTTATACTTGTAATTATTGCAATTTTCTCCTTTATTTTTTGAGGAACTAAGGGAATATAATGGACATATTTGTGATATAGAGTGTGATAGGTAAAAACAAGAGGAATTTTATATTTTTTAGATAGTTTTAAAGCGGTTTTTCCAATAATATAAGGATGGTGGGTATGAATGATATTAAAATTTTGTTTTCTAAAAAAATCTTCTAGGAAAAAAGTAAAGGGAAGAGGTATAGGATGAGGATTTATACTTTTTATAAAAAGAGCAGGATATCTAAAAACTCTTTTAGAATCATTATAGGGGGGAAACCAGGGAGGATATTTAGGAGCAAAAACATAAACTTCATTTCCTAAATTTTCTAATGCTTTTCTATATGTTTCAACAGCTATTGCTGCACCACCAGTATTTGGCAGATAATTTATAGTAAAAAAGGCTATTTTCACGATTTTTCTAATATTCTTCTATATAATTTAACAGTTTCCTCCGCAATTCTATCTATGTCATATTTTTTAGCAAGTTCTAAGGCTCGTCTTGAATATTCCTCTCTTAATTCTTTATTTTCTGCAAGAAGTTTAATTTTCTCCTCAAAATTCTCTTCTTCTCCTGCAATATAGGAATCAGAAAAGGGTTCTTTATGTTCAGGAAGATCTCTTAAAAGAAGAGGAAGCCCACAGGATGCTGCCTCTAAAACTGCTACACTAAAATTTTCCTGTCGTGATGGAAAGAAAAATATATCCGCCATATTATAAAATCTTGGGAGTTCTTCATGAGATTTTCCACCAGTAAGAATTAAATTTTTTGGTGGATTTTCCTTTATTTTTTTTGCTTCAGTAAAACCTTCACTGAAAAAAGAAAAGGGAATATCTCCCACCCAAACAAATTTGTATTCTGGAAATCTTTCTGCCATTCTTACAAAGGTATCAAATCCCTTTCTTTTAATAATATGTCCTACAGAAAGAAGAACAGTTTCTTCATCCTTTACCTCATATTCTTTTCTTGTCTTTATTCTTAATTCTTCATTTTTTTTAAATTTTCTAAGATCTATTCCGTTAGAAATAACTACAATTTCAGATTTTACTCCCATTTCCTTTAATTTTTCTGCCTCAAAAGGAGAAACTGCTATAACAGCTCTTGCTTGATTATAGACAAGGAGAAGATATTGAGAGAATATTCCCTTCCACTTATCCGCTAATACTGCACTTCCTATCATAGTATCTGGTATTACATGGGCAGTAAATATAATCCTATCTTGATATTCCTTTTTTGTATATCTAAAAAACACATCTCCTAAAGAATGAAAATGTATTATATCAAAGGGCTCTTCTTTGGTAGTCCCATTTAAAAATACTTCTACATCGTCCCTTCTTTTAAGGGCAGAATAAAGCATAAGGCATGCGGTCTGATCTCCTCCACCTTTTTTACGAGCAGAAGGAATACCTGGCTTAAAAACAAGATTAACTTTTATTCTATCCATTTAGAACTTTCTCTCCTCCTTTTAATATTAGGATGTCCTAAATATTTCCAAATTCTTTTTCCCTCTTCTCTTAATTTTTCTAAAGTTATCCAATTTCTTTTATATCTTGGAGGATTTTTTAAAACTTCTTTGTAAATTTCTAATAACATATTAGCAACATTATCTAAATTATAATTTTGAGCTAATCGAAGAGCTTTATTTTTATATTCTATGTAGAAATCCCTATTATTCTTTAATTTTAATAAATAATTCAAAAACTCTCCATCATTCTTTGCAGGAATAAAAAAACCACCAAAAGGTTCTTTATACTCCAAAATATCTCTAAGAAGGAGAGGAAGACCACAGGATGATGCTTCTAAGACTGCCATGGGAAGATTCTCTTGATAAGAAGGAAAGAAAAATACATCCCCCAAATTATAATAATCAGGCATTTCTTCATAGGGGACAATTCCTGTAAAAATAACATTAGAAGGAGCATTTTTGATCTTTTCTTGGAGCTCAATAAATCCTGCAGTAAAAACTGAAAAAGGTTGTCCTCCTACCCATACAAATTTTACATCAGGTAATTTCCTTGCAACTTCAATAAAAGTATCGATACCTTTTCTTGGTTGAATTTGTCCAGAACCTAGCGCTACAAAATCTGATGTGGAAATACCTAATTTTTCTCTTATTCTTTTCTTTTTCTCAATAGATGGATAAAATTTATTCAAATTTACAGGATTCGGTACAAAGTAAATAGGAGCTTTTACACCAAATATTTCCAACTCTTCTTTAACCTTAGGAGAAACAGCTATAACACAATCAGCTAAATTGTAGTAATATTTTAAATATTGAGTAAAGAATGGAAGCCAAACATTTACAAGAACAAGACTTCCAATTAAAGATGCAGGAATTACATGGGCTGAGATAACTAGTCTCCTTCCAGAAATCATTCCTTTACTTACCGCATAGGGACCAGGAGTATGAAGATGAGCAATATCATACAATCCTTTACCATTTATACTTACTTCTAATTCTTCCTTTCTTCTTAAAGCCTCTACAAGGGACAAGCTTGCAGTATACACTCCTTGTCCCTTTACATCCCACGCTAAAGCTTCAGAGATTACATTAACTGTGATTTTCATAATATTAATTCCTTTCCCATAAAGATTAAAGAAAAGTTATAATATATTATAACATAAAATTTTTTTTACTAATTTTTTAAAAGGAAGAGAAAAACTTGACAAAGTTCTTTTACTTGAATATTTTACTAATTAGATAGGGGCTTAGATGAGCGAAAATTTATGAATAGTAAAAAGTTAGTATCGGTAATTATCCCTACATATAATTGTGAAAAGTATATAAAGAATTGTATAGACTCGGTCTTAGCCCAAACATATAAAAATATTGAGATAATAATTATAGACGATGGATCTACAGACAACACAGAGAAAATAATTGAGAACTATTTTAAAAGAAAAGTTATTTATTTAAAACAAGAAAACAAAGGACCATCCATAAGCAGAAATAGAGGGATAAGATTCTCTAAAGGTGATTATATAACTTTTATTGATGCAGATGATTATTTATTACCAGAATTTATAGAAATAGGTATAAAAGAGATTCAAAAATATAATAATAAAACATGGTTAGGCTTTGAAAGGGTTTATTGGAATGGCAAATTTAATAATAATCTAAGAAAATTAAAAACTTCCTTTGATTTTGTTAATTTGAATGTCAATGAAGATTCTTTTGAAAATATGATAACAAAAGCTCCTATTATCACTCCTTTAATACCTCGAGAGGCTTTTTTTATAGATAAAATATTTTTCAATCCCCAAATAAGAGAGGCTGAAGATTTGGAGCTATGGTTTAGATTAATGCTAAATGGATGGAAATTAGTTTTAGTAAGAAATCCAAATTATCTTTATAGGGCAAATAGACCTGATTCTCTCACAAGCAATAAATTAAGATTATATAAGTCAATGTTTAAAATATATTATAATCTATTTAAAATTGGAAAATTCAAATTGAGACATTTTGGGAAAGGATTTTTAAACATTATTATTTTTAATATAAATAAATTTTTATTTAATTTAGAGAATAGAAATATTAAAAAACTTTAATTTATTTATAATTTTTCTCAGCAACTATTATGCACATAGCTACTACTCCTTTAACAAACATTATTTGAAAAATCTTTTAAGATAGATTTTTCTTCCGTATCTCTTAATCTCTAATATATAGAAAAACTTCTTTACAATTAGAAAAACTTGTTTTTTAATAAAAGTATTACAAAATAATTTATAATTATCAAGAAAATAGGAGGCGAGAATAGGAAATGAAGAAAGTTATAAAACCACCAACAATGAAAGATGTAGCGAAATTAGCAGGAGTATCAGTAAGCACTGTATCCCATGTGATAAACAAAACAAGACATGTGGAAGAGGAAACTAAAAAGAAGGTTCTCTCCGCCATAAAGGAATTGGGCTATAGACCTAACATCGTCGCAAGAAGTTTAAGAAAGAAGACTACTCATACTGTAGGATTAATCGTTTCTAATATCACAAACCTCTTCTATCCTGAGGTGGTTAGAGGCATTGAGGATACTTTGCTAAGTTATAAGTATAACCTTATCCTTTGTAATTCCGATGAGAATATTAATAAGGAAAGAGAATATATAGAAGTTTTGTATAGCAAGCAGGTGGATGGAATAATTATTACTCCAAGTAAAAGTACTGAAACAAGAAAAAATTTAGAAATTTTCATATCTCAAAATATTCCTGTGGTCCTTGTGGATAGAAGAATAAAGGGAATAGATACCGATGTAGTC
>JAOADF010000021.1 GCA_026417425.1 Dictyoglomaceae bacterium
TGCACCTTCTAATACCCTTGCTTTACCTTCATCATCAATCTCAAAAACATCAGGACAAAGGGAAGCACAAACTCCACATCCAATACATAAATCCCTATCTATTTTTGGAATACTCATAATTAAGCCTCCTTTTATAAAAAAATTTCTCTAAAAGAATAAGAAATTTTATTTTAAAAGTCAATTACTATAGAGTAATATGTGGTATACAAATAAAAATGTCACAGGTTATTTCTAAAAGAAAATGTCACATGTATTTGGTAATATTATTTTCAAATGGATTTATAAATCTTGAGGAGGATATTACATGAAAAAAAATATTGCTTTACGAAGGAAGAGATAAAAAGATATCTTGTTATTCAGAATATAGTTGATAGGAAAATTACTCTTAAAGAGGCTCAGAAAATTTTAAACCTAAGTTATAGACAAATGATAAGAATAAAGAAAAGATTTATCTCTGGAAGAATACTTATTCAAAAGAAACTTCATGAGCCAAGGAAGAAAAGGAAATTAACTTTATAGAGTTAAAAAGAGAAGAACACAAAAGTATGAAGTAGGAAGAGCTAACTAATAAGAGATTAATTATTCAATAGGAGACAAAGAAGAGAAGAGTTTCCCCTCCAGATCATCCATGGAGGAAAGAGCTTCCTTCTAAAAGTATTCTAAGATAATGTGACATTTTAGTATTAAAAAATTTGGGAATTGATTTTTATAATAACACCTAAAGTCGAAAAAAATTAATTGTAATTATCTTAATTACTAACTCTCTTTCCATTTCTTAAATTTTATGTTAGTCTCACTAAGAAACTTTTATGATATACTTATAAAAAAATTATTTATTAATAGGGAGGTTTAGGCATGGAAAGGGATATTAAAAAGTTAATCGCGCAGATGACCCTAGAAGAAAAAGCAAAACTATGTTCTGGACTCGACGCATGGCACACAAAACCCGTTGAAAGACTTGGAATCCCCTCTATAAGAATGTCCGATGGACCTCATGGATTAAGAAAGACAGAGGGATTATTTGCTGAGAGTGTGCCAGCAATATGTTTCCCTACTGCTGTAACCCTTGCAGCATCTTGGGATAGAGAACTTATTGAAAAGGTTGGGAAAGCAATAGGAGAAGAATGTCAGGCAGAAAATGTACAGATTATTCTTGGACCTGGTGTAAACATTAAAAGATCACCTCTCTGTGGAAGAAACTTTGAGTATTATTCAGAAGATCCCTTTTTATCCTCTGAAATGGCAAAACATTTTATAAAAGGAGTACAGAGTGAAGGAGTTGGAACATCAATAAAACATTTCGCTGCAAATAATCAAGAACATAGAAGACTTACAGTAGATGCAATTGTAGATGAAAGGACATTAAGAGAAATTTATCTTGCAAGCTTTGAAAGGGCAGTAAAAGAGGCACAGCCTTGGACTGTAATGTGCTCATATAATAAAGTGAATGGGACTTATGCTTCTGAAAATGAGTTTCTTTTAACAAAAGTTTTAAGAGAAGATTGGGGATTTGAAGGATTTGTAGTATCAGACTGGGGAGCAGTAAATGATAGAGTACTTGGACTTTTAGCAGGTCTTGATCTACAAATGCCCTATGATGGAGGGCAGGGAGATAAAAAGATCTTAGAGGCTGTAAAAAGTGGAAAACTTTCTGAGGAAGTTTTAGATAAAGCAGTGGAAAGGATATTAAAAATAGTATTTAAAGCTATTGAAAATAAGAAAGTAAATGCTACCTATGACAAAGAGGCTCATCATAAATTAGCAAGAGAAGTTGCAAGAGAATGCTTTGTATTACTTAAAAATGAAGACAACATATTACCATTAAAAAAGGAAGGAACTATAGCATTAATAGGAGCCTTTGCTAAAAATCCAAGATTTCAAGGAGGAGGAAGCTCTCATATAAATCCAACAAAGATAGATAATGCAGTAGAAGAAATTACAAAAGTTGTGGAAGGAAAAGCAAACATTTTATATGCTGAAGGATATAAATTAGATACTGACGAGCCAGATGAAACACTAATTGAAGAAGCAAAAGAAATAGCAAAAAAGGCAAAGGTTGTAGTAGTCTTTGCAGGACTTCCCGAAAGGTACGAATCAGAAGGATATGACAGATCCCACATGAAAATGCCAGAAAGTCATAATAAATTAATTGAAGAAGTTGCAAGGGTAAATCCCAATTTAGTGGTAGTTTTGAGCAATGGATCACCAGTAGAAATGCCATGGGTTGAAAAACCAAAAGCAATTCTTGAAAGTTATTTAGGAGGACAGGCATGGGGGGGAGCAGTAGCGGATGTACTTTTTGGAGTAGTAAGTCCCTCGGGAAAACTTGCAGAAACTTTTCCAAAGAAATTAAGTGACAACCCATCCTATTTATTCTTTCCTGGAGAAGGAGATAGGGTAGAATACAGAGAAGGTATATTTGTAGGATATAGATATTACGATAAGAAAGAAATGGAAGTACTCTTCCCCTTTGGATATGGGCTTTCATATACAACCTTTGAATATTCAGACTTAAGACTGGATAAGAAAGAAATGACTGATCAAGAAGTATTAAAAGTAAAAATAAAGGTAAAAAACACAGGAAAAGTAAAAGGTAAGGAAATAGTACAACTCTATATAAGAGATGTGAAAAGTAATGTTATAAGACCAGACAAAGAGTTAAAAGGATTTACCAAAGTAGAACTTGAACCAGGAGAAGAAAAAGAAGTAGAGTTTGAACTAGATAAAAGAGCCTTTGCATATTACAACGTAGATGTTAAAGATTGGTATGTAGAGACAGGAGAATTTGAGATACTCATAGGAAAATCTTCAAGGGATATTGTACTAAAAGATACAGTATTAGTTAAATCAACCGTTGAAATCAAGAAGAAATATCATAGAAATTCTACAATTGGAGATATTGTAGAAGACCCTTATGCAGAAGAAATTTTTAAACCTGTATTCCAGCAATTTATAGAAAGAAGTTCTCTTAGGAATGCCCCAGGAGATTTATACCAGATGTTTGTAAACATGATGAAATATATGCCTTTAAGAAATCTCATATCCTTTGGTGGAGGACAACTTAGTGAAGAAATGTTAGATGAGCTTATTAGGAAAGCAAATAGAGAATAAAAAAGGGGGGGGGAATTCCCCCCTTTTTATTTTAACCTTTTTCCCACTGGAATCTTAGACATCCACGGAATAAGAGGTTGATTTTTTAGTCTTCTATTATAGGCATATAATCCAAAGATAATAAGAATCAAAGAGACTATTTGTGATCCTGTTAAATATAAGATATTTCTTGGATTATCTCTAAATACCTCAATTATAAAAAAGGCAAGGGAATAATAAATAAAGAATTTTGTTGCTACTTCTCCCTCAAAGGACTTATGCTTTTTGATATACAAAAGATAGAGAAAAACTATAATAAAACCAAAGGTATAATAAAGCTCTGTCGCATGTCTATATCCATAAATATTTGGAAATTTTATACCCCAAAGAAGAGGAGTTTCATATCCATAACAACAACCATTCAGAAAACAGCCAATTCGCCCAATAGCAGAACCTATTGTTAATGCAGGGGCAGAAAAATCTAAGAATTTCCAATAGGGAATTTTATACTTTCTAAGGTAAAGAAGAATAACTCCTAAAGCAGTTAGAAATCCTCCAAAAAATATTAATCCTCCATCCCAAAGATAAAGTATGGAAATAGGTTTACTTTGATAACTACTCCAATATTTTATTACATATACTACTCTTGCACCTATTATGGAACTTATAATACTCCAAACAGAAAGGTTTAAAACATGATCTGGATCAATATTTTCCTTTTTAGCCCATCTCATAGCCAATAAAATACCAATAAGAAATCCAAGAGCAACAAAAGTTCCCCAGGAGTAGATAGTTATAGGTCCAATTTTATATTTTAATATATTAAACTGAGGAATTGTAAGAAGTTTAGGATACATTTAACTTACCTCCTTCATTTTTTTAACAAACTTAAAATTAAAAGAAAGACACCAAGAGAGAGAAAAGAATCCGCAAAATTAAAAACAGGAAACTTTCCTATGGATATGAAATCAATAACATAACCGTAAACTATTCTGTCATATAGATTGCCTAATATTCCTGCAAGAATAAAGCTTATACTGTAAGAAAAGGTTTTTCTTTTTAACACATAAAGAATAAATAAAAGTCCTAGACTTATACTCACAAATATTAACAGAAAATAGGGAACTTCAATACTTAATGCTGCACCATAATTATGTAAGAGGTGAAGAGAAAAAAAAGAATCTTTAGGATAGGGCTTATTTAAAATTAAAATTCTTTCCATCACCTCCTTAGATATCCTATCTAACATAAAAAGAATAAAGGTTAAAAGCACTTTATTTCTCATAAATAATATAATAAAGCTTCCTCCCCACAATCAGGAAATTTAGGACATCTCGTACAATCAGTCCAAACTTTATAAGGTAGGCTTTTTTTATCAATTCTTTTAAATCCCAACTTTTCAAAATATTTAGGTATATATGTTAAAGAAAGTACCCTTTTTAAACCTAAAAATTTTGCCTCCTTCAAACATATATTTACTAACTTTTCTCCCCATCTTTGTCCTCTAAAATTTTCTTTTACAATTAAAGATCTCACTTCCCCTAAATCCTCCCAAATAATATGAAGAGCACAACACCCAACAATTATACCATTAATATCCAATATATAAAAATCTCGAAGATTCTCATATAAATCACTAAGAGATCGGGGAAGAAGTAGTCCCTTATCTGCAAATTCGTTGATCAATTTCTGTAATTCTGGAACATCATGAATTTTAGCCTTTCTAATCATTTCAGTCTCCCATTAAAAAATTATTGATAAATTCTTCAGGATTAAAAACCTTTAAATCTTCTATAGATTCTCCTATGGTAACAAACTTTACAGGTAAGGAGAATCTTCTTACAAGATTAAATATCACTCCACCCTTAGCAGTTCCATCTAATTTTGTTAATATTAATCCAGTCAATTTTAAAGCACTATTAAATATTTCTACTTGTTTAATAACATTTTGCCCTAAGGTTGCATCTATTACTAATAGATTTTCCTCTGCAGGGTATCCCAAATTTTTTTCAACAATTCTTTCAATTTTCTTTAATTCTTCAATAAGATTTGTCTTAGTATGCATTCTTCCTGCAGTATCTATAAGAACAACATTTTTTCCTCTTGCCTTTGCAGATTCCAAGGTAT
>JAOADF010000077.1 GCA_026417425.1 Dictyoglomaceae bacterium
TTATAATCAATAAGGACCGTTAAATTGAAAAGATTATATTTTACTGCAAATCTTCTTGCCTCAGAAATTTGTCCCTTTTGTTGTTCTCCATCTCCCATTACCACAAAGACATGAAAATCTTTTTTAAGAAGTCTTGCGGAAAGAGCCATACCACATCCTGCAGAAAGACCTTGCCCTAAGTTTCCAGTACTCCATTCCACTCCCGGAACATATCTTTCCACATGTCCCTCAAAAATGCTTCCTGCAAGCCTAAAATAAGCTATTGCTTTATCAATATCAAAGAATCCTAAATTTCCAAGGGCAGAATAAACTCCAGGAGATGTATGTCCATGACTTATTATTATCCTATCCCTGTCAGGATTTCTTGGATTCTTAGGATCAATATTGGCAAAGAGAAAAAGGGTAAGATACATCTCAATAGAGGACATGGATCCTCCTGGATGTCCTGATCCTGCCAATGTGGTCATCTTTAAAATATCTCCTCTGCACTTATGGGCTAATCCTTTTAAATATTTTAATGTGTCTTCTTCTATCTTTTCATCAAAAAAAATTTTTTTAAGATAAACCCTCATTTTTTAACCTCCAAAGTATAATTTAGAAGCTATTATATCATAAAAATTTATTTTTAAGATATCCTTCTTGACAAAAATTATTTTCATTGCTATATTTTAAGCAAGAGATAAGATGTATGACATCTAACAATTTAGAGATAGTTAGAAATAAAATGAAAAGAAAAAAAGAGAGAATTTTTAAGAAAGTTCCCTCAATTGATGTTCAATTATTCCTTCAAGAACAAATTAAAAAGTATATTATTGAAAAAAATTTTTCTCCAGGAGACAAACTTCCCAGTGAGACGGAACTTTCTAAGGAATTTGGGGTAAGCAGAAGTACTATAAGAGAAGCTTTAAGAGCGTTAGAAGGAATAGGTATTTTAATCTCTCAACATGGTAGTGGCTGGTATATTAAATCTTTTAGTTTTGATATCTTAGCTAATAATTTAGCATACAGTTTACGCTTTGATGTTTATAGTATTTTTGATTTATTAGAAATTAGAAAAATATTGGAGATCTCTTTCTTAAAAGAAGCATTAGAATCTATTAAAGATAGAGACTTAAAAGAACTTGAAAGGGTAATAACCAATATGGAAAGCAAATCAAAAGAAGGGAAATCTTTCGTAAGAGAAGATATGATGTTTCATAGAATTCTTTTCAGAAGAGTAAAAAATCAAATACTAGTAAAAATTTTAGACATTTTTTGGGGGCTCTTTGAACATCTCGATGAACCTTTATTATACTCAGCAAATCAAGAAGGGGTAATTAATTATCATAAAAAAATATTAGAAAATACAAAAGTTAAGGATTATGAGAAAACAAAAATTATTTTAGAGGAACATTTTATAGATGTTTATGAAAGATTATCAAGATATAAAGATAATATAAGAAGGGAGGTGTAAAAAAAATATTTTTTACTCTTAATAAGTTAACGAACGGGGAGGTGTATTTTTAAATGAAAAATTCTAAGTTTTTGATTTTCTTTATATTAGTTTTGATTTTGGCGCTTCTTATTTCACCTATACAGGGGCAAAAAAAGACTGTTATAAAATATTGGTTATGGTTAGACGATCCTACAGATCCTATGTTTCCAGATCTTGTAAAACAATTTAATTCTCTAAATCCCGATATTCAAGTTGAATATGAGTTAATTCCATTAGCTCAGTACTATGATAAATTGGTAACTGCAGTGGGAGCAGGAACTGCACCCGATTGTGCAAGATTTAAAGATTGGTGGCTTGGAGCCTTTGTTGATGCTGGTGCTTTAGAACCTTTAGATAATTATTTAAATAATTGGAATGGATATAAAGATGTAATTACAAATCTTTGGACTACTGGGAAAATACATGCAAAAAGCCCTATATATATGATGCCCCATCAACTTATAACTTTCTATTTATATTATCGAAAGGATTGGTTTAAAGAAAAAAATTTGCCACCTCCAACAGATCTTAGTAAATTCTTAGATGCAGCTAAAAAATTAACAGATCCATCTAAAAATCGATATGGATTTGGCTTAAGAGGTGGTGCCGGAGGGCAGGATCAATGGTTAGCATTTATGGTAGCTCAAGGAGCAAGATTAGTAGATAGAACAGGAAAAGTTATAGCGGATTCTCCTGAGGCAATTTTAGCAAATCAATGGTATATAGATCTATTTAGAGTTCATAAAGTAGCTCCCCCTTCTGCCCCTACCGATGCCTATGCACAAGTTTTAGGAGCTTTCCAGGCAGGAATTACAGCAATGATGGCACATCATGTAGGCTCCTCTGTATTAGTCACTCAAAGATTGGGAGAAGAAAATGTAGGGGTGGTTCCTATGCCTCCTGCTGATCCAAGAAGGCCTGCAACAATGATGACTATGAGTGGAAATGTAATACTTTCAGGCTCTAAAAATAAAGATGCAGCCTTTAAATTTATTAGTTGGTTAACAGAAAAGGATCAAATGGATAAATGGTGCAGATCTCGACAGGGGCAACTTCCAGTTTTAAAATCTGTGGCATCTATGCCATATTATATGAATAATATATTCTTTAAAGTTTCCTTGGATCAGGCAAAATATGCTATAGCATGGCCTCCTTTACCAGGAGTAGGTTATATTAGTGCTCAATTATGGCTAAGTTTAATGCAAAGAGCATTGCTTGGAGAAATAACTTCTAAGGAAATGATGGTGGAGATCGCAAATGCACTTAGAAAGAAGTAATTTAATTTACAGATGGGAGAAAAGGGTCTTCCCTTTTCTCCTTCTTTTACCTGCATTTATACTTATTATTGGGGTTGTCGCATATCCTATTGTTAGAGCTCTTTGGTTAAGTTTTCATAATTATAATCCTTTAAAACCTCATGCTTCTGAATATACAGGTTTTGAGAATTATCTAAAAATTTTAAGAGATTCTGTTTTTTCCATAGCGTTAAGAAATTCTATTTTTTGGATTATAGGTGTAGTTCTTTTTCAATTTTTAGGTGGCTTATTAGGAGCTCTTATTTTGAGGCAAAATTTTAGAGGGAGATCTATTGTAAGAGGATTATCTCTTATACCATGGGTTACTCCAAGTATTTTAATTGCTATTATGTGGATTTGGATGTTGGATGGTAATTATGGAATAATAAACGATATTCTCCTAAAACTGGGAATAATATCCAAATATATTCCATGGCTGGCTCAAAAGAATACTGCTCTCCCCTCTGTTATGATAGCAGATATATGGAGAGGTATTCCCTTTTTTGCTATTATGTTATTAGCAGCGATGGAGGCGATACCTGAGGAACTTTATGAAGCTGCTAAAATAGATGGAGCAGGTCCTTTTAAGATTTTTACTCATATAACCTGGCCTCTTATTCTTCCTACGGTAATTATCACTACCATGCTTAGAATTATATGGACTGCAAATCATATGGATCTAATTCTTATTATGACCGATGGTGGACCTGGATTTAGCAGTTTAATTATACCATTAATGTCTTATCACACTGCTTATAAACAACTAAATTTTGGATATGGAGCTACGATTGCTATATTACAGGGTTTATTTCTCATAATATTTATTTCCCTCTATTTAAGACTTCTTAGAAAAAGGGGGAGTATCTATTGAGGAAAAATCAATTTTTTAAATATTTTACTATCCTTATTTGGTTATCTTTTATATTAATCCCCTATATATGGATGTTTATAACTTCAATCAAATCTCCTAATGAGCTTTATACCTTTCCTTTAAAATACTTTCCTCATAAACCTACATTAGAAGGTTATAAACTACTTATTGAAACTACTCCTTTTTTATCTTATATGAAAAATAGTATAATTGTTGCAATATTTACTGTAATTATTGCATTATTTGTAGCAATTCTTGCTTCCTACAGTTTTTCAAGATTTGATTTTAAAGGTAAAATGCCCCTTTCCTTCATCTTTCTAATTACTCAAATGTTTCCTGCTATTCTTCTTGCAATTCCCTTATTCTTACTTATGAGGAATTTAGGAATCCTGAACACACCTTTATCTCTAATATTAGCTCATAGTACCTTTGCTGTTCCCTTTTCTACTTGGATGATTACAGGTTTTTTAAACTCTATTCCCAGAGAATTAGATGAAGCAGCTCAAATAGATGGATGTGGTAAGTTAGGCGCTTTAAGACATGTAATTATTCCTGTTGCTTCCCCTGGTATAATTGCTGCAACCATTTATATATTTATTTATTCTTGGAATGAATTTCTATATGCTCTTACCTTTACTTCTGATATAAGGGCAAGAACTATTCCTGTGGGACTCCATACCTTTATGGGAGAATATATAATAAGATGGGACTTATTAACTGCAGGGGGAGTAATAACAGGTCTACCAGTAATAATATTCTTTATGATTATTCAAAAATATCTTATTAAAGGATTAACAGAGGGTGCAGTTAAAGGATAAAAAAGGGGGGGATTTTTATCCCCCTTTTTTTATACTCTCTCAACTAAAATTTTCTTCTCCTTACATCTTCCTGCAACACAATATTTATCTTTGAAATGAGCAATAAATTCCTCTTTAAAATATTTAAGGGCAGAACCTACGGGTAAATATACAGACTGTCCCAAGGGACAGAAGGAGGTATCTCTCATGACTAAACTTATATTTTCCATCTCTTCTAAATCTTTTTCATTCCCTTCTAAATGGGAAATTTTTTCAATTATATCCACTAATTTTTTCGTTCCTACTCTGCAAGGGGTACATCTTCCACAGGATTCATGTTTAAAAAAGTGAAGAACACTTTTCATCATATCAACAATACAGGCGGATTCATTCATGACTAAAATGGCACCAGATCCCAATACTGCTGCATATTCCTTCAAATTATCAAAGTCCATCTTAACATCTAACATCTCTTCTCCTAAGAAGGCTCCAGCAGCTCCCCCAACTAAGGCACATTTAAATTTCTTTCCTTCTTGAATTCCACCACCATATTGAAAGATTATTTCCCTTAATGTTGTTCCCATCTCTACTTCTATAAGTCCAGCGTTAACAACATTGCCAAGAATTGTATATACTTTTGTTCCAGGACATTTCTCTGTTCCAAATTGTTTAAACCACTGGGCACCATTTAGGATAATATCAGGAACATTTGCTAAGGTTTCCACATTGTTGACCGAGGTGGGCTTTTCCCACAATCCCTTTACTACAGGATAGGGAGGTTTTATCCTTGGAATTCCCCTTTTTCCTTCCAAAGATTCAATAAGTGCGGTTTCTTCTCCACAAATATAGGCTCCTGCACCCTTTTTAATATAAATATCAAAGGAAAAGTCAGTCCCAAGAATATTTTCTCCAAGGAGTCCATAATTTCTTGCAGTATCTATAGCTTTTTGCATCCTTTCTATAGAAAGCTTATATTCTCCCCTAATGTAAATATATCCTAATCTTGCTCCTATGGCATATCCTGCTAAAGCCATTCCTTCCACAATCCTGTAGGGATCTCCTTCAAGAATAAGCCTATCTTTAAAGGTTCCTGGCTCTCCCTCATCCGCATTACATAAAATGTATTTTTCATCCCCCTGAGCTCTCCTTGTAAATTCCCATTTTAGACCTGTAGGGAATCCTGCCCCTCCCCTTCCTCTAAGACCAGAATTTTTTACTTCTAAGATTACATCTTCAGGAGTCATTTCTGTTAATGCCTTTGCTAAAGCAGAAAATCCTCCCACTGCAATATATTCCTCTATACTTTCAGGATTTATAACTCCGCTGTTTTTCAATACTATTCTTGTCTGCTTTTTAGTTAGTCCTACCTCTTCTCGAGATACAAATGGGGGAGGTGTAGCGGTTATAATCAATCTTTTCAATGGTCTTCCTTTAATAAAATGCTCCTCTACCAACTCTGGTATATCCTCAACCTTTACATTTCCATAAAATACCCCTTCAGGATATACAACCATTATCACTCCCTTTCCAATTATGCCAAGGGTTCCCGTTTCCACAACACAAATTTCTTTTTCCAAATTTCTTCTTTTCAATTCTTCTATAAGTGCGGACTCAACCTCTTTAACCCCCGCAATAATAGTATTAGCATCCACAGATATTAATACATGACTCCTTGGTATTGTCATAATTCACCCCTCTTTTCTTCTAAGATTTTATCAATCTTTTCTGGGGTTAAATTTCCATATACTTCATCATTAATCATGATGGCTGGAGCTACAGCACAAACCCCTAAACAGCTGGTAAGTTCTAAGGAGAAGGCTTTGTCCTTTGTAGTTTCTCCTACTTCTATTCCCAATTTTTCTTTAAGATAATCCAAAAGAGATTCAGAACCCATAAGATGACAAGGAGGAGAATCACAGATTCTTATTATAAATTTTCCTCGGGGTTTTAAACTAAACATGCTGTAAAAAGTTGCCACTCCTTCTACATAACTATATGGAAGATTTAAATATCGAGCACAAGCGGAAATATCTTCTGGAGTTAAGTAATTATAGGGGTTATTGTCCTGAAGGGCATGAAGAATTTCTAAAATATATTCTTGACTTTGAGGAAAACTTTTAAGAATATCTTCCCTTGTTCCCATACTGCCTCCCGTTATAAGGTAGAATATTTCTTATAGAAGGATAACAATTAAAGATTTAAGTGTCAAGGATAAGTATTTTTTTCCATCTTTTCTTCTAAACTTTAACAAGAATTTTTGATATATTCTATAAAGAAAGTTTTTAAAGGGAGGTTTTTAAATGTCTACTCTCTCATAGAAGATTGGAATCAGTTAATAATCTAGCATAAACCTCCTATAATATTTATTTTTCCCATCTTTTCTCTTCCTCATTTCCTTTAGATTAGGCTAATTCTTTATTTATTTATTCTTTACTTATATCAAAA
>JAOADF010000020.1 GCA_026417425.1 Dictyoglomaceae bacterium
TAAGAGTTTAGGATAGATGAAAGGTTCTCCACCAAGGATGGTGTAAAGATAGCAACCTATATTTTCTCCCTCTTTAATTATTCTTTCCACTGTTTCATAAGGAAGGTCATCATCTCTTGTGTAATTTCCTGCGTAGCATCCCATGCAATTTAAATTACATCTCATGGTAGGACTTATTAATATGGTATATGGAGTTGCAATATCAAATTTCTTTCTATTGAATTCATTAAAATAAATCCAGAAGAATCCTACATTTAATATGACCAACCCAAAAATCTTACTTGCATATTCAGGATTATAGTCTGTGAAAACTCGGTGAATTAATCTTTGAACTGCAGGATTTTTATCTAGATTCTCTTCTACTACTCTTATAATATTATCCGTTCCTTCATTGGGACTAAAGCTTTTTACAATATTTATTAATTGGGGAATTCTTTTTTTGTAATTATTAGCAACATATTTAAATACCTTCTCAAAAATCCAATTTACTGTATGCATTTTTAATTTGGTTAATTTGTACATAATTATTCTCCTAAAAAACCAAAATTTATTTTAATAATATTATACTCTTTGATCATTAAAATATCAATTACTGTTGATCACCCCAATTTTTTATTCCTAATACATATACAAGCACAAATCCACCAGTAATTAATGTAAAATAGTGAGTAAGAAGCCTCCAAACTATAATAAAAATTCCCAAAATATGTCTTGGTACATAAGGAGCAAAAGCTAAAGAGAAGAGGAGTTCTGAGACACCACTTCCTCCAGGGGTAGGAACATAGAAAAGTAGGAAAAAAATAGGGATTTGAATTAATATTAAACTCGATAAATAAATTTTCAATCCAAAACCTTTGAGAATGAAGGGAGCAATAAGGAAATAAGTAAACCAAGATAAAATATTTAAAATAGAAAATTTAAAAAGAACAATTTTTTTATCTTTTATAAAGGTCCATAAAGTTTTATGAAAATCATCTACTGTCTTGTATACTGTTCTTATAATTTTACAAGGAGGAATAGTTTTTAGGAAAGGAAAATAACTTATTTTTAATAACAATCTTACAATTAGTTTTTTCATGGGTTTTGGCTTATATAAACTAATCAGGAATATTCCTACAATAATAGCTAATAGAAAGGAACTATATCTTATTAACTCTTTTACAATCTTATTAGGAAACAAGAAAGAATAAAAATATAATATTATTGGTGTTACTATAGCAAAAGTTAAAATATTAAGAGTATATCTTAACAAACTAAGTGCAGTAATTTGTCCTATTTTTATATTCTTTTTAGATAAAAGGTATATTTCTAATGGTTCTCCTCCTGCAGATGTCGGTGTAATTCCCGAAGCAAAGTAATAGGATAGATGAATTTGTAAGGCTTCCATAAAGGTTAATTTTTTTTCTACACTATTTATTAAACTCATATATCTTAATGCAGAAAAAATCCAACTTAGAATATTTAATAGTATTGCATAAATAATTGTTAATAAATTAAGATTTAAAAGGGCATTTATGGTCTTTTCTTCTATTGTAAATACTAAAATTCCAATAATCACTAAAACACTTAATATAATTGAATATTTTAAACCATTTTTTAGACTTTTATTTAATTGTCTCATTTATTAAATACCTAAAGATAAAGATGGATAAGCAGAAAGATCTAAATCATCAAATTTTCCTCTATTGTACAAATAATATCCAGCACTTGCAATCATTGCAGCATTATCAGTACATAGAATAGGCGGTGGAATAAATAAATTAATATTTTCCATTTTAGCTACCTCGGAAAATCTTCTCTGAAGATATCTATTAGCAACTACGCCTCCAGCTAAAACTAATGTGGAAATTCCAAATTTATTTAAAGCTATCAAAGATCTTTCTAAAAGTTCTTCTATTACTCTATATTGAAAAGAAAAAGCTAAGTCATTTATAGGAATTTCCTTTCCTTCTTTTTGTAAATCTCTTATTAGATATAACATTGAAGTCTTTAGACCACTAAAACTTATATCCAATTCTCTCTCACATTTTATTTTAGGGAAATTAAATACTAATTTACCTTTTTCAGCTGCTCTTTCTATTGCAGGTCCTCCAGGATAATCTAATCCTAGTAATCTTGCAACCTTATCAAAGGCTTCTCCTGCAGCATCATCTAAAGTCTGTCCTAATAATTTATAATTATCAAAATCTTCAACTAAAACCCATTCTGTATGTCCTCCAGAAATTATAAGGGAAATAAAGGGGAAATTAGGTGGTTCATCTCTTAGAAAATTTGCAAAAATATGTCCTACTAAGTGATTAATTCCTATTAAAGGCTTTTTTAAAGCATAAGCTAAAGTTTTAGCAAAGGTTATTCCTACCCACAATGATCCCACAAGTCCTGGTCCATTGGTTACAGCAATCAAATCTATATCTTTAAAGGATAAGTTTGTTTTTTCCATTATCATCTTGAAAAGGTTATTTAATACCTCCATATGTAGTCTTGAGGCTACTTCAGGTACCACTCCTCCAAAAATTCTATGGGCTTCTATCTGTGAGAAAACTAAATTTTCTATGATTTGTTTGCCATCTTTAACAATGGCAACACTGGTTTCATCACAGGAAGTTTCTATTCCTAAGATGTACATTATATTAACCTCTTAATATAATTTCTTTATCATCACCAAAGCATCTTCTCCATCTCTATAATACCATTTTCTAATACCTACTTTTTTAAATCCTTTTTTAAAATAAAGATTTTGGGCAATGGTATTTGAAATTCTTACCTCTAAAACTATTTCTTCTATAGAGTTTTTTCTACATAATTCTATTACATAATCTAATAGGGCCTCTCCTATTCCTTTTCCCCTAAAATCTGGATGAACTGCAATAGTTGTTATTTGTGCCTCCCGGAAAATTTGCCAAAATCCAATATATCCAACTATTCTATTTTCTTTTTCTGCTATAAAATAATAAGCTATTTTATTGCTTAAAATCTCCTTTTCAAAACTTTCTCTACTCCATGGAGATGAAAAAGATAACCTATTAATTTCATAAACCTCATCAATATCTTTTTCTGTCATACTTCTTATCTTAATATCATTCTTTTCTTCCATGAATCTTCTCCCAATTTATTTCAGCACTGGACTTTTGTCCATAATATGGTTTTAATTTTAAAGGATCCCAATATTCTCCTTTATTAAACATTAAAAAACCTAATTCTGCTAAAGAAGCTCCTCTTAAAAAGGAGGAACACACAGAATTATAATCCGCATTAGATGGAAGATTAAGTTTTAACTTCTCAGGTATTTCACCTACTATAAGTATATTCTCTTGAATAGAATATAATTTTTTTAAAAATTCTTCAATTAAAATTACTTTTTCCTTCTCAATTTTTTGAAAATCCTTCCAGTTTTTATAAGATGCTAAATGGATTTCATTTTTTCTTGCTGGAAGAATACTAAAAATTATGCCAGGAAATTTATTTTGATAAGCCAAAACATCTAAATAACTTGGAGCTGAAACAGGCTTGTTAAAAACTTGTGCTAAGGTCTTTATTACCATCATTCCAATTCTTAATCCTGTAAAGGAACCCGGACCTTTAGAAATTACATATAACTCTATATCCTCTAATCTCCAATTGCTCTTTTTTAATAATAAATCTAGGTTTATTAATATAGTTTCCCCATAACTTTTAGAATTTGTAGAGAAGGAAAATTCCCATATTTCTTTATTATTTTCCCATAAGGTTATACTACTTTGTCTTGTAGCAGTATCTATGGCTAAAACTTTCATATATCACAGGCTTTTAATAAGAGTGTTAAACCTTTCTCCCTTTGGTTCAAGATGAAGTTCTCTTGAGTTTAAAGATTTATGGAAAAAGGAAATTTTAAGGTACTCATCAGGCCATAACTCCTTGATACGCTCTCCCCATTCTACTGCAATAATATTTTCACCGTTTAAATATTCTTCCCAACCTAAATTTAAAAGCTCAATATAAGATCTGAGACGATAGGCATCTATATGGATGAAGGGGTATTTCCCTCTATATTCTTTAATAATTAAGAAGGAAGGACTTGTAATAATTGAATTGATTCCTAAACCTTTGGCAAATCCTTTAAGAAAGGTTGTTTTTCCTGTCCCCAAATCTCCAATAAGGGTATAGAAATCTCCAGGTATTGCTTTTTCTCCTATTTTCCTTCCTAACTCCATTGTCTCTAGACTTGAATTTGAAAATATTATCATTTCATTCCCAGGGATCTTTAATCACTATTAATTCTTCTCGTTTATTTCCTGTTCCTATCATTGATATTTTAACATTTAATTCCTTTTCAATAAATTCTATATACTTTTGGGCATTTAGAGGAAGTTCTGAAACCTCCTTAACACCACTAAGATTTTCCTTCCATCCAGATAGGGACTCGAATATAGGTTCGCATTGAGAGATCTGGGAGGATATTACAGGAAATTCCTCTATGATTTTACCTTTAAACCTATATCCTTTAACTACTTTTATCTCTTCTAAACCTGAGAGAACATCAAGCTTAGTGAGAGCAATCATGGAAAAGCCATTTATCATATAGGAGTATCTTAATGCAACAAGATCTAACCACCCAACTCTTCTTGGACGTCTTGTTACTGTACCATATTCTTGTCCCTTTTCTCGAATATAATCCGCTAATTCTCCATGAATTTCACTAGGAAAAGGACCTTCTCCCACCCTTGAAGTATAAGCTTTAACAACGCTTATTATCTTATTAATCTTGTCTGGACTTATTCCTGCTCCAACACAAACTCCCCCTGATATGGTATGAGAAGAAGTCACATAAGGATATGTACCAAAATTTATATCTAATAATGTCCCATTAGCACCTTCAAAAAGTACTTTGGCACCATCTAATATCAATTTATTTATTAACAAAGGAGTGTTTACAATTTCTACATCTCTTTTTAATATTTCTTCTAAAACTTTATACTGAGAATTATATGTTTCTTCTAAAGGGGGAAGGGAGAAAGAATTTGTTAAAATATTTTCTTTTAAAAAGTATATATTCTCTAATTTTTCTTTGAAGGATTCTTTATCAAGTAAATCTCCTACAAATATGGCCTCTCTTGCTATCTTATCACTATATGCAGGACCTATACCTCTTCCCGTTGTTCCTAATTTCTTTTTGCCCCTTTTTTCTTCTATAAATTTATCTAGGAGAATATGATACGGAAGAATTAAAGAAGCTTGACTACTTATATAAAGTTTTTTTATTTTAACCCCTAAACACTCAACCTCTCTAATCTCTTCTAACAATGATAAAAGATTAACCACTACCCCATTTGCTATGATATTTATTGCTTTTTCAGAAATAATTCCTGAAGGAAGGAGTCTAAATTTGAATGTTTTTCCATTTACAACCACTGTATGTCCTGCGTTATTTCCCCCATTAAATCTTACAACTGCTTCTGCTTTTTGAGCTACCCAGTCAATAATTTTTCCTTTTCCTTCATCTCCCCATTGAGCTCCTATAATTACTAATGTATTATAGTCCTTCATTTAAACCTCCAATTGCTTCAGATATATCTTTTTGAAGTTCTTCTTTTGATTTTATTATTCTTGCTGTTTTAGTGTTAATAGCACTTTCTGCAACTTTCAAAGCCACCTCTGGAACAACTCTCTTGTCTAAAGGAGAGGGAACCAAATAATTTTCCTCAGGATTTTCTACTAATTCTGCAATGGCATAAGATGCAGATATTTTCATATCTAAATTAATTTCCTTTGCTCTAACCACTAATGCGCCTCTGAAAATTCCCGGAAAAGCAAGAAGATTATTTATTTGATTAGGAAAGTCAGATCTTCCTGTACCTATAATTCTCGCACCTACTTCTTTTGCTTCATCAGGCATAATTTCTGGAATGGGATTTGCCATGGCAAAAATTATTGGATTTTTGTTCATTTTTTTAACAAGTTCTTTTGTTAATAACTTCCCTTGAGAAACGCCAATAAATACATCCTTTCCCTTTATAGCATCTTCTAAATTGCCCTTTTTCCCTTCTGGATTAGTTATTTGGGCTAATCTTTCCTTCTCTTCATTCATTCCCTCTTTTCTTCCAGGATATATGATTCCATGTTTATCAACTATTTTTATTTCCTTAACTCCTACAGTTATTAAGATTTCTGCAATTGCTAACCCTGCAGCACCAGCCCCAAGAATTACTATTTCTATCTCATCAATTTTACTATTCCTAACCTTCAAGGCGTTTAATAGTGCAGCTAAAGTGACCACAGCAGTTCCATGTTGGTCATCATGAAATATAGGAATGTCTAAAATCTCTTTAAGCTTTCTCTCTATATAAAAACATCGGGGAGAAGAAATATCTTCAAGATTTATTCCCCCAAAAGTTGGGGATAAAAAGTATATGGTTTCGATAATTTTGTCTGGATTCTGAGTATTTAAACATATGGGAAAGGCGTCGATACCTGCAAATTTCTTAAATAATATTGCCTTTCCTTCCATGACAGGAAGGGCACCTAAAGGTCCTATATTTCCTAAGCCCAATACTGCAGATCCATCACTTATTACTGCAACAGAATTTGCTTTAATTGTCAAATCATAAACCTCTTCAGGATTATTAAATATCCTTGAGGAAACTTCAGCTACTCCAGGAGTATATGCTAAGGATAAATCCCATTTATTTTGTAGGGGGATTTTACATCTGATTTCTAGTTTCCCCTTGAACTTTTTATGAAGTTCTATGGCTTCTCTTTCTATCACAATAATTCCTCCTCTTTAGATGAAATACAAATATGAACATCTTTTAATTGTTGAGGATCGACTTCCGATGGAGCACCTGTTAATAGACAAGTACCACTTTGAGTTTTAGGAAAAGCGATGACTTCTCTTAAAGAATTAGAGTTTGTTAAAATTGCCACAATTCTATCTAATCCTAAAGCAATTCCTCCATGAGGGGGTGCACCATACTCAAAAGCTTCTAAGAGAAATCCAAACCTTTTCTCAATTTCCTCTTGAGAAAGATTTAAGATTTTAAAAATTTTCTCTTGTATTTCCCTTTTATGTATCCTTATACTCCCACTTCCTAATTCTACACCGTTAAGAACTAAATCATAACATTGAGCTCTAACTTTTAAGGGATTAATCTCTATTAACTCTAAATCTTCCTCCTTTGGAGAAGTAAAAGGATGATGTTCTGCAACTATTCTTCCAGTATCTTTATCAATTTCAAATAACGGGAAATCTGTTACCCATAAAAAATGTAAGCCTTCTTGTGGTTTAATTTTAAATAATTCACAAATTTCTAACCTTATTTTTCCTAAGATTTTTAGAATTTCATTTTTATTTCCAGCTAATAAGAGTAATGAATCTCCATCCCTAAGAGGCACTGAATTATTAAACTTGTTTTCAAAATTTTCGTTAAAATATTTTTTGATTGATGATTTTAGCTCTCCTGAAGTTTTGCTGAACCAAATAATACCAGGAGCTCCATAATATTTTGTTTTTTCTTCTATAATTTCCCATTCTTTTCTTGAAGGTTGGATGTTTTTAAGGATGATTCCTTTAATATTTCCTCCTTCAGAAATTGCTTTTTGTATAAAATTGAGAGGAAGAGAAGAGAAAATTTTAGTAAAATCCATTATCTTAATGTCATATCTTAGATCAGGCTTGTCTGTTCCGTAACTTTCCTGAGCTTCATCGAAACTTAATCTTGGAAAAGGTACTTTAACTTCTAAAGAAAATACTTCTTTTAATACATGAGAGAAGAGCTCTTCAATGAGCATGAAGATATCTTCCTGATCAATAAAAGACATTTCTAAATCTAATTGAGTAAATTCTGGTTGTCTATCCGCTCTTAAATCCTCATCTCTAAAACAACGAGCTATTTGGAAATACTTATCAAAACCTGAAACCATTAATAACTGTTTAAATAATTGAGGTGATTGAGGAAGAGCGTAAAATTTTCCCTTTTGAAGCCTACTTGGTATTATAAAATCTCTTGCCCCTTCTGGGGTACTAACAATAAGATTGGGAGTTTCAATCTCAATAAATCCCTTTTTATCTAAGAAATTTCTTATGGCTAAAATCAATTTATGTCTTAATAGAAGATTTCTTTGCATCTTTTCTCTTCTTAGATCTAAATATCTATACTTAAGTCTTATATTTTCATCTACCTCTTTATTATTCCATAAATTGAAAGGTAAAGATTTTGAGGGATTTTCAATTCTTATATTTGAAACTTCAACTTCGATATCACCCGTTTTAATTTTAGGATTTTTCATTCCTTCCGGTCTTTCTCTAACTGTTCCTTCTACTATAATAACCCACTCTATTCCAAGAGAATCTGCCTTATTATAAGCCTCTTGAGAGATAGAAGGATTAAAGACCAGCTGTACAATTCCACTTCTATCTCTTAGATCTACAAAGATAAGACTTCCATGGTGTCTTATCTTATGAACCCATCCTGCTAAGCGTATATTTTTACCTATAAAAGAAGAATCAATCTCTTCACAATAATTAGTTCTTTTCCACAAGATATTTCACCTTTCCTAAAAAATCTTTGTAATTATATCATAAGTTCTAAGTCAGATATTATATTATCAAAAGATAAAATCCTTTCTTCCCCTGTCTTAAGTCTTTTAACTTTAATTTTTCTCTCTTTAATTAAAGAATCAATAATTATTACCAATTCAGCTCTTAACTTATCTGCAATCTTTAAATGATTCCTCAAAGAGAGAGAAGGATCTCCTAATTCTATTCTATAGTTTTGACTATTTATTTTTTTTATTATATCTATAGTGAAATTCACAAGACTTTCATCTGTAATAGCAAAATATATAAGTTTATTACTCTCTATATTTAAATTTAAATTTAATTTAGACAATAATAGGATCAATCTTTCAATTCCAAAAGCAAAACCCAAGCCTGGTGTTGGAGGTCCACCGTATGTTTCAACTAAATTATCATATCTTCCTCCACCTCCTACTGCATTTTGAGAACCTAAAACATCAGTTGTTATTTCGAAAACAGTTCTTGTATAATAGTCTAACCCTCTAACTAATTTAGGGTTTATTTTATAAGGAATATTTGCAATACTAAGATAATTTTTAAGTTTTTCAAAATGATCTTGACATTCTTTACAGATATAATCCAAAGAACAAGGTGCTTTTTCTTTTATATCTATCATCTTTTCATCTTTAGAATCTAATAATCTTAGAGGATTTCTTTCAAGACGTTCTTTATCAATCTCTGAAAGCTCATTTTTAAAAAATGAGAAATAGTCAATTAATACTTCTTTATAAACAGGTCTACATTTTTGACATCCTAAGGAATTTATTTCCACCTCTATTTTAGAAAGATGTAAATTTCTTAAAAATTCCACTGCTATTTTTATAACCTCAAAATCTGCAATCGGACCTTTTATACCTAAGACTTCGACTCCCAGTTGATAAAACTGTCTATACCTTCCTGCTTGAGGTCTTTCATATCGAAACATAGGACCTAAGTAATATACCTTCCAGGGTATATTAAGGGTATATATTTTATTCATTAAATAGGCTCTAACCACTCCTGGAGTTCCTTCTGGTCTTAAAGTTAAAGATCGTCCTTTTTTATCTAAAAAGGTATACATTTCTTTTATAACAATATCCGTAGTTTCGCCTGTGCCCTTTGTAAAAAGTTCTGTGAATTCAAAGATTGGAGTTCTTATTTCTTGATAATTATATCTTTCAAATATTTCTCTAGCACTTTTTTCTATAAATTGCCATAATTTCGATTCTGTTGGCATTACATCTTGAACTCCTCTTGGTAGCCCAATCATTTTCCTCTCCTTGGTCTTTTTAATTCCTCAGAATCAATAATAAAAGTAACAGGACCATCATTTACCAATTCTACTTCCATATATGCTTGAAATATACCTGTAGCAACCCTTTCTCCTTTTTCTACTAGATAATTTATAAACTTATTATAGAAATCTCTTGCCTTTTCAGGATCTGCAGAGTCTGAGAAGCTTGGTCTTCTCCCCCTCCTATAATCTCCCAAAAGGGTAAATTGAGATACAACTAAAATTTCTCCATTTATGTCTTTTAAAGATAAATTCATTTGATGATTCTCATCATTAAAAATTCTTAGATTCCTAATTTTTTCAGCCATTAAATATATGTCTTGTTCTTCATCATTTTTATCTATTCCTAAGAAAATTAGCATTCCTTCACCAATGCTTCCTATAATATTACTATTAACTTTTACCTTTGCATATTTTACTCTCTGAACTACGCACTTCATTATAATTTTACTAATCTTCTTACCGAAATAATGTCACTTAATCTATTTATTTCTTCAATAAGATAATAAAAAACATTTGGATTGTCAATTTCCAATACAATTTTAATATGGGCAATCCCATCCCTGGAAACCTTTGTTTGTAAATCTATAATATTCATGTGAGCCTGACTTATTCTTTCAATGATATCTCTTAATAAACCTATTCTATCTATGGCATTTATCTCAATTCCTGCTTTATAAACTCCTTTGTGAAAATTTTGCCATTGTACCTCAACTATTCTTTCAGGAAACTTTTCTTTGAGATTAAGAAGATTAGGACAGTCTAATCTATGTAATGCAACACCTTTCCCTCGAGTGATGTATCCTAAAATTTTATCTCCAGGGATTGGATTACAGCATTCTGCAGTTCTTATCATTATGTTATTTACACCATTTATTATGATGTTTTCTACTGGTTTGGAAACAAAAGGTTTAGAAGAAAGAATGATAACTTGTTCTTTATACTCCCTTTTTAATCTTTCAAAGACTTGTTGAGGGGTTATTTCTCCTGCTCCTACACTTGCTAAAAATGATTCCATATCTTTTTCTTTAAAACCTAAATCTTCTAATATATTCTTAAAAGTTTGATTTTCTAATAAATCATTTAATGAGATTTCTTTTTTATTTAAAGATTTTTTTATCCAATCCTCGTTTTTTAATAATTCTTCCTCTATTAACCTCTTCCCTTCATTAATTTTTTCTTCTCTTGCTAATCTCTTAAAATATTGTTTAATTTTATTTTTAGCTTGAGATGTTTTAGCTATGTTTAACCAATCTCTACTAGGTTTACCTTCCTCTTTACTTGTTATAATCTCTACAATATCTCCTGTTTGTAAAATATAATTTAGGGGAACTATTTTTCCATTTACCTTTGCTCCTCTACATCGGTGTCCTATTTCTGTATGGATAGTGTAAGCAAAATCGATGGGGGTAGATCCCTGAGGTAATGAAATGATATCTCCTTTTGGAGTAAATACATAAATTTCCCTTTCAAAAAGATCGCTTTTAACAGATTCTAAAAATTCTTGATCATCACTTAAAGTATCATGCCATTCTAGTAAGAGTCTTAACCAAGATAATTTTTCTTCGAAATCATCCAATTTTTTAATTTCTTCTTTATATCTCCAATGGGCAGCAATACCATATTCTGCAACTCTATGCATATCCCATGTTCTAATTTGAATTTCTAAAGGTTTTCCATCTATTCCTATAACTGTAGTATGTAAAGATTGATAATTATTGCTTTTTTTATTAGAAATATAATCCTTAATTCTCCAATGTATAGGTTTCCATAGATTATGGATTATACCTAAGACTGTATAACATTCCAATTCTGTATTAACAATAATTCTAACTCCTAAAAGATCATACATCTCCTCAATTTCTATTCCTTTTTTAATCATTTTTTGATAAATACTGTATAAATGTTTTGGTCTTCCTGTTATTTCTGCTTTAATTTGTGCTTTTTCTAATTCTTCCTTGATTACTTGAATTGCTTTCTGTATAAGATTTTCTCTTTTTTTTCTTGTTTCCGCTACTTTATTAGCAATCTTATAATAGTTATCTGGATCCAAAAATCTAAAAGCTAAATCTTCTAATCTCCATTTTATCTCCCAAACTCCTAAACGATGAGCTAATGGGGCATAAATTTCTAAAGTTTCCTTTGCTATCCTTTTTTGGTTTTCTTGCTCCTGATATTGTAAGGTTTGCATGTTATGTAATCTGTCTGCAAGTTTTATAATTACAACTCTTAAATCTTTTGCCATAGTAATAAGCATTTTTCTCAAATTTTGAGCTCTATATGCCTCTGTAGGATAAAAACTTAATTTTTCCAGTTTTGTAATAGCTTGTACTAAGGAGAGGACATCTTTATTAAATTCTTTCTCAATTGTTTCAGGTTTTATGTCTGTATCTTCTAATACATCATGAAGAAGACCTGATATCACAGAATTTTCATCCATACCAAGATCTATAAGGATTTTTGCAACTTCTATAGGATGAATAATATAAGGTTCTCCAGATTTTCTTTTTTGGCCTTTATGGGCATTTTGAGCAAATAGAAA
>JAOADF010000052.1 GCA_026417425.1 Dictyoglomaceae bacterium
TCTATATAATCCTTATCCTTTTCTAATTTTGTTGGATGTTCTACTATTCCAAAATATCCATCATTTATCACTTTATCTATTTCTTCTTCCAAGTCTATTCCAAATCTTAATCTATGATCCTTTGATTTATTTTTCATCTCTATGGAGACATCTACTCTTGGAAAGTCTCTATATAATGTGTAAGTTATACAAAAGGGCATGGAAATTTTATTAACACTTCTTTTATTTCCATCCGCCCCTTCTGGAAGAGTAATTTCTCCTTTTAAGTTTATTACCTTAAGAAATCCCTTGTTCTTAAGTTCTATTTTGTTAATCTTGTCATAAAGATCGAAGGTTCCATGGGAATTAAGGCGAAAGAAATAGTACTTATTTTTCTCTTTTTTCTTTGAGTACAAAAGAAATAAAGGAAAGAGGAGAAAGAAAAACTTTTACCTGTTTTATCTTCTCTTTCAAGTTTTAAAACTATATCTGCAAGAAGTCTCGTTGACTTTCCCAAGTCCATTTCTACGGTAGAATTTTACTTATAGCGGAAAGAGGCTCTAAATATTTAAGTATGGTAGTTGATAGTTTTCTTACAATTCTATTCAGTTTAGGATTTTTCTTTTAGAATTTCATTTACATAATTATCAAGATTCGAATGAATAATTTCAACTACTAATTCATTACTCCATTCTGAGAATTTTTCAGGAAGTTCTAAAATGGGTATTTCATGATCTGTTCCGTTATATTTCTTCCAAGATGGGCTCTATTAGAATAACTGTGTAAAATATTAACTGTAATAATTTCATCTCCTAAGTATGATATAAAATTATAAATAAAATATTTTATATTTTATAAGAAAGATCATAGGGTGGTGAAGAAATTGAATAAAGATAAAAAACAATTAAGGGAGCTACTTCCCCATGGAGAGCCTGATTTTCCTTTTTTTGTTCATGAAAACATATTTATATATAATAATGGAGTCTTTAATCCTCATTGGCACAATGAGTTTGAGATTTTATATTTGGAAAAGGGAAGAGCAAAATTCTACATTGACGGAAAGGAATTTATATTAGCAGATAATCAATTTCTCTTTGTAAATTGCGGTTCCATACATTCTGGAGAGGAATTAGAAAAAACCATGGCTTATGCCATAGTATTTGATTTAAGACTTCTTTGCTCTGAAGAGCCAGATTCCTGTAAGCATAAGTTTTTTGTTCCCTTGCGAGATGGAAAATTTTTAGTTCCTAGTTTTATTAATGATGAGATTCTACAAAGGAATGTTTATAAGATAATAGAAATATTTAAAGTAAAACCCTATGGATATGAACTTCTCATTAAAGCTCTACTCTATGAAATTTTCTGGGAGATTTTCAATAGATATATAACTAAAAGTTCCTTTAGTGGAGAGTTAATTTCAAAACTTGAAAAAATAAAGGATGTTTTGATTTATATCGATATAAATTATCAAAAGCCAATCACTTTAGAAGAACTTAGTGAAAAGGCTAATATTAGTAAATTTTATCTTTGCAGAATATTTAAAGATCTTTTGCATATGAGTCCCATAGAGTATATAAATAAAGTTCGAGTAGAAAAAGCTACAGAATTTTTGAGAAATACAGATATGAGTATCTCTGATATTGCCTTTGAATGTGGCTTTAATAATATTAGTTATTTTATAAAAGTTTTTAAAACATATATGAAGATCACTCCTTTAAAATATAGAAAAGGTCTTAGCTTTGAGGAGAATATTAATAATTAAATTTTGTTTTATAAATCTATAAATAGATACTCTTTAAAACTATCAAATTATCTTCATTATATTTTTATTTTGATTTTTAAGATAATTTTTTATATATAACAAGATAATTTTAATTTTTGTCAATTTTGTAATAGAAAGAATTTTCCCAGATAATTAAAATTAACATTAAAGAAATTTTAAAGGAGGGATTATAATGAAAAAATCCTCTTTATTTATTCTTTCCTTACTAATTCTTTTTATTTTGACTGCTATTCTTCCAGGTTTTGGCCAAAGAATATATACTGTAAAGATCGGAAATTATACTCTTAACATTGATACTCAAAAATATAGAGGAAAGACTATCTACATGTGGCAGTTTTGGCCAGAGGAGGAACAAAGCAGTATTCCTGGAATAAGATCAGGAAAGCAAGTTAGAGAAGAATTTGAAAGAATTACGGGGGCAAAGGTTCAAATAGTTTATACCACTTGGGAGAATTATAGACCTAAACTTAGTGCAGCAATTCTTTCAGGTAGTGGGGCAGATGTGGTTTATATTGGTGCAGGAGAAAAGCCCACATGGATGATGAAAAAAATGCTTTTACCTTTAAATAAGTATATTGATTTTAAAGATAAGAATTTATGGGATGCAGTGGGATTTAGGGATAGTACTGTTAAATTTTTCACCTGGAGAGGACAAGTTTATGCAGTAACAAATATTTATAATGACAATGTTTTCCCATATATTCTTTACTATAACAAAGAAAAATTTGAGATGAATGGTCTTCCTGATCCTTTAGAACTTTATAAACAGGGGAAATGGACTTGGGATGCCTTTTTCTCTCTTGGTTCAAAGTTAACTCAAGATACTAATGGTGATGGGAAAATAGATCAATGGGCTTATGCTACTTGGGCAGTGGTTCAACCTTTCCTTTATACCAATGATGTAGAGGTTGTAAGATATATAGGTGGCAAACCAGTCTTTGCCATGGATAGTCCTAAAGCATATAGAGCCTTTCAAGCTATTTATGATATGGATGCAAAATATAAAATGAGACCTGCAGATTGGTGGAATGATCCTCAAGGAAGATTTCAAAAGGGAATTACCTGTATGGATTATTGGGGACCTTGGGAACTGACTTCTATGAGGCAGGCATTGGGCAAAAAATTAGGAATTGTACCATTCCCTAAGGGACCTGATAGCAAGAAAAAGAGTGCTGATATGGCAGATGATGGGGCATGGGCTATCGCTTCTTCCTCAAAGGATCCAGAACTTGCT
>JAOADF010000053.1 GCA_026417425.1 Dictyoglomaceae bacterium
ATTTTAGAAAAATGCTCGGAAGGTTCCATGGAAAAACTTAAAGAAACTCTTTATGAAATGGCACAAAGTAGCTATATTAATTCCTACGAGATTAGGAAAGTGTTGATTGAGGGCTGGGAAAAAGCTGTAGAACATTTCTTAGGAGATGGTAATTTGAATGTTCAAGAAGAAATTAGATTAAGATTTTTTATAAACTATTTTAAATTTAAACAAAACGAGCTTGATAGTAAAGGTTGGAATTCAAAGGGATTCTTCTAATGAAAACCTCAGTATTTTATTACAGAAGATGGATGGTTCACTTATAATCTCCTTGTTAATTTAGCTAAAATATTTTAATTAATAATTTGCAGGCAAAGGTATAGAATATATAAGTAAATTCCTGGGAAAAAGTATCACTGAAAAAGAGAAACCAAAACATGTGATTTTAGATGCGGAAGAATTTCCTACTCAAGCATTGAGATGGTGATCCATTGGTATCAAAAAGAACCTCATAAGTAATATGAATTCTTGAATTTTAATGAAAATTTCTAAAGGGACCAATTTTGACCTTTTTATGTTTTATTATTTAAAGTAGAAAAAATTTTAATAATATGGGGGTATGATAATGAAAATTACTGATATTTTCCGCCAAATTAAATGGAAGGAGTCTCAAGAAATTAATAGATTTTCAATTATTCCTCTATTTCTAAATATTTCTCATATTCATCCTTTTATTTCTCTTGAGGAAGCATTGAATTCTGGAAAATTTATAATTCAGGAGGTAAATACTTGGGGAGAAGTTCCTACATTAAAGGTAGTAAACGGACTAAATATAAATGTGTTTATGATGGATGGGGAGGAATTAAAAGGAGGAAAACAAAATAGAGTTATAAATACATCTATATTGGTAAAGAAAAATTCAGTACTAAATATTCCCGTAAGTTGTACTGAAGAGGGAAGATGGCATTTTACTTCACCTCATCATATAGATCCAGAAATAATTATTCCTTTTGAAATGAGAGCTAAGAAAAACATATCTTTATATGATCATCTAAATCGTTCTAAGGAATTTAAAGCTGAGCAAAGTCTTATTTGGGATGAGGTAGAGAGATATGATTCTATATTAAAATCAAACTCAAAAACAAGAGCTTTAAGAGACATATTCAAAAATGTAGAAAATAATTTAGAAGAGATAACTAAAAATTCTTTTCCTATTGAGGGGCAAAATGGATGTGCTTTTGTGATTAATGGAAAAATTGTAGGTCTTGATATTATTTCTCTACCCTCTGTGTATAAAAATTTTCATGGGAAATTACTGAAAAGCTATGCTTTTGATCTTTTAATTAGAAAGAAAACAGAGACCAAGAATGAAGAAGATATAGAAAGCTATATTGAAAAGATTAAGAATGCTTCTTTTAAGAAATATAAATCCGTGGGACTTGGCTGGGATTATAGGATAAAAAGAGATAAACTTATGGGATCTATTTTAATGTATAGGCATTTACCTGTTCATATTCATATTTTCCAAATTTAAATTTATAAGGTATATAAAGATGCTAAAAGAAGGGGAAAAGTTGGTAGTTCTGCCTTTTGGTGGGCTTTTGGAACATTTTTAATCTGGATCATATTTCTACCTCTCTGGCTTATTGAGAGACCTAAACTTCCTCACGAAATAAGTAGTAATGATTTACCTAAATTATGTCCACACTGTGGTAAGTATTATGATGGAAATCCTTTTTATTGTCCCTATTGTGGGAAAAAATTAATATTTTAGGGAGGAAAACAAAATGTATAAAGTTTGTAAAGTCTTAATAATATTGTGGACGGTTTTTTGTGCCTTTGGGTTGCTATATGGTTTATACAATGTCTCAAATATTGAACCTACTAATGAATGGGAAGAGACCGGAACTACTATTGGTATTACCTTTGGTATACTTCTTTGGTTTTTATTGTGGTTTTTCCCTATTATTGTCCTTTCTGTGGGAATAAGATTGGTGATGCCCTAAAGTAAACTAAACTGTTTTATTGAAAAGGGGGAAAAGAAGAATGGATAACTTAGTTAAGTTTCTCCTTAATAACAGTTTTGTTTTTAATTCTGATGTAATAATTGTAGTTTCAGGCTATGATTATAAGGATGATACTCCTCTTCCAAATGGGTTTATTAAAATTCAGCCTTCTCGATTGATGGAGATAATCGAGAAAGTTATTGAAGATCCTAGGAGTGTGATTTCTGTTTTTAAGAATATTGATATACATAATTGGAGCTTATTTAAGACTACTTTCTGTAATGAGCTTGATAATTTTGGATATAGAGCTATCATAGGAAAGTTTAAACTTAGAAGAGAAGAGATAAAAGAGATAGGACTTTCAAATAAAGAGTACAGGAAAATAGCAAAAGAAATTAATAATATTTTTAAGTCTTGTGAAAACCTTATTATAGCCTATTCTAATGAATTCAATAAAAAAGTACTTGAACAGAAAATTGAAATAGAAGAAGATTTTATGTTAATTAAAAAGATAACGCAAGTTCCTGAAGACTTTGATTTAGAAGAAAGTGATTAAATTCCGAAGAATCTGTTTTCCTTGATATGCCAAGGACTTTAGCATTTTTAGAGGCATTTCCATTATTTTTTCTAAGACTTTTCTTATAGTTTCTCTTACAAATTTAGGATTGAAAAGGTTAGCTTTACATATATAAGTAAATTCAATATAATATATTCAAAGGATATATTAGGCCAGGAGAAGTAAAGAGAAAGGCCTTACTTATTCCTATGAAAGGGATAAGTAGGGCTTTTTAATTATTGGGAGGTGCTGGAATGAAATACATTCTTGCCTTGGATCAAGGAACTACAAGCTCAAGGGCAATTTTGTTTGATCGATATGGTAAAATAGTTTCCGTCTCTCAAAAGGAATTTACTCAGATATATCCAAAACCAGGTTGGGTAGAACATGATCCCATGGAAATTTTAAATTCTCAATTGGATGTGGCAAAAGAAGTTATTGAAAAAGCTAATATAGAACTAAAGAATATTTCTGCTATCGGTATTACAAATCAAAGGGAAACTACTGTAGTATGGGAAAAATCCACAGGAAAACCCGTATATAATGCTATAGTTTGGCAATGTAGAAGAACAGCACCAATTTGTGATGAGCTTAAAAATCAAGGACTTTTCGATACTATTAGAGAAAAGACAGGACTTGTGATAGATGCTTATTTTTCTGCAACAAAACTAAAATGGATTTTAGATAATATAGAAGGAATAAGGGAAAAAGCAGAAAAAGGAGAAGTTTTATTTGGAACAATAGACTCATGGCTTATATGGAATCTTACAAAAGGGAAAGTCCATATTACAGATTATTCCAATGCTTCAAGAACTATGTTGTTTAATATCCATAAATTAGATTGGGATGATGAAATTCTAAATATTCTTAATATTCCGAGAGCAATGCTTCCAGAAGTAAAACCTTCAAGCTTTATATATGGATATACCGATAAAAATCTCTTTGGATTAGAAATTCCCATCTCTGGCAACGCAGGAGATCAACAATCTGCTCTCTTTGGTCAGGCATGTTTTAATCCTGGCATGGTGAAAAATACCTATGGAACAGGATGTTTTATTCTAATGAATACAGGAGATAAAGCTTTCTTTTCAAAATCAGGACTTATAACTACAATAGCTTGGGGGATAAATAACAAAGTGGAATATGCCCTTGAAGGAAGTATTTTTATTACAGGAGCGGCTATTCAGTGGCTTAGAGATGGACTTAAAGTTATTCAATCTGCTCAGGAAACAGAATCCCTTGCTTTAAGTGTTCCAGATTCGGGAGGAGTATATGTGGTGCCTGCCTTTGTAGGACTTGGAGCACCTTACTGGGATATGTATGCAAGAGGCTTAATCATAGGAATTACAAGAGGAATAAAAAGAGAACACATTGTTAGGGCAACTTTAGAATCCATAGCTTATCAAACAAGGGATGTTATAGAAGCCATGGAAAAGGACAGTAATATAAAATTAAAATCTTTAAGGGTAGATGGTGGGGCAGTAGTTAATAATTTCCTTATGCAATTTCAATCGGATATCTTGGGAGTTCCCGTGGAAAGACCTATGGTAAACGAAACCACTGCATTAGGAACTGCATATTTGGCTGGTCTTGCGGTGGGATATTGGAGGGATCAAAAGGAAATTGAAGAATTATGGCAAATGGAAAGAAGGTTTACTCCTCAAATGTCCTTTGAGGAAAGAGAAAGACTATATAAGGGGTGGAAAAAGGCAGTATCAAGAGCCTTAAACTGGGAAGAAGCCTAGATTAAAAGATTAAAAATAAAAAATTTTTTGTGTGGTAGGAGAATGTGGAGAAGAAAGCCACACGCAACCGTGTGGCTTTTTAATTTATAAAGGGGGATAAAGAATGAGAGTAGTAATTATTGGAGGAGGAATAACAGGAGCTTTTATTGCGTGGGAGCTTTCTAAATATGACCTTGATCTTATTCTTATAGAAAAAAATTTAGAT
>JAOADF010000078.1 GCA_026417425.1 Dictyoglomaceae bacterium
CAGGAATCAGTTATATGCCACTGAAAAGCAAAATCCTTTCCCATATTTTACTGCCTCTATTTTTCTATGCTATATTATTAAAAACTTTTACTCAAGGAGGATAAAAATGGCAGAGTGTAAAATTCAAAAAAATTTAAAAAATTGTAATTGTACCTATGAGCCCTGTTCAAGAAAAGGGCTATGCTGTGAATGTTTAGCCTATCATAGAAGCCATGGAGAACTTCCCGCATGTTATTTCCCTTCTGATATAGAAAAAACATATGATAGATCAATCAGAAGATTTGTTTCTCTTTATAAATAAAGGGAGGAATTAATCCTCCCTCTCTCCTTTCGGATCTATATGAACAATGACCTGTGATCCTTGAATATTTTCCCTTATTGAATCTTGAACTTTTAAAGCTATATCATGGGCGTCCTTTGCTGAGATATTGTTATCTACAACTATATGTAAAGTTATTACCTTATTGTTCTGATAATCATGAATTGATATATCATGATAGTCTAATACTCCTGGAATTGAGAAAATAACATTTTTAATTTTGTTAATTAAATCTTGAGTTGGTGCTTCACCAATAAGAAAGCTTGAAGAATTTTTAATAAGATCTATTCCGACCCAAAGAAGCAACAAAGATACAAGAAGTCCCATAATACCATCTATTCTATATAACCCAAAATTTATACCAATTAGCCCAATGGTAACTAAACTTGATGCAAAAGCATCACTTCTATGATGCCATGCATCAGCAATAAGGGTTGAGGAATTAATTTTGTTCCCTAAAAAAATTGAAAATCGTGCCATCCATTCCTTAAATAAGGCGGAAAGAAACATTAAAACTACGATAAAAATATTAAAAGAAACCCTTTGAGGTTTTATTATCCTTTCAAAGGAACTTTTTCCAAGGTCATAAGCAATAATTAGAAGCATAAAAGCTATAATAAGGGTTGCAATCTGTTCAATTCTTCCATGTCCAAAGGGATGTTTTTTGTCCGCAGGTTTTTCTCCAAATTTAAATCCCAATATTACAACTATAGAAGTAAGAACATCGGACAGAGAATGAAAGGCATCAGCAATTAGAGAAATACTGTTTAAATAAATTCCAGAGTAAAATTTAAAAATAAAAAGAATAATATTTCCAATTATACTGATCCAACCTTCTAAATATCCAATTGCCTTTCTTTCAATTTCTTTTTGAGAAAATATTTTTTTAAAAAACCAAGCATTAAATCCCATAATTTGTATTTACAGTTTTTATCTTTCTTAAAGAAGATTTTAATCCATATTTTATTTTTGTCAAATATTATTTTTGTCAAATAGTCTAAGTTTTTCATTACTAATTGAGCATTAGCAAAGGGCTCAATTTCCTATTCCTATATATTTTATAAAAAAGTGGTATTATCTAAAGTAGGAGGTGTTAACAATGAAAAAACTTTCATTAATCTTATTAATTCTTTCCCTATTTTTTACCTTGGGTTGTGCTCCTCCCCCTGCAGTATCCATCTCTCCATTAAATAGAATGGGAAGAGTATTAGAGGAAGGCAAAAAGGAGATTGGAATAATCACCTTCTATTATATTCCTACAAATATCTCTTTTTCTTATGGATTAAAAAATAATTGGGAGATTCGGGGAATAATGGGAATAACCACAGGAATTTTCTCCGCCTTTGATATTTATCATGGAGAACTAATTGCCATCAAAGAGATATTAAAAAGGGAAAAGATTTTTTTAAATAGCTCTTTTGGGGTAGATCTTTGGGGAAATCCTAATAATAATTTTTGGGGATATAATATATCTCTTGGGATCTCCTTAGGTTATTATCCTGTCTCTTTTCTTGGAATTTATCTCCCCATAACACTTAACGTTATTGGACATAATAACCAAAATCAAAATAATTCCAATACCATATTTATCCCCGGAATAGGCTTGGTATTAGAAAGTAATAATTTAACTTTTAAAATTGGAGGTAATTTCCCCTCTTATTTAGATTTAAACTTCTTCTTTACAAATTTATATAATTTTATTACCAACAAAGGAACACAGGTAGTCTCCATTGGGGGAGTAGTAATTCAGCCCAATCTGGGATTAGAAATTAATTATAAGTGGTGATATAAAATCTCTTGACTCAATTTGCTCAGTATGATATCTTGTTATAGGAATTTATACCAAAAAGGTAGGTGATTCTATGAGTAAGATATTAATAATTGGGGCAGGATTGGTAGGAACATCCTTCGCTTATAGTCTAATGCAAAGGGGAATAGTTGAGGAGATAGTCCTCTATGATATAGATAAAAAAAGAGCCTTAGGAGAAGCCATGGATCTTTCCCATGGTGTTCCCTTTACAAAACCTGTAAAAATAATAGCAGGAGAACTCAAAGAAGCAAAGGATTCTGATATAGTGGTAATTACCGCAGGAGCAAAACAAAATCCAGGAGAAACAAGATTACAACTTATAGATAGAAATTTAGAAATATTTAGAGATTTAATTCCTAAGATTATTGATACAGGATTTAATGGTATATTTTTAGTAGTATCAAATCCCGTGGATATTCTTACCTATATTACATGGAAGTTATCTAATTTTCCAAGAAATAAAGTTATAGGATCGGGAACAATTCTTGATAGCTCTCGTTTTGCCTATCTTCTTTCTCAACATTGTAATATAGATCCCAGGTCCTTAACAGCATATGTTATTGGAGAACATGGTGATACTTCTGTTGCAGTATGGAGCTTGACTCATATAGGAGGTATGCATATTTCAGAATTCTGCCCAGCTTGCGATAAAAAATGCTTTGGAAAAGACGCTATGAAAGAAATATTAAAAGAGATAAGAGAATCCGCATATAAAATAATCGAATATAAAGGAGCAACTCACTTTGCTATAGGACTTGCATTAGTAGATATTGTTTCCGCAATATTGAGAGATGAAAATAGAATCCTTCCTGTATCTTCTGTTCATTCTGAAATTTTGGGAATAAAAAATGTTCCACTGAGTCTATTATCTATAGTAGGAAGGAATGGAATTAAAAAAGTTTTAAATATAGAACTTACAGAAGAAGAAAAGAAGGATTTAATGCTATCAGTAGAAACTATTAAAAATGTTATTATGTCTTTAGATATTGAAAGGGAAAAAATTTTATCATAGAATTTTATAAAACCTCTTTATCTCCCCTTCCCCCTGGGTCCCCCCTCTCAGGGGGAGTTTTATAATATAAATAGCGATGAAAAAATTATTTTTTATTATTTTTATTTTATCTATTATACTAAATATGTCCTCGTCGCAAGTATTAACAAACTTGCCCCGGAATGAAGTTTTAATTGTGGATGCTCTTCACGGAAGAATAATGAATCCAAGAGACTTTAATTCTTGGAAGCCTGGATTTCTTCCTGGAAATGGTGCTCACCAGATGTTATTTGATGCCCTCTGGTATCTTGATCCTCAGACAGGAAAAATTATCAATGCTTTAGCTGAATCTCCCCCTTATTATGATAAAAATTATAAAAGAATGACAGTTAAATTAAGAAAGGGAATTTATTGGAGTGATAATAAGCCTTTTACTGCTGATGATGTGGTCTTTACTGTAAACTATCATATGAAAAATATAGGATTAACTTATAGTGATTATTTTAATCAATATGTATCAAAGGTATATAAAACTGATGATTATACTGTTATTTTTGAATTTAATAATCCTTCCCCATCTTTTCATTATATCTTTACTGCTCTTGTATTTTCCACCTGTTATATCATGCCCAAACATAAATTCGAGAGAATAAAAGATCCATTAAAATATGAGTTTTATCCTCCTGTTTCCTTAGGTCCTTATATTCTAAGTAAATATGATCCTTCAGGATATTGGTGGCTCTTTGAGAGAAGGGAAGATTGGAATAGGACTAGTGTGGGACAAATCTACGGAATGCCCTCTCCTAAATATGTCTTATTTATCTATTATGGGCCTGATGAGAAGAAAATTATGGCACAATCAAGGCATGAATTAGATTTAATTTTTGATTTAACTCCTGAGGCATGGGAAGTTTTAAGAAGAAGTAATCCCTATTCAAGGGTATGGTATAAAGATTTTCCTTGGGCATGGATGGGGGATGTAAAATCAAGGGCTATTGGAATGAATTTGGAAAAATATCCCTATAATTTGAAAGATGTGAGATGGGCTTTAACTTTAGCTATTGATATTGTTGATGTATTAATATCTGGGTTTAACGGAATATTACGATTAAGTCCATTGTTTATAGGGGCTACAGGATCTTTAATTGAAGAATACTATTTACCCTTAGAAGAGTGGTTAAAAAATTTCGAGTTAGAAAATGCTTTTAAACCTTGGGATTCTACTGTTCCCTTTAAAATTGAGGAATATCTAAAAAGAAAGGGAATTTTTTTTGAGGGGAATGTAAGAGAAATATGGGGGATAGGTTGGTGGAGATATTCTAAGGAGGAAGCAGAAAAGTTGTTATTTAAAAATGGATTTAGGAGGGATCAAAGAGGAAAATGGCTTCTTCCCGAGGGAAAACCATGGAAAATTACCATTACAGCACCAGCAGGATTTGAGATTCAGGGAACAAGATTAGCTTTTTCAGTTGCGGAACAATGGAAAAGATTTGGAATAGATGTGAATGTAGAAACTTTAGAAATGGTTAATTTTTTAACAAAATTATCCTTAGGAAATTTTGATGCTATATCTTATTGGAGTATTCCCTCTGTGGATATATATCTTGCTATCCCTCAATATCATTCAAAATATTATAAATCTACAGGAAAGATTGCTCTAACTCAAAATTTCATTAGATGGAGGAATAAAAAAATAGATGAGATCGCAGATAAATTAATCTTAATTCCTCCTGAGGATCCAAAATCAAAGGAGCTTATTATGGAGTTTATAAAACTTTTTTTAGAGGAAAATCCTGCCCTTATATTTACAATAACTATAAAATTTTGTGCTCAAGATAATTATTATTGGACTAATTTCCCAAACTCGGACAATCCTTATATGGCTCCTGTTTGGTGGTGGGGACAGTTTAAATTTATTTTACCCTTTATAAAACCTACGGAAAGAATATAAAATTTTTTTAAAAAAAATCTGATGAGTTAAATAATTAAGTAAAAGATTATGTTGAAAACATCTTCCCTCTACTAATTAATTTAATTAGCTCATGTACCAAATTCTCATTTTCATATCTCTTATTTAATCCATAATTCCTATCTTTATAAATTTTTCAAACATTCTCTAAATAATTCTTGACAATATCTTTTCTAGGTGATACTATCTTTTTCCAAAAAAGGTTTTGTATGTTATTCTATCTAAACCTCGTAGGCTTTATGAAGAAGCCAAGAGAATAATGATACTTATAATTTTTTAGGAAAAAATCAATTATATTAAAAGGAGGAAAATATGGGAAATTATCCAGAGACAAAAGAGGAAATTTTAAAGTATGTAAAGGATAACAATGTTCAATTTATTGAGATCTGGTTTACTGACATCCTAGGATATTTGAAGAGCTTTACTATAACCTCCCATGAGCTTGAAAAGGCTTTTAGTGAAGGACTTGGTTTTGATGGATCCTCAGTAAGGGGATATACAAGAATTGAAGAAAGTGATATGGTGGCATTTCCAGAACCTGATACCTTTACTATTCTTCCCTGGAGAAGAGACAGAAAAGTAGCAAGAATATTTGCAACCATAACAGAGCCTGATGGAAGTCCCTTTGAAGGTGACCCAAGAAATGTCCTAAGAAAAATGTTAGAAAAAGCAAAGGGTATGGGTTTTACCTTTTATGTGGGACCTGAACTTGAATTTTTCTATTTTAAATCCATAGAGTCTAAACCTGAAGTTTTAGATAAGGGAGGATATTTTGATTTAATTCCAAGGGATGAAGCTATAGATTTAAGGCATGAAACAGTCTCTATATTAGAAGAAATGGGAATAGAAGTGGAGTTTACTCATCATGAGACAGCCCCTTCTCAACATGAAATTGATTTTAAATATGCAGAAGCTCTAAAGATGGCTGATACTGTGATGACTGCAAGATTAGCCATAAAAGAAGTGGCATATTCCAAAGGATATTATGCGACTTTTATGCCAAAACCTCTTTACGGACATAATGGTTCAGGGATGCATGTTCATATGAGTCTCTTTAAAGATGGAAAGAATGTCTTTTTCGATCCTAAGGATAAATATCATCTCTCTGATACTGCAAAATACTTTTTAGCAGGGCTTCTAAAACATGCAAAGGAGATAACTCTTATAACTAATCAATGGGTAAATTCCTATAAAAGGTTAGTTCCTGGATATGAAGCTCCTGTTTATATCTCCTGGGCATTGAGAAACAGGTCCGATCTAATAAGAATTCCTATGTATAAACCTGGAAAGGAAGAGGCAACAAGAATCGAATATAGGGCTCCTGATCCTGCATGTAATCCTTACTTAGCCTTTGCAGTGATTCTTTCTGCAGGACTTGAGGGAATAGAAAAAAGATACCCCCTTCCCGATCCCATTGAGGAGAATGTATATCATATGAGTGAAACAGAAAGAAAAAATAGGGGAATTGAGAGCCTACCAGGAAGTTTGATTGAAGCTATAGAAATTACTGAGAAAAGTGAATTGATAAGAAAAGCTCTTGGGGATCATGTATTTAGGAATTTTATAGAGAATAAAAAAATTGAGTGGGATAATTATAGAAAACAGATCACAAATTATGAGATAGAAAATTATCTTCCTATACTTTAATTCTGCTTTATATAGTCCAAAAGGGATTTAAGTTTAGGAAGGAAAGAATTATTTATTATTTCTTTCTCAGATAACATTATAGAATAGGAAGGATTTTTTCCTAAAATCCTTCCTACTTCAAATCTCAAATCTTTATTTCTTTCTCCCCATTTTGAGACAGATATTATAGCAAAATTTTCAAATTTCTCCTTATTTTGATGAATGTAAGTTCTAATAGCAGGGGAAAGGGCTCCTGCCCATATAGGAGAACAAATTATTACAAAATCATAATCCTTAGGATCTTTTTTAATGGGCTCGATTATGGTATTTCTTCTTAAAAAACTAGAAAATAAACAACTTATAAAAGATGTATTTACTTTATCTATAATTTCCTCAATATCACAATTTAGTTCCTCTTTAAGTCTCTTTGCCAATTTCTCAGTAAATCCTGTTCTCGAATAATAAGAAATTAAAACTTTTTTCATTTTTTATTCCCCTTTTCACAATTTATAATATTTTAACACAAAAAGTTTAATTTAGATATATTATCCTTTCTTTAAAAATTTATTTTACATTATTAGTTGAAATTGACTATAATATTTTTGTTATGAAGAAAATTATTATTTTAAGTATTCTATTAATGTTTCTTATAGAAAGTGAAGGGGAAATAAGAAAGTCTTTAGTATCTATTCCTCCTTTACAAAGCTTATCCAGTTTTATAGGAGGAAAATATTGGGAATTTTTATTGATACTTCCAAAAAATGTTAATCCCCATGTTTTTGAGCCAAAACCTGAGACTTTTAAATTAGTCGAAAAAGCGGAATTGGTTATTATAAATGGAGGGGATATAGATTACTGGGTGGAAAATATTCTTAAGGATAAAAGAAAAAAACTTCTTAATGTATCTTACAACATAAAATTTGAAGATAATAATCCTCATATATGGCTCGATCCCATCCTTGCAAAAAAGGTCTCAGAAAATATCTATGAAAAACTAAAAAGCATGGATATCAAAAATAAAGAATATTACTATAAAAATTTTAAAGATCTAATAAAGAAATTAGAGGAATTAGATAGAGAAATAAAAATAAAGTTTTCAAAATATAAGAAAAAAGAAGTAATTATTTACCATCCCGCTTGGTATTACTTTTTTAAGAGATATAATATAAAAACCTTAGGAATAATCGAAGAAGGAGAAGGAAAAGAACCTTCTCCAAGAAAAGTTGCAGAAATAATTAATTTAATTAAAGAAAAAAAGATTAAATATATTCTAAAAGAACCTTATAATATATCTCCTGTTTTAAATATGATTTCCAAAGAAACAGGAGCAAAATTGATAACCTTAGACCCATTAGGTTATGACAAAGATTATTTTTCAATGATGAGAGAAAACATAAAAATATTGGAGATGATTTTTAGTGAACAAAATAATTGAAATAGAAAATTTATCCTTTGGCTATGACAATACTTTCATTTTGAAAGATATAGATTTCATTGTTGAAGAGGGAGATTTCTGGGGGATAATAGGTCCCAATGGTGCGGGAAAAACCACACTAATTAAAATAATTTTAGGACTTTTAAGACCAAAAAAAGGAAAAGTTGAAGTTTTTGGAAAAGCACCATGGAAGTTAGGA
>JAOADF010000081.1 GCA_026417425.1 Dictyoglomaceae bacterium
TTTGGTTTTCTATCTTTCTTTATATAATGGAATATTCCTATGGGGAGTAAAGAAAAAATTTAATTCCCTTCTCTTTCCTTCCTTTTTATGGTGTTTCTTGGAATTTATAAAAAGTATTGGTCCCTTATCCTTTAATTGGGGAACATTGGGAGAGCCTCTAGTAAATATTTTCCCCTTACTTCAATGGGCAAGTGTTTTTGGGGGATTGGGATTGAGCTTTATGGTGGTTTTAATAAATAATATTTTATTTAAATTTAAATCCTTTTCTTTAAAATATAAACTCTATAGCATAGTTTTTATCCTTTCTCTCTTTTTTATAGGAAATTTCATGGGTATGGATCTGGAAAAGCCCCTTTTTAATCTTAAAATAGGTGCAGTTCAGGGAAGTTATGATAGTTTTTCCAAGGTATATATAAGAGATATCGAGGATCAACTAAAAATACATAAAGATCTTACCCTATCCCTTCCCGATAATTTGTACTTGATAATTTGGCCTGAGAGTGTTCTTTTTTGCACCTTAAATAATTTTCCCCAATATATTAATGAACTTAAGGATTTAGCAAGGAGAAAAGGCTCTTTTTTGATAATAGGTGCATTAAAGAATGAAAAGCAAAATTTATTTAATTCTGCATATTTCTTTTCTCCCTTTGAAGAGGAATATAAAACCTATAGTAAGGTTCAGTTGGTACCCTTTGTAGAGGAACTTCCTTTTTCCTTTTTATTTCCCTCCTTTATAAAAAATCTTGTGGGTAATTATAAAAGGGGAGAAGGTTTCTTTCCCTTTAAAACTCCTTTGATAAATATTGGGATCTTAATATGTTTTGAATCTTTATTTTCCTACACCGCAAGAGAACATATAAAAAAGGGAGCGGATATCTTAGTAGTGATAACCAATGATGGATGGTTTCAAGGAACTCCCGCTGTTTGGCAACATAGAAATCTTTCTTTAATAAGGGCTGTAGAAAATAGAGTCCCATTAGTACAAGTTGCAAATACTGGAATAACCTTTTTTGTAGATCCCTATGGTAGAATATTAAAGGAGAGTAAAGAGGGAGAAAGAATGGTATATTATTGTGATATTCCCATCAATAAAAAAACTTTTTCTTTATATAGAATATGGGGAGACCTTTTCTTCTTTCTGTGTTTTATAATATTTCTTGTTTATAAAATAATATGATGCGAGGAGTAATTTACTTAGGAATAGGTTTTTTGATTTTACTTATTGGATGGGGGTTAAGCTCCTTATTATCTAAACCCATTGAAGTTGATATTCCTATACCCTTAGTCCAAGAAGAAGCAGGAATTTTTGCAAAAGAAGTTTTTCTTAAAGGAAGAGAGGAGGGAGATGATACCTGGGAGATTAGAGCGGATAATTTAAAAATTGATTTACAGTATAAGTATTTTAAATTTGAAGGAAGAGTAGAGGGAAAGGTATATAGAGAGAAAAAATTATCTATCGATGTTTGGGGAGATTTGGCAGAATTTGATGTTGAAAAGGGAATTTTGAAATTTCCTAAAGGTGTAAGCTTTCTTACAGAAGATGGTTATAAGGGGATTGCTCCTTATGGAGTATGGTATATTAATTTAAGAGAGTTTATCTGTGCTAATGGTAGAGTAAAATTTGAGAAAATTGGAGAATTTAAGGCAGAAGCAGACTTTTTCAAATTTTCTACAAAAGAGGGAATTGCTACTTTTGAAGGTAATGTGATAATAGAGACAGGAATATAAAGGAGGAGGAATATGAAAAGAAAAATCTTATTTTTAGTTTTAATTCTATTTTTGTTGAATTATCTTTTTGCTCAAACAGCAACATCCTCAAAAACTCCAGTTCAAATTAAAGCTCAGAGGGTTTCCTATGATTGGGGAAAGAAAATGTCTAAAGCGGAAGGAAATGTAGTAGTAACATATAAACCTGGAAAAGAAGATGAAACAAAAATTTTTGCTCCAGTAGTATTTTATAATCAGGATGCAAGCTTGGTTGAGGTTCAGGGGAAAGTTACTATCACTCGAAGGGATCTAAATATCACAGGAGAGGATTTAAAAGCAGATTTGAGAAAGGAAGAGGTAGAGTTAAAGAAAAACGTGGTTATTGTAATCCAAAGAAAGGTAGAGGGAGGTAGGACAGAAACAACTAAATTGACTTCTCAGACTTTAAAATATTCCTTAAGGACAAGCACAGGAACCCTTTCAGGAGGAGTAAATATAGATAGAGAGGACTTAAAGGCAAGGTCTGATAGTGCTTCGGTAGATACTGATAAGGAGATATATATTTTAATAGATAATGTTTCCATGCTTGATAGTGATAGAAATGAGATAAAATGTAAAAAACTGAATGTGTATGTAAGAGAAAAGAAAGTAGAAGCTGAAGGAGATGTAGAATCTATCTTCTATATAACGGAATAATGAGACTTTATCTTAAATATGTTCTTTCTGAAGTAATTGGGCCATTTTTGCTTGGAATTTTGGGGTTTATTCTTGTGATGTTAATTCAGATTCTTTATGAGTTTTCTCATCTTATCATTTTAAAAAGATTGAGCTTACAGACAGTTCTAAGGCTTTTATATTACAAAACCCCATCCCTTTTAGTTTTCGTAATTCCTACCGCCCTTCTTTTCGCTATAATTTTTTCCTTTAGTAGATTGATAAGAGATGGAGAGCTTTTTGCTTTAAGGAGTAATGGAATTTGCTTTTTTAAGCTGACTATCCCCATATTTATATTTTCAAGTTTTTTAGCTATTATTCTCTGGATCTTAAATTACTCTTTGATTCCCAATTCTAACTATAGGGCAAATCAAATGATTCAAAGATACTTCTTTGTAAATCCTCTTCCTATAAAGGGAGAAAATGTATTTTTTCATGACGAACAATCCCGATACTATTATGTGAAGAGGGTAAAAGAAGATAACACTATGGAAAATGTTATGATTTATGATCTTTCTTTAGGGGAAGAATTCCCTATTCTTCTTACTGCAAAAACTGCAGTTTGGAGCGAAGAAAGTCTTTTTCTAATTGATGGGATGATTCATAAATTCGGAAAGGATCATTTTGTTATTTGGGAAGGGAAATTTAAAACTTTTAAGATAAATCTTCCTCAGGAATTTAGACTTATTTTCCAAAGGGAAAAAACTCCCCAAGAGATGACTACTGACGAATTATGGAAAAAAATAAAACTATTTAAAAAGGCAGGCATCTCTACAAGGAGACTAGAAGTAGAGAATTATTTAAGACTTGCCCAAACCTTTGCTATTCCTATCTTTACACTTCTTGCCTTTGCGGTTATCCTTATTACAGGAAGGGGAGGAAAACTTTGGGGAACAGCATTTTCTGTTATAATTGCATTCTTCTATTATGGATTTACTATTATTGCAAGATCCTTAGGAGAATATAATATATTTCATCCTTTTATTTCTGCTTGGCTTCCCAACTTATCCTTTGGAAGTATTAGTTTAGGAGTATTCCTATGGAAAATAAGAAAATGGTGAGATTCTCTATAATTTTTCTTATTCTGATTGTTTTTATAGAAAATATTGCCTATGGAGAAAGTTCTCCGTGGAGGTTAAAAGCGGAAAGAATTGAATTCTTCTGGGAGACTCAAACTTTTAGTGCCTATGGAGGAGTGGAGATTAGAGGAAAGGACATTTTTATAACAGCAGATAGAGTAGAAGGAAATATTAGAGAGGGAGTGATTAAGGCCATAGGAAAAGTAAAATTTAAAGATCCAAGGGGAGAATTTTATGCTCAGGAAATTAAATACTACTTTAAAGAAGATATGGCAAATTTAATTCAGGTTATTGCAACCTACACTGCTCCAGAGGTGAGAGGAAAGCTTTACTTTTCAGGAGAAGAGTTAGAATGGAAAAGGGAACGAATACTGATAAGTCAAGGAAAGATTACTACCTGTGAGATGGAAAGTCCCCATTATTATTTTTCTGCTTCTCAGATTATTTATATCCCTGACGAAATGATAATTCTTGATGGGGTTTCTTTAAAATTTATATTCCTTCCCTTTTCTATTCCCTTATTTAGATATGTTCTTTCCTTAAAAAAAGAGCCTATCCCCTTTCCCCAAATAGGATTTGATGGTCAAAGCATATTTTTCTCCTATCCCGTAGCTTATTCTCTTTTAGGCCAAATGGGGCTTATTAGTTTTTTGATTAAGCATAATCTTTCTACTCAAGAAAATCCCTACACCCTTGATATTTCTCAAAATTATACCTTTAAAAATATAAAAGGAAATATAAAACTTACCCTTAGTGGGTATGTTGAAAGTTTAGAAAAATCAGATATAGTTCTCTCTTGGAGTCATGATCAAAAACTAATGGAGTTTTTAAGCATTAATAATATCTTTTCTCTAAATATTAAGTCTCAATATAATTTTTATATTCTTCAAGATATTTTTAGGCTCACTCTTACTTATGGATTAAATAGATCTCTTCTTCAGATGATCTACAGAGAAGATAATAATTCCAAAAGATTTTCTTCCACTTTAAATGTTTCTCAAGAGATTGATAAAAATAATTCTCTATCCTTTAACTTAAGATATAATGATAATACTATTTTGGGAAGAAGAACCTATGAAATATACGAGGATGGAAGATTTATTCATAAAGGCAAAAATTATTCTTTATCTATATATGAAAATTATAGAATTTCCGATCCCCCCAATTTACAGCTTTTAAAAATTCCAGAAATAAATTTTAACGGAAGTTACTCTATCCTTAACATTCCTGTGAGAATAGACGGGATTTTAGGATATTATGATGAGCCTACTTCATATTTGAAGGCATATAAGGTAAGTTTTGGCTTCTCTATTCCTTATTCTTTAAGAACTTCTAATTTCAGTCTCAGTTCTTATATAGGATATAGGCAAGATTTTTATCAAACTGGGGATGCGAGATATTTAATCTATGGAAATATCTCTGCAAGTTTCAAGCCCTTTAAATTTCTCTCCCTTTCTTCTTTCTATAATTTCCAATTTCTAGGAAAGGATATAATAACGGGAGAGTCTGGAAATACACCCTTTTACTTTGATTATCAAGGAGAAACTAATTTATTAAGTGGAAGCTTAGTTATTGGGGATCCTAGTTTTAATATTACCCTTTCTGATTCATATAACTTTCTTTTAAAATCCTTAGCTCCTTTAAATATAAAGGTAAAATTTGATTATAAAAAAATTTTTGTAATTGAGGGAAGTACAAGTTACAACTGGAGTACAGAGAAGTTCTCTCCCTTTTTACTTCAATCTCTTGTTAATTATCCTCCTTTTTCTTTAAGTTTGGGAATGCTTCTTAATCCCTATCTAGATAACCCGTTACAAAGAATAGATTATAAATTAAGTTTTGATATCAAAGGAGATTGGCATACCGCAGGAAAGATAACCCTTTGGGGAACCTATCCTTCTTTATATTATTATCCCATAGTATTCCTTGATAAAGATTTGCATTGCTTTTTAGGAAAATTCACTTGGAATCCCAATAATGGAAATATTCAGTTTGAAATTGCTCTTAAAGCAATTCCAACGAAAAAGGTTGGGGGTGAGGTTGGACCTTCTGGCTTTTCTCTCCTTCCAAGTTTTTAATATTAAATCTTAGAATTTTTGATATAATTTTATTAAAAATAATTCTTAATAAGGAGGATTTTAAATGCAAAAGTATAGATGCCTTGTGTGTGGATACATTTATGATCCCTCCATTGGAGATCCTGATAATAATATTCCCCCTGATACTCCCTTTGAGGAGCTTCCTGAGGACTGGGTATGTCCCATTTGTGGAGCGGAGAAAGATATGTTTCGACCCATTTAAAAGGAAATTACTATGTACCTAATTGTTGGTAACGGTATATCTGGAGTAAATTCTGCAGAAGTAATAAGAAGTAAAGATAAAGAAAATCCTATCTTAATAATCACTGAAGAAAAGTATCCCTATTACTCAAGACCTCAAATAATTGAATTTTTGGCAGGAAATATAAAGGAAGAGGATCTTCCATTCTATCCAAAAAGCTGGTATGAAGAGAATAAAATTAAGGTTTTTTATCACGAAAGGGCTTTAAGAGTTATTGGGGATAAAAAAATTTTAGAAACAGAAAAAGAAAAGTATAAGTTTGATAAGCTTTTAATTGCGACAGGTGCTCTCCCTTTTATACCTCCTATAGAAAATATAAATGAAGAAGGAGTTTTTACTTTAAGAAATATTGATGATGCCAAGAATATTCTTTCTTTTATAAAAGATAAAGATAAGGCGATCATCTTGGGATGTGGACTTTTGGGACTGGAAATAGGAAGGGCTCTTTCTCAAAGGGGGTTAAAGATTATTGGTTTGGAATTTTTTCCAAGACTTATTCCTAAACAATTAGATGAAGAAGGAGCAAGAATTTTAAAAAAGAAAATAGAGGAAAAGTTCAATTTTGAATTTTATTTAGGAGTTGAAGCTCAAAAAATTATTTCTTCTAATGGAAAATTTAAGGGAGTTGAATTAAAGGATGGAAGAAAAATATATGGAGATTTGCTTATAGTTTCTACTGGAATTGTTCCTAACGTTGATTTGGCAAAGAATTCTGGAATTTTAGTAAATAAAGGAATAATAGTTAATGAATATATGGAAACTAACATAAAGGATGTTTTTTCCTGCGGAGACTGTACAGAATTTAAAGGAAGAATATATGGGATTATTCCTGCATCCCTAGAACAATCTCTCGTTGCAGGGAAAAACATAATAGGAGAAAAAATTGAGTATAGAGGAACTATTCCCTCAAATACATTGAAAGTAACAGGAATTGATCTTACATCTATAGGGGAGATTAATCCTCCCAGGGATAAAGGTTTTGAGGTTATAATAAAAAAAGATGAGGAAGAGGGTTTTTATAGAAAATTGGTATTGAAAGACAGCATTGTTGTAGGAGCAATTCTTTTAGGAAACAAAAGGAGATATGTTAATAAGATTCAGTATCTTATTAAGGAAAGAAAGATTGTAGAGGGGAGGAAAGAATTGCTAGATGAAGATTAAAATCTTTTTGTTTATCTTTCTTCTTATCTTTCCTCTTTTTTCTATGGATTTGAAAAAGTTTGTGGAAGATGTCAAGAATATTCCTGATAATGTTTTATATTATAAAGCTTTAGATGGAAAAAAATTAGCTTATAGATTTGTTTCTCCTGAAAATCCAAAGGGAGTTTTGATCTTTGTTCACGGAATAGTTGTCTATGGAAAATATTATCTTCCCTTTGCTCAAGAATTAGCAAAATATGGAATAAAGGTCTATCTTCCTGATTTAAGAGGGCATGGAAACTCCGAGGGAAAAAGAGGAGATTCTCCCGATACATTAACCATTGTTCAGGATTTGGGAATTTTTTATCAGATGGTATTAAAGGAAAATCCTCTTCTTCCTATATATTTAGGTGGTCATAGTATGGGAGCAGGTTTAACTTTAAAATATGTGAAGGAATTGAACCTTTATCCCTCCGGAGTAATTTTGATTGGAGGAGGATTACCTGTTGAGAATATTTCTCCTAAGAACAGAGATCTATTAAGACAGAAAACTATATCAAGGTTTCTCCAATTTCTTTCTCCTATATTTCCCCATTTTAGAGTTATTTCCTTTGATCTTCCGCAAGAAATAAAAGATCCTTTATTAGTTACAAACTACTCACTTGCCTTTTTCAGAGCAGTTTTTCCTTCTAATATGAAGGTTATATGGGAAGGAATAAATCTTCCTATTCTTGCTATTGTAGGAGATAAAGATGAGTTTCTTGAGAAAAAAGATGTGGAGAGGGTTTTTAGTGTTTACAAAAGAGAGAATAGATCTTTTATTATTTTAGAAAATACAGATCACATTGATGTATTAGAAAAAAGTATAAAATATATAATAGAATGGATAACAGGAGGAGAGGATGGAAGATTTTGAAAAAATTCTTGAAGCCTATTCTCAAGCTATAGTGAAAGTAGTAGAAAAGGTTAGCCCTGCAGTAGTGAATATTGACATTAGTCAGTCTGTTGGTTTTTCTTTTTTCACAGGATTTCAGGAAGTGAAGGGAGTAGCATCAGGATTTATTTTTACTCCTGATGGATATATTATTACAAATAGTCATGTGACCCATCAGACAAATAAATTAATAGTCACTCTAGAAGATAGAAGACAATTCACAGCGGAAATGGTAGGAGAGGACCCTCAAACTGATCTTGCAGTAATTAGAATTCCTGAGAGAAATCTGCCTATGCTTGAGTTTGGAGATTCAGATAAGCTAAAAGTAGGACAACCTGTTATGGCTATAGGAAATCCCTTGGGATTTGGACATAGTGTAACTAGCGGCGTTATAAGTGCTCTAGGAAGATCTTTAAGAAGTTTTAGTGGACATTTAATGGATAATATTATTCAAACTGATGCTCCTTTAAATCCAGGAAGTTCGGGAGGACCTTTAGTGGATATATATGGAAAAGCAATAGGGGTTAATACTGCTATAATTCAGGGGGCTCAAGGAATATGTTTTTCTATTCCTATAAACACTGCAAAATGGGTTGCAGGTCTTTTAATAAAGGAGGGAAGGGTAAGAAGAAGTTATCTTGGAATTATTGGACAAAGTGTTATACTACCTAAAAGATTTAGAGATATTCTTAATTTACAGCAAGAGGGAGGAGTTTATGTGGTAAGGGTTGCTCCCTTTAGTCCTGCCAGTAAAGGAGGATTACAACCTCAAGATGTAGTGGTAGAAGTAGAAGGAGAAATTGTTAACAATATTGATGACTTACATAAATTTCTTAGCCATACTCCTCCCGGGACAAAGGTGAGTATAAAAATTATTAGAGATAACAGGTTAATTAATCTTTCTATAATCTTGGGCTCTGAGGGATAAAGAAGAATATCCTTTTATTTAAGAAAGGAGGGAAATGGAGATTGTCGGAAGGTTATAGTGCAGTAATTTTTGGAGACGAGCTATTGAATTATTCCTTTCCAGGCGATCATCCCATGAATCGGAGAAGATTAGAGTCTTTCTGGAATGAATTTAAAAAAATTACTGAGGAAAAAAAGATAAAAGTTTTTCCTCCAAATTTAGCTAAAGAATCAGATCTTCTTCTTTTTCACACAAAGGACTATGTAGATTTTGTTAAAAGAAAATCAAAAGAGGGAACAGGATTTTTGGATTATGGAGATACTCCTGCATACCCTGGATGTTTTGAATCTGCATCATATGTTGTAGGAGCTACTTTAAGGGGATTGGAATTAATATTTAAAGAAAATTATAAACATGTTTTTGTACCTATGGCAGGACTTCATCATGCAAGAAGAGATCGTGCCAGTGGTTTTTGCATATTTAATGACATTGGCGTTGCTATTAATAAAGCGAGAATGGAGTATGGAGTTAGAGAAATTCTATATGTGGATATGGATGCTCATCATGGGGATGGTGTATTCTATGAATTTTTAGAAGATCCCTTCTTATATATAGTAGATATTCATGAAGATGGAAGATTTTTATATCCAGGAACAGGAGGAAGGCATGAGAGAGGAGATAAAGATGCTTTTGGAACAAAACTAAATATTCCTCTTCTACCAGGATCTTCCGATGAAGATCTTTTATCCGCATTAAAAGAGGTAGAAGATTTCTCTATGGAATTTAAAACAGAACTTGTTATTCTTCAGGCAGGAGTAGATGGAATTCAGAATGATCCAATAACTCATTTAAATTATACCTATGATGGCTATGAAAAGTTTATTTCAGGAATTCATAATTTGGCTCATAAAATATGTGATGGAAGGTTATTAATATTAGGGGGAGGAGGATATAATCCAGAAAATACAAAAAATGGATGGCTAAGAATACTGAAAGTAATAAATGAGGATATTTGATAACTTTCCTGTACTGTAAAATTAATGACTGAAGGAGTAAAGGAAATAATAAAATTTGGATTTGAGAAAAGATAAGATGTGTAATAGAAAATATTTCCTTATAAGAGGAAATTATTAGAATACAAAACATTGTTCAATCCTAAGAAAGGAGTGCTTTATAAATATATCAAGGAGGAGAATTTATGCTATATGAAAAGATCACAAAAGATTATCTTAATGCAGTTAAAAACAAAGATTCTTTTAGAGTAGAAGTATTAAGTTTTCTTCGTTCCGCTATAAAATACAGAGAAATTGATCTAAGAGAAAAGGGGAAAGAAATAACTGATGAAGACGTGATAGATGTTATAAATAAGGAGATAAAAAAGAGAAAGGAAGCTATTGAACTTTACAAAAAGGGTGAAAGGTTTGATCTTGTAGAGAAAGAAGAAAGAGAGTTAAAAATTTTAGAAGAATATCTTCCCGAGCAGTTATCTGATGAGGAGTTAAAGGATATTTTAAAAAGAATAATAAAAGACGTAGAAGCGAAGGATATAAAGGATTTAGGTAAAGTAATGAAGTCTGCAATGTCAGAATTGAGGGGGAAAGCAGAAGGAGAAAGGATTAAAAAAATAGCAGAGGAATTGTTAAGAGACAAATGAAGAAAAAACCAAGATCTCCATGGGAGATTTTTAATCTTACCTTTTCTCTGGGAACAAGTGTTTTAGCATCCCTTCTTGTAGGAGTATTTCTTGGATATTATCTTGATAAAATTTTTGGGACTTCTCCTGTTTTTCTTCTTGCAGGAATTGCTTTGGGGATTTGGGTGGGATTTCGTGACATCTTTAGAATTTTGCGATAAATATCTAAAAATAGCAATAGTTATTTTATTAATCGGTTTGGGATTTTATCTAAGGTATTCATATATCTCTTCTTTGACTTTTGGTTTTTCAGGGAGTATAATCTCTATTTGTTGGTTGGCAAAAAATATTAAAAGGTATGGAATAAAGAATTATAAGAGGAATGTATTAGGAAGATATGTTATATTAATTATTTTGTTTTTAATGAGTCTCAAGGCAGAGCTTTTAGGAGTTCTGCTTTTTCTTTTAGGATATGTAGTGGGACAGTGGTTTATGATTATTAAGATCTGGAAGGAAAAGAAGTAATGGAAGAGATAGGACCAAGGGTTATATTTGAAATAGGAGAATTTAAGATAACGAACACCTTTCTAAGCTTACAAATTATAAGTATTTTAACATTAATAATAAGTTTCTGGCTTTCTTATAAGCCTCAAGAGGAAATTATTAAAAAACGTCAAAGCTTAGTTGAGGTACTTATTGAGATGTTTCAGAGATATTTAGGGGGGTTTTTAGGAGAAGAAAAAGCTTTAAAATATTTTCCTTTCTTTTCAAATCTATTTCTTTTTATTCTTCTTTCAAACTGGTCAGGTCTTATTCCAGGTTTTAATTCTCCTACTTCTGATTTAAATGTAACTATTGGATTAGCATTGGGAACTATTATTTATATCCAATATGTAGCAGTTAAAGAAAAGGGAAAAAAATATCTAAAAAATTTTATTTCTCCTTCTCCCCTTTTTCTTCCCATTAATATATTGGAGCAAATTACTCGTCCTGTTTCCCTTGCTCTACGACTCTTTGGAAATATTACAGGAGAACATATTGTGTTAGCTATAATTTCTCTAATTGCTCCTTTGATTGTTCCTGTTCCTATAATGGCTCTCTCCATGTTTATGGGTTTTATTCAAGCATTAATCTTTACTACTCTTTCAGCTGCCTATTTGGCATCAGTATTTGAAGAGTAAAGGAGGTTTTATCATGATAGAGTGGATTATTATTGTTTCCATAGTTACCGCGGGTTTCTCTATTGCTTTAGTGGGTATGTTTGCTGCAAGAGCTCAAGGAAATGCTGCTTCTTCTGCTTTTGAAAGTGTTGCTCGTCAGCCAGAAGCAGGAGATCAGATAAATAGAATGCTTCTCTTTGCTTTAGCTTTTATTGAAACCATAGTTATATTTACATTATCAATTTCCTTTATATTACTTTTTGCTAATCCTCTTTTAGGGAGACTTAGATAAATCTATGTTTAATTTTAACGTATTAACTGTATTTTCTTCTATAGTTAACTTATTGCTCCTTGCATGGATCATAAAAAGATATTTCATTGGTAATCTTCTAAGGATAATGGAAGAAAGGAAAAGAAGAATAGAAGATGCAATAAAGAATGCAGAGGAAAAGCTAAAAGAGGCAGAAGAATTAAGAAAAAGAAGAGAAGAAAGACTCCTTTCTGCGAGAAGTGAAGCGTCAAAAATTGTGGAAGAGGCGGTAGGAAGTGCAGAGAAAATAAAGCAGGAAATAATAACAAAAGCAGAAGAAGAGGCAGAAAAGATAATTTTAAAAGCTCATGATATAGCAAAAGCAGAAAGAAAAAGAGCGTTAGAAACCTCGAGAGAGGAGATTATTTCTCTTTCAAAGCTTATTATTCGTCAATTCTTTATCAAATTTCTCCCCCAAAATTCTCAAGAGCTGTTTTTGTCTTCTTTTTTAGATTCCTTTGAAAATTATATTCCTAAATTAAGTGCAAATTCTATAAAAGAAATAAAATTTATCTCCTCTAACAAATTAGATTCTAGTCTTATAGCTAAAATTGAAAAAAAATTAAGAAGTATTATCCCAGGAAATTGGAAATTTATTTATGAAGAAGACCCATCTATTATTCTCGGTTTTAAGCTCTTTATTGGAGAATATCTTTTAGATCATTCCTTAGAATATCATCTTAACCAGATATATCAATATATAAAGGAGACAGAAAACATATGAACATAGCAGAAACTATATTAGGAATTCCATGGAAGGAATTAGAAAAAAGAATAGAGAGATATAATTTTTCTCCAAGACTTTCTAATATAGGTTATGTTAAATATGTAGGAGATGGGGTAGCTCAGGTTTCTCTCTTAGATGATTCCTTCTTAGGAGAACTCGTTGTCTTTTCTTCAGGAGCTCTTGGAATGGTTTTAAGTCTTTCTGAAGATTTTGTGGGAGTAATCCTTCTTAGCAAAGATAAAGATGTAAAGGAAGGAGATTTAGTATATTCTACAGGAAAAATAATACAAGTGCCTGTAGGAAGCAGTTTCTTAGGAAGGGTTATTGATCCCCTCGGAAATCCCTTAGATGGTCTTGGAGATATATATCCTGAAGAATATTTACCTATAGATAGACCAGCTCCAACTATTTTTGATAGGGAGCCTGTAAAGGAACCTCTTTATACAGGAATAAGAGTTATAGACGCTTTGATTCCCATAGGACATGGACAAAGGGAATTAATTTTGGGAGATAGACAAACAGGAAAAACTACTATTGCAATAGACACTATTATAAATCAAAGAAAATATGGAACTATATGTATATATGTAGCTATTGCTCAAAAAAGGACCAATATTGCTCGTATTTATCAAACATTAAAAGATTATAAGGCTTTGGCAAACACAATTATAATCGCTACTTTTCCTGATCAGCCTCCTTCTATCCGTTATCTTGCTCCTTTTTCTGGATGCACTATAGGAGAATATTTTATGATGCAGGGAGAAAAAGTATTAATTGTATATGATGATCTTACAAAACATGCCAATACATATAGAGAAATTGCTCTTTTACTAAGGAGAATTCCTGGAAGAGAGGCATATCCTGGAGATATTTTTTATCTTCATTCTCATCTACTGGAAAGATCTGCAAAACTTAATATTAAAAAAGGCGGAGGATCCCTTACTGCTCTTCCTATTGCGGAAGTTCTTGCGGGAGAAATATCTACATATATTCCTACAAATTTAATTTCTATTACTGATGGTCAAATTTATTTAGATACTTCCTTGTTTAATGCTGGAATAAGACCTGCTATCAATGTGGGACTTTCAGTATCGAGGGTTGGAGGTTCCGCACAACCAAAAGGTATGAGACAAGTTGCAGGTATGTTGAGATTAAGTCTTGCTCAATATAGGGAATTTTCTTTATTTTTAGAATTTGGAACAGAGCTCGATGTAACTACAAAAAAGAAGGTAGAAAGAGGATTAAGAGTAGAGGAGATCTTAAAACAAGGAGCTCATGAGGTCCAGCCCATTGAAGAACAGATTATTACCTTTTATCTCTTAAATGGGGGCTTTTTGGATCTTTATCCTGTAAGCGAGGTAAAAAAGGTTGTTTCAAAATATATGGAGTATATCTCTACGAAATATTCACCTTTATTATCTTTGATAAGGCAAAAGTTAGAATTAACAGATCAAATTATTTACGAACTTCATAATAGTTTTCAGGAGTTTCAGAGAGAATATGCCAACTCTTCAGGAACTTCGTCGTAAAGTAAAAAGTATAGATAATATTGGCCATATAATTCGATCTATGGAAACTCTAAGTATAGTAAAAATAAGAGCTTTTCAAGACAGAGCTCTTAAATTAAAGCCTTATACTCAGGAATTGCAAAGGATGTTAGAAATATTAATCTCAAGACTTCCTGAGGAGTACTTAGATCATCCTCTTCTAAAAGAAAGATATGTTTATAATACAGGAGTTGTTTTTATAACTTCTGATTGGGGATTTTGTGGGAGCTACAATATTCAAGTTTTAAATATGGTAGAAAAATTTACAAAGGACAATCCAAGAAAGAAAATGAGTTTTTATCCCATAGGGACCTATGGTTTAAGATTTGCAAAGCTGAAAAATCTTAAAATCATTAATTCTTTTACTCATCTTTTGGATTCTCCTAATTTTATTCAGATAAGAAGATTAGTTCGAGGAATTGTTAGGGATTTTCTAGATGGAAAAATTGATGAACTTTATTCTATATCTTTTGATTTTATAAACATATTAAAACAAGAGATTACAATTAGAAGACTTTTACCTTTGAAACCCATAGATATTCCCGAAAAGAAGGAAGAGAGTTTTCTTTTTCTTCCCTCTTCTCATAAGATTATTGGTCCCCTGCTGGAAAATATTCTCGAGATTACAATGTTTCAGATAATTCTCGATGCTTCCGCTAGTGAACAAGCCTTTAGAAGGATTGCAATGAGAAGAGCTTATGAAAATGCGGAAAAGATAAAGGAAAAACTGATATTTCAATTAAATCAGGTAAGACAAACAAAAATTACTAGAGAACTTATTGAGATTACCTCAGGGATTGAGACTTTAAAGGAACAAGAGGTGATAAAAATTGGAGGGTAAAATTATTGCTATTAATGGTCCTGTAGTAGATGTATATTTTCCTAATGAAATTCCTTCTTTAAATGAGGCCTTAGAAGTAATAAATTTTAGGGAGGAAAACAGAAAACTTATATTAGAAGTTAGGATGCACTTAGGAAATAATAAAGTTAGAACTATAGCTTTAGGATCTACTATGGGATTATCTAGGGGTATGTCGGTAAAAAGGTCATATCATCCCTTAAGAATACCCCTTTCAGATAAGCTTTTAGGAAGGGTAATAAATGTATTTGGAGAACCTATAGATGGCGGAGAAGCTATTATAGGATATCTGGAACCTATAATTAAAGGTGCTGTGGAATTTCATAGAGTTCAGCCTACTTATTCCATATTGGAGACAGGAATTAAGGCCTTAGATCTATTGACTCCCTTTCCAAGAGGTGGAAAGATTGGACTCTTTGGAGGGGCAGGAGTTGGAAAGACTGTTTTAATTATGGAGTTAATTCACAATATTGCAACAGCTCATGGAGGAATATCCGTGTTTGCAGGGGTTGGTGAAAGATCTAGGGAAGGAAATGAACTTTGGCTTGAGATGAAAAATTCAGGAGTTTTATCTAAGGCAGTATTAATTTTTGGACAGATGAATGAACCACCTGGAGTTAGGATGAGGGTTCCTTATACTGCCCTTACTGTATCAGAATATTTTAGGGATTATTTAGGAAAGGACATTCTTTTATTAATAGACAATGTATTCAGATTTGTTCAGGCAGGAATGGAAATATCTTCCCTTCTTGGAAGAATTCCTTCTGCAGTAGGATATCAACCTACTCTTATAACAGAGATGGGAGAACTAGAGGAAAGAATTGTCTCCACTGATATGGGATCTATAACCTCTGTTCAGGCGGTTTATGTTCCTGCAGATGATTTAACCGATCCTGCTCCAGCAACTATCTTTTCTCATCTGGATTCTACTTTAGTTCTTTCACGAGATATTGCTGAAATGGGAATTTATCCTGCAGTAGACCCTCTAGCTTCCTCTTCTCAGGTATTAGAACCTCAATTCGTAGGAGAAAAACATGTAAATGTTGCTCGAAAGGTTGTAGAAATACTACAACATTATGAAAATCTTAAAGATATAATATCTATTTTAGGAATGGAAGAACTTTCTGAGGAAGATAGGTTAATTGTTCAGAGAGCAAGAAAAATTCAGCTCTTTTTATCTCAGCCCTTTTTTGTAGCTTCTCATTATACCAATATCCCTGGAGTATATGTTCCTCGAGAAAAGACCATAGAAGGATTTTCTGCAATTGTAAAAGGAGAAGTAGATGATATTCCCGAGGATGCATTTTATATGGTAGGAACATTAGATGATGTAAAGAAAAAAGCACGAGAAATGGGAGCTCTTGTTTATTGATGTCTAAGAAACTTTTGCATTTAGAATTAACAACTCCAGATAAAGTTATTTTTAAGGGGGATGTGACTTATATAGTTGTTCCTGTAGAGGATGGACTTTTAGGTATTCTTCCTGGACATATAAATACTCTAGCCCATCTTACCATTGGAGTTATGAAAATAGTTTATAATAATGAATATCACTACTTTGCTATAGGAGAAGGCTTTATGGAAATAATTGATAATAATGTATATATAGCTGTAGATTCTGCAGAAAGAGCAGAAGACATTGATGTATTAAAGGTAAAAAAAGAAAAAGAGGAATTAGAACAACTTCTCTCTCAGAAGAAGGCAATCTCTCAGAGAGTTCAACTTTATACTTCTCTTCAAAAAGCCTTAGCAAAACTTAGGGCTGTAAAGAGCTTAGAAGAATCTAAAGGTTCCAAAGAGCAATAGATGTTGTAGATACTCCTACTGCTCCTGCATTTAAAATATCCCGTGCTTCTTCGGGAGTTCTAATTAATCCTCCTGCAATTAAAGGATAGGAAAGTTGATTTTTTAATTCTTCACCTAAATGAATAAATATAATTCCAGGTAAAATTTCAACAAAATCAGGATCTGATGTTTGCATTATCTTTACTCCTGTTGCTAAGGCGGACGAGTCTAGTACAAAAAATCTTTGTATTGCAATTAGTTCCTCTTCCTTTGCTTGTTGTATAAGGTTTGTTCTTGTAGTTATTACCCCATCAATTCCTACTACTTCTCCAAGATATCTTAACGCATATTTATCTTGGGCTAAGCCTTCTAAAAGATCAAGATGAATAAAGACTAGCTTATCATGTTTTTTAATTTCCTGAACCACATTAGGAAGGGTTAAAATATTGGTTTTTAACAGGAAAAGAACCTTAGTTTTACTTTGAAGAGCTTGAGTTAATCTATCTTCTTCTCTTACAGCAGCAATTATGGGACTACTCTTTAAAATTTGAAGAAAATCACTTTTTTTAATCTTTTTTTCCATTTTAAACCTCTTTATATTAAAGATTTTTTGATTATTTTCTGATAGAAAATTATATCAGAAATTTGCTTATTCTGTCAAAAATTTATGGTATAATACTTAAAAATGTTCTTATTATGAAATAATATCCTGGGAGGAAGATTATGAAAAAAACTCTTATCTTCTCGTTTGTATTCTTCATCTTTCTTCTTTCTTTTTCCTTTGCTCAAAGTATTCAATGGAAATCTGGTTATCCAAGAGCAATTCCCGATGGAAAAATTGAGCTTTCTTGGACCTCAACAATTTCTGGAACTTATTCCATATATCGAGTAAAGGGAGAAGGAAATCCCTATCCCAATAATTTTTATACTCAGACCACGTTAACTACTTATACTGATACAAATACAGAAGATGGAGTTTTATATAGTTATGTAGTCGCTATATACGATGGAACTCAAACTCGAACAACTTCTATAGGTTCTGCAAAGGCGGATAGAACAAAACCTATTATTGATAATTTAAATGCAGTTCCCAACCCCTTTTCTCCAGATGGAGATGGATTTAGAGATAAGATAACCATATCCTTTAATTTAAGTGAATATTCTATAGTGACCATTACATTGCAAGATAAAGATGGAAATATTTATACTCCTCCAGAATGGAATAATAATGTATGTCCTACTCCAAAAACCTATTACTTTGAATGGGATGGATATGGAGTTTTTGGTGGAACTTACAGGGTTCCTTCGGAAGGTTTTATTATATATACGATAACTGCGAGAGACTATGCAGGGAATATTAATTCCGCTACGGGAAGGTTCATCTTAGATATTCCTGATATGGAGCTTGCTAATTTCTATGGAATGCCTAATCCTTTTAATACTGTACTACTCAGTGATACAATATATAAAGCTTCCTATTCAAGAGATGGATATAAATTCCCTATGGATGGAAGTGGAAACATTTTTAATTTTTCTCCCCAGTTTTATTTAGATCAATCTGCAATTTTACTCGTAGGTGCCTCTTTTCAATTTGATATTCTTCAAAGGCCAGGGGGCTCCTCAAATACTTTAAAAAATACACGGGTAAAAATCTATGATTCTAAGGGAGCACTGGTAAGAAGTATTACCCTTCCCACAAATCTTTCTGGAAGTGGAAATTTCTATTGGTATGGAGAGAAGGATCCTCAACTTATCAAAGATGATCCTAATATAATAGCTTCTTGGTGGTGGATGATTACTGGTGTTCCTTATGGAGAATATAGATTGGTTCTTTCCGCAACCTATACCATAGCCCATCCTGATGATCCTGCAAGAGAATTAGAAATCCCATTAAAAGAAATCACAACCATTATTAGAATTCAAGAAATTTCTCCTCCTCAAGTAGATACTACTCCTCCGAGGGTTATTTCCTTTACTCCTGAAGATGGAAGTTTAGTATCTCAGATTTCTTCAGTTTCTGCAGTATTAGATGACGGACCAGGAGTAGGGCCAGATTTAGATGCATCAAGTATATTGGTCAAAGATAACTTAGGAAGATTAATAGGAGGAATAAAATCCCACAATGGAGTAAACACTCTATACTGGAGTTTTACTTCTACTTTGACTTCTGGACAGTACTTTATTGAAGTTATTCCTATTGATAAAAATGGAAATATAGGTTCCCTTTCAAGATCTTCTTTTATAATAGACAATTCTCCTCCTCAAATCTTAAACGTATATCCTACGGGTAATGTGGTCTCTGTAAATCAAATTAGAGTTTCTTATAGTGATATTGGTTCTGGTTTAGATTTTTGGGATAATTATCCTCTTCCTCCCTCAAGATCCCATGTAAAAATCTATACTCCTAATTTGGAGGAGATTACATTATTATTTGATAAAAATCTTTCATCAAGTATATATGCCATAGCAAATATTCCCCAAAACATTCTAACAAGAGATGGGAAATATGATCTGGTTATTTCCTTAATAGATAAGGCAGGAAATAGTAGTTCTACTTATACATATTTTGTATTAGATAGGACTGCTCCTTATATAATAAGTACTTCTCTTACTCAAACCTTAATAAACTATACCCTTTCTCAGATAAAGATTACTGTAAAGGATGATACTGTAGGGATACATACTAATACTCAAAAAACCTTTTTAGAATTAAAAGATTCCACATGGAATCAAGTTCCTTCTACTCTTACTTTAAATGTTATAAATCCAAAAACTGTAGAATTAGTTTTGAATATTTCTTCTACATATACTTGGATAGAAGGAGATTATTATTTAACTATTAAGGTATCAGACTTATTAGAAAATGTTCTATATCTTCCCCAAAAATTTACTTTAGATCTGAAATCTCCTCAGATAATAAGTATTTTTCCTACGGGCAATGTTAAATCTGTAGAAAAAATAGAGGTAGGATATTCTGAGTTGATGAGTGGAATAGATTTTATAAGATCAAGAGCAACAATTACTTTTCAAGGATCCTCAACATCTACGTCTTTTATACCTTCAGAATCAACAGCTACAAAGCTTGTTGCAAGATTTGGGCAAGAGGTATTTAGCGTTGATGGTACATATAATATCGAAGTAGTTATATATGATCAAGCAGGAAATTCTGCAACAGCTGTATCTATCTTTACCTTAGATAGAAAGGGTCCTAAAATAAAAGAAGTAAGTCCCACAAGAAATTCTATATTGGTAATAGGTCCTCAAAATGTCTGGGCAAGGGTTGAGGACGAAAATTTAGGGATAGACTTTGGATTGGCAAAAACCTTTATAAAATTATATGATCCTAAGAATCAAGAAATTTTAGGAACTTATACCTATGAGAAATCAACAGATGATAAAACAGGAACATTAACCTTACAAATAACTGGATACACATGGACCAATGGTATATATACCGTAAGAATAAAAGTATCTGATAAATTAGATAATACAACAGAAGAAACCTATACTTTTAGACTTCAACAGGTCCCCCAAGAAACTGGAGATTTGGTGGTCTCCCATAAAGTCTTTTCTCCTAATAAAGGAGATTTAAGAATAGATTATCAATTTCAAGGATTATCTGGAAATATCCAAAGAGTAGAAATAGAAATCTATTCCTTAAATGGAACATTAGTAAAGAAAATAAGCTCTCAAAACTATAACGCTCCTCAGGTCCAAGGTACAGTATATTGGGATGGAAAAGATGAAAGAGGAAAGTTGGTTCCCAATGGTTATTATCTTGTAAAGGCGATAATTACCGAAAGTAGTGGAAAAAGGGTTAGATTTAAAGGAATTGTGGTCATGAAGTAGGAGGTTTACTATGAAAAGATTAATTTTCTTATTTTTAATTCTTTTTCTTATTATTCCATCCTTTGCTCAGGAGATATATGGAGCTTTTTCTTCTACAGGTCCTACTTTTGGATGGAATCCTCGCGCTTTAGGTATGGGAAATGCCTTTTGTGCTATTGAAGGAAGTATAGATGGAATTATCTTTAATCCTGCAACTATCTCTCGTCTTTTGAATTCACAATTTAGCATTTCTTATAATTATTTACCATTGACCACTGAAAGTTTAGGATTTGGAACAGAAATGTATATATCTTCATCTTATATTGCCTTTGGAGTGCCTGATACGGGGCTTTGGGCTTCTGGAGTTTTTTATACCCGTATTTCTCCTTCGGAAGATCTAGGAATATTATATGTAGAGAATCAATTAGCATATTCTGCAGCAAAAACTTTAGATTTTATGGGAATAAAAAATTTAGCTTTAGGAATTAATCTTAAAAAATTGTGGATAAACATGCCCTCTCCCTATAAAGGGGATGGATGGAGCGTGGATTTAGGTATTCTTCTAAGACTATTTTCTAATTTTAACTTGGGATTTTCTGCTCAAAATCTATTTTCTTCCTTAACTTGGTATGATGGGGAAAATGTTTATGAAGAAAGACTTCAGAATTGCTTTAAAGTAGGATTATCCTATCAATCTTCTAAATTTATTCTTGCTCTAGACTTAGATTTTCCTAGTTTAAATTATCACGTGGGATTAGAATATTTCTTTGATCCTATATATCTTAGATTAGGTTGGAATATAGACTCTCCAACTTTTGGTTTGGGGTTTAGAAGTCCTGATGGAAAATGGAAGATTGATTATGCTCTTCTTTATTCTCTAGGAATTGGAGGAATACATCATAGAATTGGGCTGTCTTTGATGTTATAATGGAGAAAAATTTTCAGGGAGGTAAAATTATGAAAAGAGTATTTAGATTAACCCTTCTAATTTCTTTAATTCTCCTTTTAATCTTTACTATGGTTTCAGGACAATCAAGGAAAATAAAAATTGGAATTATTACAGGAACTGTAGCCCAAGGCGAAGATGAATATAGAGCAGCAGAAAGAGTAGTAGCAAAATATGGAGCAGAAAGGGTAATTCATAGAACCTATCCTGATAATTTTATGGCGGAACAAGAAACAACTATTTCACTTATTACGGGTCTTGCTGCAGATCCCAATGTAAAAGTTATTGTGATAGCCCAAGCAGTCCCTGGATCTTTAGCAGGACTAAGAAAGGTAAGAGAGATGAGACCTGATATTCTCATTGGTTTTGTAAGTCCCCATGAGGATCCAGAAATGGTGAATAAAGAGACTGATTTTGCTCTTGATCCTGACCAAAGATATCGTGGAAGATCTATAATCAGACAGGCAAAGAAGATGGGAGCAAAGGTATTTATTCACTATTCCTTCCCAAGACATATGTCTTATCCATTGTTAGCTGAAAGAAGAAGAATTATGGAAGAAGAATGTAAGGCTCAAGGGATTCAATTTGTTTTTGTTACTGCACCAGATCCTCTTGGTGAGGGTGGTCTTCCTGCGGCTCAACAGTTTATTCTTGAAGATGTACCAAGACAAATAGCTAAATATGGTCCTAAAACAGCCCTATTTAGTACAAACTGTGGAATGCAAGAGCCATTAATTAAGGCTATATTGCAACATGGTGGAATTTTTGTAGAACAATGCTGTCCCAGTCCAACCCATGGATATCCAGGAGCATTGGGAATTAAGATACCACCTGAGAAAAAAGGAGATATGCCTTATATTTTAGAACAAATCAGGAAAGCTATAGCAGAAAGAGGTGGAAGTGGCAGATTTGCAACTTGGCCAGCTCCTGTAAGCATAGTTAATACTTTAACTGCTGTGGACTATTTAGTAGCAGTAGCAGAAGGAAGAGCAAAGAAGAATGATATGACTTTAATAAGATCTTTTCTTGTTAAGAATGCTGGAGTTCCTGTTACTGTTAATAAATATAAAGAGGCAGGTCAACTATACTTAGTAGTATTAGGTTCTGTTGTCTTTTAAATTTTTTAATTTCATTTTCCAAGGATATTATTAATAATGAGGAGCTAAGATTGGGAAATCCTAATTTTAGCTCCTCATAGTTGTTAAGGAGTAGAGAAAATGCTTGAATTTAGAAATATATCAAAGGAATTTTATGGTAATTATGTTCTTAAAAATCTAAATATAAGATTAGAAAAAGGAGAAATATTAGGACTTGTAGGAGAAAATGGTGCAGGAAAGTCTACACTTATGAATATACTATTTGGCATGCCTGTAATCTTTGATACCGGAGGATTTGAAGGAGAAATATATTTAAAAGGAAAAAAAGTAGATATAAAAAGTCCTAAGGATGCTATGGATTTAGGTATTGGAATGATCCATCAGGAATTTATGTTAATTCCAGGGTTTACAGTCTTTGAAAATATTAAGTTAAATAGAGAATTAACAAGACCAAATATTTTCTCTCAGATTATGAAGAGCCCTAAATTAGAAACCTTAAATATTCCTTTAATGCGAAGAGATTCAAGAGAAGCACTAGAAGAAATTGGATTAGGAATTGATGAGCTTTTGCCAATAATTGGTTTACCAGTTGGATATAAACAATTTGTAGAGATTGCAAGGGAGGTAGATAAAGCAAAAAATAACAATTTAGAGTTATTAGTTTTTGATGAGCCTACTGCTGTACTTACAGAATCAGAAGCGGAAAGACTTCTAGAAATTATAAGAAACTTAGCTAAGAAAGGGATCTCAATAATATTTATAAGTCATAGATTAGATGAAGTAATAAAATTATCCGACAGAATAATAGTATTAAGAGATGGAGAAAAGGTTGCAGAGAAATTAAGTTCCCAAACTAATGTTTTAGAATTAGCAGAACTTATGGTAGGAAGAAAGATGAAATTAGATATTGGAGTAAAAAGGAAAAACCCTTCTGATGGAGAGGTTATTTTAAAAATAAAAGATCTTTATGTAGATATGCCAGGTGAGAGAGTAAGAGGTGTAGACATAGAAGTAAAGAGGGGAGAAATTTTAGGTATTGGTGGCTTAGCAGGACATGGAAAAGTTGGTATAGCTAACGGGATAGCTGGGCTTTATCCTGCTAAAGGAGAAGTAAAGTTCAAGGGAAAGGATTTTACTCTTAATGATCCCTTAGAATTTTTAACGAAAGGTATGGCTTTTCTTTCTGAAGATAGAAGAGGGGTAGGGTTGATGTTGGATGAATCCTTGGAATTGAATATAGGTATTACCGCTTTCTATATAAAAGGAAGGTTTTCTAAGGAATTTTTAGGAATTAGATACTTAGACTCCAAATCTTTAAGGGAATGGGCTTTAAAGATGATTAAAGATTTAGATATTAGATGTATTGGACCTCAACAATTAGTGAGAAGTTTAAGTGGAGGAAATCAACAAAAAGTCTGCATAGCAAGGGCTTTAACATTAGAGCCTGAAATTTTATTTGTTTCAGAACCCACAAGAGGGATTGATGTGGGAGCAAAACAAAAGGTTTTGGAGCTTTTAGTAAAATTTAATCAAGAATTAGGAATGACAATTGTCTTTACATCATCAGAGCTCCAGGAACTTAAGGCGATTTCAGATAGAATCGCTATTGTTCATCAGGGAAAAATTGCAGATATACTTTCTCCTTTTGCTTCTGATGCAGATTTTGGTTTAACTATGTCTGGACTAAAGGTGAGATCATGAAAGAAAAAATAAATTTTCTTATAAAAAACTTTGGTATTCCTCGTCTTATTATTTTATCCTTTCTAGTTGTTCTTCTTTTTCTTGCTCTAATATTAGGAATGGACGTAAGAAGACTAATATCTGATTCTTTAGTAAGGGTAGGAAGAAATGCATTATTGGTTTTAGCGTTACTACCTCCAATTAAGGCAGGAATTGGGCTTAATTTTGGATTACCAGTAGGAATTATATGTGGTTTAGTGGGGTTAGTTTTAGGATTAGAGTATAACCTTATTGGATTTTATTACTTAATTTTTTCCTTTACTATAGGAGGAATTTTAGCCTTTTTAGCAGGACATCTTTATGGTACTCTTTTAAATAAAGTAAAAGGACAAGAAATGATGGTAGGAAATTATGTTGGCTTTGCAATAGTTTCTTTAATGTGTTCTTTCTGGCTTTTAGCTCCTTTTAAAAACCCTTCTCTAATATGGGCGATTGGTGGATCAGGTCTTAGATATACTTTAGTATTACCTTCGGAAACATCGCAACTTCTAGATAGAGTTCTATCTTTTAGTATAATGGGAATAAAAATTCCTACAGGAACTTTTCTTATTTTCTTTCTCTTATGTTTATTAACTTCTTTCTTTTTCAAAACAAGGATTGGTATAGCTATAAGTACTATAGGCTCTAATCCTATTTTTGGAAAGGCATCAGGAATGAACATAGATAAACTTAGAAGATTTTCTATTATTCTTTCTACTATTTTAGGGAGTTTTGGGATAATAGTTTATGCCCAGAGTTTTGGTTTTGTCCAATTATATACTGCACCTTTAATGATGGCATTTCCAGCAATAGCTTGTATTTTAATAGGAGGTGCTACTCTTAGAAAAGCAAATATAATGAATGTAGTTGTAGGTACTTTTCTTTTTCAATCGTTACTTACAATAACATTACCGGTCATAACTCAAGTGGTAGCAATCTCTGGAGAGGCAGGAGATATAACCGAAGTTTTAAGAGTGATAATTAGTAATGGAATGATTCTTTATGCACTAACCAGAAGAGGTGGTGATTAAAATCAAGAAGATAATAAAAATCCTCACATCTTATCCTGTACCTTTTGTTTTTTTAATCATATCCTTATTAGGTTTATGGATTTCAGAAATTCCTTTACCTATTTTTCTGAATGATATTATTATTAGAATGGCAAGAAACACCTTTTTAGTACTATCCTTAATAATTCCTGTAGTTGTAGGTTTAGGACTAAATTTTGCAATAGTTATTGGAGCTATGGCAGGACAAATAGGTGCTATGATATCAGTAGAATTAGGTCTTACAGGGTTTATAGCTTTTATTGTGGCATGTTTTATGGCTTTTCCCTTGGCAATATTTTTTGGTTTTTTAGTAGGAAAACTCTTTAACATAGCAAAGGGAAGAGAAATGATTACAGGTTTTATTGCAGGATTCTTCGCTAATGGTATTTATCAATTTATTTTTCTTTTTTTAGCAGGCTCCCTTATTCCTTTTCGAAATCCTATATTGCTTCTTTCTCAAGGATGGGGAGTAAGAAGTGTCGTAGATCTACATAATCTTCAATATTCCATTGATTCTCTGTGGAGAATAAAATTTTTCTTAGGGGAGTATTTTATTAATGTTCCTCTTTCTACCTTTATACTTATTGCTTTTTTAGCTATTAGTATAAATTTTTTCCTAAAAACAAAGTTAGGACAAGAGTTTAGAGCAATAGGACAGGATCCTCATATCTCTTTAGTCTATGGGATTAATGTAGATAAAAACAGAATACTAGCAACAATTATATCAATAGTCTTAGCTTCTATAGGACAGTTGATTTTTCTTCAGAATCTTGGTACTATGAATACCTATTCCAGTCATGAACAAGTTGGTTTATTTTCAATAGCAGCACTTTTAGTAGGAGGTGCTTCAGTACAAAGGGCTACTGTGTTAAATGCAATTTTAGGAACTTTTCTTTTTCATACTTTATTCATAATTTCTCCTCAAGCAGGACAAAAACTATTTGGACAGCCACAGGTTGGAGAATATTTTCGAGTTTTTATAGCTTATGGAATTATTGCTTTAACCTTAGCCCTTCATGCTATGAAAAGAAAAGAATTTCTAAAATAAAAGGGTGAGAAGATATCTCACCCTTTTATTACTGCTATAGGTTTCATCTGGGCTACTTTTAAAGATAATCCAGCATTGTGGACTACATTTACCACATCTACAACATTTTTATATGCTTCTGACGCTTCCTCCACTATGGAAGCTTTAGATGCTGCTCTTATAATAATTCCTTTTTCCAAGAGTTCCCTCTCAATATCTGCGGCTTTTCTTCCACTTCTTAATAACTGTCTTCTGCTTTGAGTTCTTCCTGCACCATGACAGGTAGAGCCAAAAGCAATCTCCATAGCTTTAGGAAGACCAATAAGGAGAAAGGAAGATCTTCCCATATCTCCTGGAATTATAACGGGCTGTCCAATATCTTTATACTCTTCAGGAATATCAGGATGTCCTTTGGGAAAGGCACGAGTTGCTCCCTTTCTATGAACAATAACCTCTTCCTTTTTACCTTCTACTATATGTTCTTCTAATTTTGCAATATTGTGAGCAACATCATATATTAACTTTAATCCTAGTTTTTCTGCTCCCATCTTAAATACTTTTTCCATTGTTTCTCTTACCCAATGGGTAATCATCTGCCTATTAGCCCAAGCAAAATTTGCAGCAGAACACATAGCTTGAAAGTAATCCTGTCCCTCAGGAGAATCAAAGGGAGCACATGCCAATTGTCTATCAGGAACATTAATTCCATATTTATTCATAGCTTGGGTCATCACTCTAATATAGTCTTCGGCGACCTGATGTCCCAAACCTCGAGATCCTGTATGAATCATTATCACAATCTGGTTAGGAAATAATCCTAATTTATCCGCAATTTCAGGCTCAAAAATTTTACTTACCACCTGAACCTCTAAGAAATGATTTCCCGAACCTAAGGTTCCTAATTGGAACTCTCCCCTTTCCTTTGCTTTTTTGGATACTTTATCAGGATTTGCAAATTTTAGATAACCTCCTTCCTCTATTCTATTAAGATCCTCCTTCCAGCCATAACCTTGTTTTACAGCCCAGCTTGCTCCATAGGCTAAGACTTCATCTAATTCCTTACCTTTTACTCTTAACTCTCCTTCGGATCCTACTCCTGCGGGAATAGCAGAAAAAAGAGCATCTACTAATTCCTTTAATTTAGGTTCCACTTCTTCTTTTGATAAGTTAGTTCTAATTAGTCTTACCCCACAATTAATATCATAACCTACTCCACCAGGAGATATAACTCCTCCTTTCTTTTTCATAGCAGCAACTCCACCAATGGGAAAGCCATATCCCCAATGAATATCAGGCATAGCAAGGGACGCAGAAATTATTCCAGGAAGACTTGCTACATTTGCTACCTGTTCAGGAGACTGATCCTGAACAATATCTTTAATAAGTTTCTCATCTGCAAAAATAATCCCAGGAACCTTCATAAAAGGTTTATAATTCTCAGGTATTCTATACCTGTAATCATCTATCTTTTCTAAAGGACCCTTCCATTGGTCTCCCATTATTTTCACCTCCAGGGAACATTTGTTTATTTTGTTTTATTTGTTTTTTCATCTATAATAATTATACCTTTAAAATATAAATTGGGAAGGAGGTTTTAGATTTGTTCTTTGAATTTACAGTCTCTACACCTTCAAAGACTGCTTTAGTAGATATTACTGAAAAAATTGAGGATTGTATTAGGAAAAGTAATGTAAAAGAAGGAAGATGCTTTATTTTTATTCCCCACACTACTGCAGGGGTCATTATAAATGAAAATTATGATCCTAGTGTTGTGAGGGATATTCTAAACACTCTTGAGAAATTAATTCCTTGGAGCATGAATTATTCTCATGCGGAAGGAAATGCTCCTGCACATATAAAAAGCACTATTCTTGGGAATCAGGTGGTAGCTTTTATTCAAAATGGAAGATTAAAATTAGGAACGTGGCAGGGAATATTTCTTGCAGAGTTTGATGGCCCAAGGGTAAGGAAAGTTTGGGTTGACATAGTTGGAGAATAGGTTTAAACTCTTAAAAAGAAGGTAATCCCTTATTTTTTAGAAGGGAGGAATAAGTATGGCTTGGTATTGGTGGGTAATAATAATTGTAGTAATAATACTCTTAATTTGGTATTTCACAAAAGGAAAAAAATAGTTAAAGTTTTTGGGATTTTTGCTTTAAAAGGGATGGGATTAATCCCATCCCTTTTAATATGGAGGTGAAAAGATGAGATCAGCTCTTTTAATAATTGATATGATATTTGATTTTGTATACGGTAAATTTGGAAATCCTTATGCTCAAGGAATAGTTCCTAAAATAAAGGATCTCATAGATTCTGCACGGGAAAATAATATTCCTATCTTTTATCTTGTGGATACGCATTCTAAAAATGATCCTGAAATGTCTCTTTGGGGCGAACATGCTATGGAGGGAGAAGAAGGCTCAAAAATAATTTCTGAGCTTTCTCCAAAGGAAGGAGATTATATAATAAAAAAGAAAGTTTATAGTGGTTTTTTTGAAACAGATCTTGAGAAAAAATTAAAGAATTTAAATATTAGTACTTTATATCTAACAGGAACAAGTACCCATATTTGTGTTCTTCATAACTCTGCTGATGGATTTTATCGAGGATTTAAAATTGTAGTGGTATCTGATGCAGTAGCATCTTTTGTTCCCGAGGAACATGATAGAGCTTTAAAGTATATGAAGGAAATTCATGGTGCTGAGATTATAACTTCTGATGTAGTAAAGGAGAGGTGGAAAAAAGGTGAATGATTTTTTGGTTGCAAAACCTGAAGAGATAAAAAGGGGATTAGCGACTGATGCTTATTTTATAAGAACTGAAGAGGTCTTAGAGGGTCTTGGTAAAAATCCCTACGTGGTAATGGAACTTTTTACTAAATCTTTTCCTGATAAAAATTATCTTTTTGGGGTTTTTTTAGGTGCTTTTGAAGTTGCAAAACTTCTTGAGGGTTTGCCTATTGATGTTTATGCCATGGAAGAAGGAGAGATATTCTTTCCTTATGAACCTGTTATCCAAGTTATGGGTAGATATAAAGATTTTGCAAGATATGAAACTTCCATATTAGGGTTTGTTTCTTTTTTATCAGGAATAGGAACAAAATCTGCAAGAATAAGAATTTCTGCGAAGGATAAAAAGATCTATAGTTTTGGAACAAGACGTCAACATCCTTTTTTAGCTCCTACTGTAGAATATGCCACCTATGTATGTGGATTTGATGGAGTATCCAATGTCCTTGGAGCAGAATATTTAGGGAAAAATCCTGTAGGAACTATGCCCCATGCATTAATTCTTGTAATTGGAGATGATAAATCCGCTTTCATTGCTTTTGATAAGTATGTAGATGAGAAAATTCCAAGAATTGCTCTAATAGATACTTTTGGGTCTCCTATAGTTGAATCTATTTCTGCTCTAGAAGCTTTGGGTTCAAAGCTACAAGGAGTAAGATTAGATAGTAAAGATTATATTTATCTTGTTAAAGACATAAGATGGGAATTTAAGAGAAGGGGATATGAAAATATTATGATTTTTCTCAGTGGTGGTTTAGATGAATATGAGATAGAGAAATATAGAGATTTAGTAGATGCCTTTGGGGTTGGAACGAGAGTAGCTAACGCTCCTGTTATAGATTTTGCATTAAAAATTGTAGAAGTAGATGGAGAACCAAGGGCAAAATCAGGGAATATGCCAGGAAGAAAGCAAGTTTTAAGAGATAAAAATTATAATGATATAATTCGCCTTTTTAAATCTGAGATATTACCAGGATATGAACCCTTATTAAAACCTCTCATAGAGAAAGGAAAGATAGTAAGAGATATGGAAAACGTAGATAAAGTTAGAGAAAGAATATTGACTAAATTGAAATCTTTACCCGAAAATTTAAAGATAATAAAGGGTGGAGAAATTCCTACAATAAAGTTTGAACCTTGACGATTATATCCATTTTTGTTAATATTACCTTTGTATTAAATTTAGGAATAGAGGGAGAGGTAAAATGAAAAGGACTTATCAGCCAAAGAAACATCATAGACAAAGAGTTCATGGATTTTTAAGAAGAATGAGAACTCCTGGTGGAAGAAGAGTTTTAAAAAGAAGAAGAGCAAAAGGAAGAAAGAGATTGGCGGTATAATTGAGTTTATTTTCCTTTCCAAAACATGAAAGACTCAAAAAGAAGAAGGATTTTAAAAGAATCATAAAGGAGGGAAGGGTCTATACCTTTCCTCCTTTTATGGTATATATAAGAAGGGGAAGTGATGTTAGAAAAATAGGGATAATTGTTAATAAAAAAGTAGGATCTGCAGTAGTGAGAAATAGATTAAAAAGATTAGTAAGGGAAGTTTATAGATTGAATAGACCTTATCTTGTCGATGATGTGGAGATGATTGTGATTATAAAACCCTCAGATAGAATAATTAAAAATTTCTGGGAAATGGAGAAAATTCTAAAAAAAATATGGCAGAATGCTAATATTTTTAAAGATGTTGAAAAAAGTAGTAATTCTTCTAATAAAATTTTATAAATATTTTATATCTCCAGCTCTTCCTCATTCCTGTAGATTTTATCCCACATGCTCCACATATACTTTAACTGCCATTGAAAGATATGGGATTTTAAAAGGAGGGCTTCTGGGAATTAAAAGAATACTAAGATGTCATCCCTTTAATCCAGGAGGCTTTGATCCTGTTCCAGAATATATAAGAAAAGAAAAATTAAATAGGAGGAAAAAAGAATGATACAATTTTTAGTGGATATCTTAGGAAAAATATTGGAATTTTTTTATTCTTGGACTAATAATTATGGACTTGCCATAATTTTCTTGGTTATTTTTGTTAGAATTATTTTATACCCTTTGGTTCAAGCCCAGCTTAAATCCCTTCTTCTTATGCAAAAGATACAACCCGAGATTCAAAAACTTCAACAAAAATTTAAAGATGATCCCCAAGCTCTAAATAGAGAAATTATGCTTCTCTACAGACAATATAAAATAAATCCTGCTATGGGATGTTTACCTTTAATTCTTCAATTTCCCATTCTCATTGCCCTTTATCAATTACTTGTAGGTTATAAATATGCGACTACCCCTACCTTTCTTTGGATCTCTGATCTCACAAAGCCTGATGTTCTCCTTTTACTTCTTATGGGAGTAACCCAGTATTTTTCAGGAAAAATAACTGCTTTTCCCGCTTCTCCCGAGGCAAGAAAACAACAGGAACTAAATAATATTATTATGTCTGTATTATTTACAGGTATGTTCTACTTTTTTAATATACCTGCAGGGGTTATGCTTTACTGGTTTACTTCTAATCTTTTCCAACTACTTCAACAGTTTATAGTAGTGAAGCTTCATTTAGGAGGCTAATAATATGAAAGAGGTGGAAACTGAGGGAAAAACTTTAGAAGAAGCTTTAAAGAAGGCCCAGCTTATTCTAGAAGTTCCTTTAGAAGAAATAGAATATGAGATTTTAGAAATAGGAAAAGAGGGAATTTTAGGAATTGGAGCTAAACCCTATAGAGTTTACGCTCGAATAAAAAAGAAAGCTGATGATATTTTAGAAGAATTTTTAAAAAATATTTTGAAAAGAATGGAATTAAAAGTTAGAATTAAAAAGATAAAAAAAGATAATAACATTTTATTTAGCGTTGAAGGGGAAAACTTAGGTAGGATTATTGGATATAATGGAAGAACTTTATCCGCCCTTGAATTTATCTTGAGATTATATGGTGCAAAATTAGGGATACAGGAAATAATTACATTGGATATTGATCATTACAGAGAAAGAAGAGAATTTCAACTTATAAATTTAGCGAAGAAAATAGCAAAAAGGGTAAAGGAAGAAAAAAGAAAGATAGCTTTAAATCCTCTTCCAGCAAGGGAAAGAAGAATCATACATATAGCTTTACAAGAAGATCCCTTTGTCTACACCTATAGTGAAGGAGAAGAACCTAAAAGAAGAGTAATCATAGCTCCAAGGGAAGAATGAAGAAATATCTAAGTGATGATATAGTTGCTATATCCACTCCTCTGGGACATAGTGGGATAGGTGTGATTCGTCTCTCAGGCCCCAATGTGATTTCCATTGTTAAGGATATTTTTATTCCTTTTAAAAAGAAAAAGGATATAAGTAAAGTTCCCTCTCATACTCTTCATTATGGAAAAATTTCTGATGGGAAAAGAATTATTGATGAAGTTATGGTAGCGATTTTAAAAGCACCAAATACCTATACAAGAGAAGATATGGTAGAAATATATGCTCATGGAGGGCCTATCCCCTTACAAGAAATTTTAAATCTTATCTTAAATAAAGGAGCAAGACTCGCAGAAAAGGGAGAATTTACAAAAAGAGCCTTTTTAAATGGAAGAATCGATCTTCTACAGGCGGAAGGAATTTTAGATATTATTTATGCAAGAAGCTCAAAATCTTTAGATATTGCTATTAGAAAATTAGAGGGAGAATCATCGAAAATTTTAAAAGAGATAAAGAAGGAAGTTGAAAGATTGAGAATATACTTAGAGGCAGTTTTAGATTTTCCAGAAGATGTTAGTGATTTAGAGAGAAAAGAGTGGACTAATTCTTTAAAAAATTTATCAGAAAAGGTAAAAAATCTTATTGAAAGGGCGGAAAGGGGAGAATGGCTTAAGGGA
>JAOADF010000083.1 GCA_026417425.1 Dictyoglomaceae bacterium
ACTTAGACCTTTAGGTAAGAGTATATTATCCTGTCCCCTTCCTAATATAATGGAATGGTCTGCTCCTAATATAGATGCTTATGAGACTTTATTTATTGATATAATAGAAGGAGATCAGACTTTATTTATAAGGGATGATGAAATAGAAAAATCTTGGGAGATTATTCAGCCCATTTTAGAATTTTGGAAAGAAGATCCCAATATTCCTATTTATAAAGTGGGCTCCTTTGGCCCTAAAGAAGCAGAGGAATTCATTAGAAAAGATGGAAGAGAGTGGAAAAATTTCTAGATTATAAAAATGTAGATTGAGCTAAATGAATAATTTAAAAAGGCTTTAGATTTAATGGAGAATACGAATAAACAGGAAAATCTACTAAATTGTGTGGATTATTTTTTAAGATTAAATGGAAGGGAAAAGGGAGTTCCCTTTGAAGGATGAAAAATTTATAAATCTTTTAAATGAGATAAGAAGAAATATGGTAACCGATGAGAGCTTAGAGTTATTAAATAGTAGAGTGGTGAAGGATTCAATTTCTTTTGAGGATTACATGATTTGTCTCACTCCTTGTAATGAGACTGCAGCAAAGATAAATATGGAACAACTAAAGAATTTAAAAGGGAAAAATATGAGTGGATAGCAAGCATAAAAGGGGACATAAAGGTTGCTCAGGTTATGATGCTTAATAATGATAGCTTGGGAAGATGGGTGAATGGTTCTGTAGGAAAGGTTGTTGATATAAAATCGGGAGAGATAATAAGAGTTGAATTTCCTCAGGGAAGAATTGAAGAGGTTTTTCCTTATACTTGGGAAATCCTTCATTATATTTATGATGAAGAAAGGAAAACCATTGATACAGAAGTGGTAGGTTCTTTTACTCAATATCCCTTAAAATTAGCATGGGCGGTAACTATTCATAAAAGCCAGGGAAAAACATAAAGTGGGTGAGTATGAACATAAAGGAAAATCATTTTTGGGAGTTTATGCCTACTGTTTTGAAAGAAGATTTATAATACCTGGTAAAAATAAAAGGATACACAATAAATACTTGTATTATCTCCTGAAAAGATAAGGCCTATTTCACTGGGAATTTCCATATAGTACTTATAATAGGGAGAATTAATAAAACTGAAGTTTCTAGAGAAAAATAAAGGATAAGAGATTTTTATATGATAAAAATAATAATTTTTAAGAAAATTAAAATTTAAATTTAATTTAAAAGGATTAATGCTATACTCCATAAGAAATCTAATCTTTAAGGGTATATCCTGAATATAATCTTTATAACCTTCGTACCCTTGAATTAATGGGCGATAAACAATATTTCCATACTCGTCATAATATTCTCTGTCTGTGGTGGCATCTGCTACTGTATAGGGAATATTCTTCCAATAGATCTTTCCATAGAAATCCTGAAAAGATATATTTAATAATAAGTTTTCTAATAAGTTCAAGGTTAGATCTAAATCAAAACTAAATCCCAAACCATACCCCTTTTTTAAATCTCTTCTTTCATAAAGATAATTTTTATTATATAAATAATCTAAAGAAAGACTAAATTGATAGCTCTTTTCATCTAATCTTCTAAAATTTCCCAAAAGTTTTCCTACTTGTACATCCACTCCATATAGAATTTTGGAAGATAATGTAAATAGAATATTTTTGAAATTATGAATTTTAGAAAATTTTCCTCCAATGACACTAAAACCTTCTAAATCAAATAAAATATCATAGTTTTTCCCTATAGTTATAGGTTCTTTATTTGTTAATTTTTGGATAAATTCTCTTGTAGGCTCATTTATTTTTCCCATTAACTCTCTATAATAAAAAGCAGAAATCTCCCAATTATTAAATTTGAATTTTAACTTGCCATTTCCTAAAAGAAAAAAATTAATTTTTTTAAGATCTATTTGGGAAAAAGATATTTGGAAAGGAGAATTCGAATCAAATAAATTTGTAAAATTGGTTTCTATATTAAAATTAAAAAATAAATTATTTTTTATAATATCAAATCCATATAGATTATTTATAAAAAATATTAGAAGAAGAATAAACCATTTCATATTAAATAAAAAGAGGGAGAGAAATACCTCTCCCTCTTTAAAATTCTCTTAGAATATGGTTTCAAAATAGCCATCACTATATTTAACCATTGGAACTCCATTTAAAAGATAAAGAATTGCTAATTTAGCACCTAAATCGTTTCTAATTTCTCCTGAGAATACTTCATCTCCTAATTTATTCCTATCAACTGTAAATTTTAAAATTAAGTTATCTTGATTATTTAAAGTTACATTTAAAATTTTTGTGTTTTCATTGTAAGTACTTTCTGGATTTTGAGGAGTCTTTAACCAAACTTTACTTCCATCAAGATTTGTTCTTTCATATCCTACTTGAATTTTATATAT
>JAOADF010000140.1 GCA_026417425.1 Dictyoglomaceae bacterium
CATTATCCCTATGCAGAAGAAATATTGGATCTTGCTGATCAATATGGAATACTGGTAATAGATGAAGCTCCTGCAGTGGGGATGAATTTCTTTAATCGTCAAAAAAAGGTCTTTTGTGAGGAGAGAATTAATGAAAAAACATTACAATATCATATTCAGGTAATGAGGGAAATGATAAATAGAGATAAGAACCATCCTTGTGTAATCATGTGGAGTGTGGCAAATGAACCTGCAGATTATGAAGAAGAAGCTGAAGAATATTTTAAAAGGATAATAGAAGAGGTAAGAAAATTAGATCCTACACGCCCCATTACCATTGTAGAAAGTTCAGGTCCTTTAGAAACAAAGACTGCAAAGTATGTGGATATTATAAGTGTAAACAGATATTATGCCTGGTATACTGATATGGGACATTTGGAATTGATAGGGTTTCAACTAGAGAAAGAGTTAAGAACATGGTATGAATTATATAAAAAGCCCATTTTACTTTCCGAGTTCGGTGCGGATACTATTGCAGGATTTCATCAGGATCCACCAGTAATGTTTACTGAAGAATTTCAGGTGGAATTTCTAAAAAAATATGGAGAGGTTCTTGATAAATTACCCTTTGTAATTGGAGAACATGTTTGGAATTTTGCGGATTTTGCTACAAAACAGCATGTAATAAGGGTTGTGGGAAATAAGAAGGGAGTATTTACAAGACAGAGACAGCCTAAGGCTTCTGCTTTATTTCTTAAGGAAAGATGGGCGAATAAGTAAATTATTAAGAAAAATTCTGTTGACTTTCTTTAGATTTTTTTATATCATTATATCAACATGATGATTAAAGGAATTTAAAATGAAAAAGGAATTGCCTCTTCCTTTATATTACAAGCTTAGAGAAAGTATAAGAGAAAGGATATTGAAAGGAGAATATCCTCCTGGAAGTAAAATCCCTTCTGAACAGGAATTAATGCAGGAATTTAATGTATCAAGGATGACAGTAATAAGGGCTGTTAATGATTTGGTTCAAGAAGGATTGTTATATAGAAAACAAGGTAAAGGAACCTTTGTAAGTATTTCCCAAGTTCAACAGAGATTAGGAAAACTCACCAATTTTACTCAAGATATGTTATCAAGAAATTTAAAACCTGATAGTATTATTTTAAATTTGGAGCTTATTTCTCCTCCCTTTGGGATTCAAGAAAAATTAGGAATAAAGGAAAATATAAAAATTTGGAGACTGGAAAGATTAAGATTTGCAGATAATACTCCGATGGGAATTCAGGTAGCCTATCTTCCTTCGGATCTATTTCCTCTAATTGATGAAAAGGAATTGGGAAAAGGCTCATTATATGAGTATTTAAGAGAGAAATATAATATTGTTTTAAAAAGAGCGGAAGAAACTTATTGGGTTAGAATGCCCACAAATTATGAAATACAAAAGTTAGAGATAAAGAAAAATACTCCTGTTTTTTATGTTCAGAGATTAACTTTTTTAATTAATGAAAGACCTTTTGAGTTTGTAGAATCGGTTTTAAGGGGAGATAGATATCAGTTATATGTGGAATTAACTACATAAGGAGAAAAAAA
>JAOADF010000074.1 GCA_026417425.1 Dictyoglomaceae bacterium
CTTGATACATCATATACCCATTCATAAAAGGTTGTGGGCTCGTTATAGGTAAAAGATATGGAGGAACAGCCATATCCCCGAGCTTTAGAAACTGCTTCTTCGGGAGAAAGATAGGGAAGTTTAAGCTCGTCTTGAGTACGAGTGGAAAGATGCCAGTTATGGCAAAAACTGCATTTGAAATTACAGCCAGCAGTACCAAAGCATAGGGTAAAGGTTCCTGGAAGAAAATGAAGAAGGGGCTCTTTTTCTACGGGATCAATCTGGGCAGTTACTCGTCCATAAACTAAAGTATAAAGGGTTCCCTTTTTATTTATTCTATTGGTACAATAACCTCTTCCTCCATCGGGTATGGTACAACGTCTAAAACAAAGTTGACATTGGACCATATTATTGGAAAGCTTAATGTAATACTTAGCTTCCACATCTCTTTCTGTAGAAGATAGGGATTTTTTTAGTAGCTCTAATTCTAAAGAGGGAATGGGAAGAATAGGAGTATCTCCTTTAAGAATCATAGCTCCTCCTGCTATCAAAAAGGAAAAGAGAAATATAATCTGAAGGAATATATAAAATTTATCTTTTAATTTCTTGATTTTCAATTTAATCCCTCCTTAACAAATATTATAATCTTCGTAATCTGTATTTTCAAATAATCCCAGATTAGAGATCCTTGGAGGATTTATATGGATGCTAAATTTATAATAATATAAATTCCTCTTTCCCCTTTTTCCGATCTAATAAAGAATGAGTTATAATTTTTAAAATCCTGGTAAACTTTATTATCTTGGGTTATATTTTCCCATAAGTCTTTGACAAACTGATTGTGAAATATGGGATGGTAATACTCTAGAAATTGAGGAAATTCAAAGAATAGAATTTTCCCTCTACTGTATCCTCTTGGCAGATTACTCATTTTATCTAAAAAGGATATTTGAGTATCTATACTTAAATGGGGAAAGTTTTCCTTAACAATTTTCATAAGAGATAAACTTATATAATCCATAACTTCTGAAGTTATTTCATAATCTTGCCTTTTGAAATCCTCTATATTTACACTGTATTTTAAAATTAAATCTTTAGGATTCTTATTTATCTCGTATGCGATTATCTTTTTAATAATTTTTCCTTCCTCATAAATCCAATGCTTATAATAGGTTCCTGCATCCATAGGTGGAGGATTCTGGTCTAAGATAAAGAGCCATCCACCTATTATTACTCCTAGGGCGGTATGTCCTATGGGATCATTCTGAAATACTATATCCAATATATAGATAGGTTCGTAGCCCATTTTTAGCATTAATCCTGCTGTAAGTAAGGCATAATCATTGCATGTACCTTTTCCTAATTTAATAGTCTCGTAGGGAGTTTGAAAAATATTCTTCTCTCCTTGGATTATCTCAATTTTACCTGTGCTCCATATACGAATTATGGGTTCTGGAAGACTTGCCTTTTCAAAATCATATTTTATATTATCCCTTTCCCATCTGAGAATATTCCATATACTTTCTTGAATAGAATTTCCTTGAAGGCTTAAGGCTATATTGGAAATTAATAAGAGATTTTCTTCATTTAGAGCAAAAATAATCGCTTTTTCTAAATCATATCTCCAAAGATCTTTTTCTTTTATCTCTTTTGAAAGAGTATTGGAAAATAGAAGTATTATAAAGATAAAACAAAAAAGTAAATATTTTTTCATCTTTTTTCTAACAAAAATTTTTATAATAGAGCTATTATAATTTTAATAAAAATTGAGAATGTTTAAAAGGGTGCTGTTGAAATATTTTTAGTATAGGGTCTCTCCACTTAAGATATTTTTACCTCTCTAGGAACTATGGTTCTAAACAAATTCTTTTCTTTTGCTTTTTCAAGTCCTTCCTCTCTACCCAAATCAACTTCTCCTAAAAGATCTATACAATGGATATATCAATATGTTTCTTCAAATTTTTTAATTCTTTTACTTTAGGATATATTCTTTCTCTTCCCGAATCTACATCTTTAAAGAAGCCATATTTTAAGCTTAAGACAAGAATTGATCTTGATAATACTTCATATATTTTTCTATTCTTCCAATGCTATTCCAAGTCCCCTTATTATCAGTAAAGCAGTGTTTTCATCCAAGCTGAATCTTCCGATAAAGCAAAAATACTGATAGAGAACAGTTAGAACCTTTGTTAAAGGTGTAAAGGACCTTTTATACTTTATCATTTATATCTCAAATATACCATATCCAAGAGATGTTTTAGCTCCTAAACCATGTTCCCTTAAAGCTTCTTTAAGAAGTTTTTCTGCACAACTTAAAAGCTTACTATCATAAGATAAAAGATAAAATTGAAATTTTGTTTTTTCAATGGTTAAAAATTTTATAGGAATTGGAGTTTGCCAATCAGTAGGTGGTTCTTTTTCTGAATAGTATTGAGGATAGTGAGGATTCATTATATCAATCTTTAGATTAATTTTGCCTATCGGATAAGCATCCATGAAAATTACTTTTCCAACTTCTTTTTGAGTTCCAAAAATTTGGATCAAATCACTAAAAGTTATACCATCAACTGTTAAATCAAAATTTTCTCCCTTCTCCAGAGTCTTAGAGATTTCTTCTACAATCTCTGTAAAATCCTTATTTTCTTCTTTCGTCATATGGTCAGCGAATTTTAAAACTGCCCAATGCTTAGTCATTCCTTTAATAGCACTACCAGGAATATAAGGGATACCATAAATGTGGTGAAGAGTCATTGAAGTCTCTTGAGGGTGAGTTGCTCCAAGACCAATAATAAGACGCCAGGAACATGTAGCTTCAAAGCTTATTTTGATATAACCATAGCTTTCAAGAGTTTCTATCAATTTCTGATTTCTTTCATTAAATTTTATAAGCTTTTCTTCTAATTTTGTAAATTCACTTATTATAAACTGGAGATATTTATCTTTATTTTCTTTCTCTTCGTTTCTTATTGAACTCTTAGGAATAAATTTACTAAAAAGCAAATTTATGTTTTTCTCAAAATCATTTTTGCTTTCATACCACCATTCTTTTTTTTCTTCTTTATTACTCTTTCTATTTAATTCCCATTTTCCTTTTTTTAGAATTTCACTATATAAGATTTCTATTGTGTCTTTGGGATTATAAAATTCATAATTTCTTTTATCCTCTATTTTTATACTCATTTTATTCCTCCTCTTCTTCAATCATTCCTTCTGCGAATTTTTTAAGCCAATTAAGGAAAGCAAGAAGTTCTTCCGTTACATAGCGATAATTATAGGAATCAAGAGATATAACCCATTCAATAAGCTCATTTTTATCAGTTGGTATTTTAATCCTTGCAGTTGAATCACTTTTGAGGTAATCAGTAAGTTGTTTGTAGATTAGATCATAGGCATTTTTAGGATTTTCTTTGGAACCTGGTTTTTTATTGTCTTTTTCTTTTTTTCTTTTAGAATAAATATAAGCAAGAGTCTGGCCTAATCCATTTGAAAGAATCATTGAAGGAAGTTTCTTAACATATGATTTATATTTATCATCTTCATAATACTCTGAATTTATTTGTGTTATTGTTAAAATTTTCTTCCCTTCTAATGCACACCTATATGCAAACTCTGCTCTTCCCTTTTCTAGTTTTGTGATTATTGTTTCTTTCTCAGACATAGTCAGGCCTCCCTTTTTAAAATATTTGTTCTCACAAATCCCTTACCAATGGTCTGATTTCCACCAATTTGAACTATCTCAGGAAGTCCCTTTTCAAAAAATTCACAAACAAGCTCTGCATCGTTTTGGGGTGAATTTGCTTTGAAAATTCCCTTTTGATCGTCCTTCTCTACCCTTGGAGGTGTAAACATAACAAGAGAATAAAGTATCGTATCCTGGGGTAAATATTCTTCTGTCCATAATGCTCCTGATAAGACTGTTCCCGTTTTATCATCAATCTTTGTTCTCGTTATTACCTCTGTTGAAGTTTTTGTAAATTGCTTAAAATCATCGTCAGATAAAATAATTAAATCTTTTTTCATCTTCTCACGCCAAAACTTATAAGAATTTTCATTTGGGAAAATCTTTTCAGAAAACCATTCTGCTATATTTCTAGTAGTTTCATCCTCTTTTACATCAAAAGTAAACTCTTCTAATACAATTTTAGAAGAAATTTTGATGTTACTTTCTTTTGATAAAGTATTAATATAGTTATTAAAGTTATTAAACTTAAAACTCTCTACACTAATAAGTTCCAATTCTTTTTTAAATCTTTCAAGGACCATAGGACAAGTAATCCAAGCAAATATACCTTTTAAGGATTTTACTGGAAAAAGAAGAATTCTTGCATCAGTAATAGTTATTGCACCGGCATAAGCTTCTTCATCTTCAGGACCAAAGAGTAGATGAAGAGCTTCATCAAATTTTACTAACTTATTTCCATTTTTATCAGTTTTCTGTTGACTTTCTTTATCTTGTTGTATCACCCATGATTCTTGTAATTGGGGGAAATTCTTAAGAAGTTCATTAACTTTTGGTGTTTTAATCAATTTACTTTCTTTGTTTTCAAATATTCTATATCCTTCAAAAGCTTCCCTTATACATCCTTTAAGCCCTGAACTTTCTATTTTGGGAAAATCGGTATATCTTTCTCTTTGAATAGGAATGTCAACAATTCCAATCTCACTTCCACTTCCAACATGAAGGGGAGTTTCTGTTATTAGAAATAACAACCTTTTTTCTCTAAACATGCTCTTTATACCTCCCTTTTGATTTTACATCTTTTGAACTCATTAATATTCAAAAGAGTATCGCTATAAGGGGTAAACTTAAGATATTTTTCATATTCATCATGTTTGTTGAAAACTTTATAAATATAAATCTTATTCTCTAACTCACGATAAAAAATCCTTAGTTGATTATTTCCTGCGTCATAA
>JAOADF010000158.1 GCA_026417425.1 Dictyoglomaceae bacterium
TGGAAAAATATAGCTTGGGCATCTTCCTTTATATTAGCTATGATGGTATTAATTTTAAATATTTTTGCTAAATACTATGCGAGAAGGAAAACTTATTCTTAAAGAAGAGGAGAAAACATTGGAAAAAATCAGAACAGAAGATTTTAATGCCTGGTTTGGTTCTCTTCAGGTTTTGAAAAATGTAAATATATCAATAAAGAAAAATACTTTAACAGCAATTATTGGACCTTCTGGTTGTGGAAAAACCACTTTACTTAGATGTTTTAATCGTCTTCATGAATTAACTCCAGGAACTAAAATCAACGGTAAAATATTTCTAGATGATTTAAATATTTACGATAACCATGTAGATCCTGTTTTAATTAGAAGAAAAATTGGAATGGTATTTCAAAGACCTAATCTTTTCTATAGTATGAATATATATGAGAATGTAATCTCAGGATATATTTTAAACCGAAAAAAAATTTCAAAAGAAGAATTAGATAACATTGTAGAAAAAAGTTTAAGACTTGCAGGGATATGGGATGAGATAAAGAATAGAATAAAAGATCATCCTTCAGAGCTTTCTGGAGGACAACAACAAAGAGTCTGTATTGCAAGAGCATTAGCAGTAGAGCCTGAAGTTCTTTTAATGGATGAGCCTACATCTGCATTGGATCCTATATCTACCTATAAGATTGAAGATACTATAAAATCTTTAAAAGATCATGTAACGATAATAATTGTAACCCACAATATGCAACAAGCGGCAAGAATTTCTGATGAAACTATTTTTATGTATCTTGGAGAGATTATTGAACATGGAAAAACATCAGAAATTTTTACAAATCCTAAGAAGAAACTTACAGAAGATTATATTACTGGAAGATTCGGATAATTAGGGATGAAGCTCCTTTAATACTCCCGTTTCCATATAATAGATTCTTTCTGCTACATTAGTTACATGATCTGCAATTCTTTCCAAATACCTTGCAATCATTAACAGTTTAATACCTTGGGGAGCAGTTTGAGGAGCGTTTTCAATCTCTTCAACAATCTCATCATATATCTTTCGATAGGTATGATCTATTTCTTCGTCTTCATCTACAACTTTTAATATAAAATCTACATCTCTGTTAATAAAGGCATCTAAAGAATCATTTATTATTTTTTCCACAAGCTTAAACATGTCAATAAGATGGGGATTTATAAGAAGAGGAGAATATTTCATAAGATCTAAGGAGAACTTTGCAATATCTACACAATAATCTCCCATTCTCTCAATATCACTTATTATCTTCATAGCGGATGCTATTAATCTTAAATCATGAGCCATAGGTTGTTGAAGAGCAAGAAGTTTTAGACATCGATCTTCTATATCCCAATTGTATCTATCCACAATATCATCCATATCAATAATTTCTCTTGCCATTTCTTCATTTTTATTTAAAAGGGCATTAAGACTTCCACATAGCATATCTCTTACTACTTTTCCCATCTCTTGAAGATCTTTTTCCAAATTTTGAAGTTCCTCTACAAAGCTTTGTCTCACAAAACATAACCTCCTGAAATTTTGTTAAGATTATATCAGTTTATAAAGGATGATTGCAATAATCTAAATAAAGATTCATAAAGAAATTTTATCTACTTGAGAAAAAATTTTTAAAAAATGTTAAAATCTTATAAAAATATTAAAAATCTCAAATTTTCAAGGAGGTTATAACTATGAGATTTTTACTAAAAATTCCTATAATTCTTCTTTTTTTATTCTTTTTAATATTTATTCAAAGTCTTGCCTCGAATAGTGGAAAAATATATTATGTATCACCAAAAGGAAGTAATTCGAATCCAGGAACCTTTGAAAAACCTTGGAAAACTCCGGGATTTGCATCAAGAAAGTTAAAACCGGGAGATACTTTAATTATCCTTGGAGGAAAATATATTTTAGGGGAATACGATGCTGACATAATTAAACCTCCATCAGGAAAAGAAAAGGCTTGGATTACCATAAAAGGAGAAGAAGGAAATAGACCTGTTTTGGCAGGAAGAAATAATTTACTTACCGCTATAGATCTTTCAGGAGTATCCTATGTGAAAATAGAAAACCTTGAGATAACCCATGATAATACCGCAACAGGAGAAGATCTTTGGTTCAGAGATGGTATTGAAATATTATGGAAACCATCTTCTTATATTATACTAAAAGATTTATATATCCATCATATTGATGAATTTGGAATAAATATTCAAGATGTGGATAATCTTCAGATAATAAACTGTAGAATAGAATATTGTGGTTTTGGTGCCATAGGAGGACCAGCGGGGGAGCATGGAGGCTGGAAAAATGTAAAAATAGAAAAATGTAGACTCTCCTACAGTGGACATTATTATCAAGGAGGAAATGGCTCAGAAAGACCCTACGAAAGACCCGATGGTTTTGGAATAGAGCCATCAGAAGGTCCTGTAGAGATAGTAGATACAATTGCAGAACACAATTATGGAGATGGGCTTGATTCAAAGGCTGAAAAAACTTATATTTGTCGTTGCATAGTTGCAAACAATACCTGTGATGGAGTAAAACTATGGGGGGATGGAAGTAGAGTGGAAAACACATTAATCTATGGAAGGGGAGATGGAAGTGATGAGGAAACTCCATGGGGTTCCATTGTTATTGATCAGGTAGAAAAGAAAAATGCAAAATTTGAGATAGTTAATTCGACCATAGATAGTGCTGTGGTTGGTTCCCTTATGTATATCCAAATTACAGCTCCCTATAAGGAAATTCCCATTAAGATTATTTTAAGAAACACTATATTTTGTGGAAGAGAAAAAGATAATACCATAGATATTGGGGATTCCGTAGATCTTATATTAGAGAATAATCTTTTTTATGCACCAAAATCTAACTATGTATTGTCATATAAAGGAATTTATTATACATCTAAAACTATAGAAACTTTTGGTAAAGGAAATATTTATGGGAATCCTCTTTTTATATCCCCCGCTTGGGGAACATTAGGCGATTATCATTTAAAAGATAACAGCCCCGCTATTGATAAAGGTGCCTCCACTGGAGCACCAGATCATGATTTAGAGAAAAATCTAAGACCTAAAGGAAAAGGATATGATATGGGCTGTTATGAAAGATAAAATTTAACACTATTGAAATTTTATAAAACATGATATATACTTTTAAAGAGAAGGGAGGGATAAAAAATGAAGGCATATGTTCTAGTTTCCACAGAACCTGGAAAGGCTTTTAATGTTAAAGAGGCTCTTTCTAAAATAGAAGGGGTATTAAATGCAGATTTAGTCACAGGACCTTTTGATATTATAGCTTCTGTAGAAGCTTCAGATTTAAAAACCTTAGGTGAAGTTGTAATTAGCAAGATTCAGACTACAGAAGGAGTCCGTAAAACCTTAACTTGTTTAGTGGTTTAGTATAAAAATAAGTCCTACTCAATATAAAACCTCATTGATAAAAAATTAGGAAAGAGATACTTTTTAACCTTAGGGAAATAAAAACCCTATTCTTAAGGATATAGTGATTTTATATTTATTATTTTTGAGATTTAAGCAAACAATTTATTAAATTTCTTCTTTTTAAAACAGTTTATACTACCTTTAAAATTTGAAATATTGACAATTCTACCTGAAAAATAATATAATTGGTTAGACCATTTTATCAGAAGATTATATGAACAATTGGAGGTGAGATAATAAATAAATTTTTAAAATTGAAAAATCCATTTACAAGGGGGTTTAAAAATGAGATTTTTAATTAAAATTAGTTTCCTTCTATTAATCTTCTCCTTTCTATTATCCTTCTCGGGAATAGCCCAAAAACCTATTGAAATTGTTTTTACCTTTTGGGGTGGTCCCGAAGAAGCAAAGGTAATGCCAGAGGTGGCAAAGATTTTTGAAAAAAATAACCCTGGAATAACTGTTAAAGCTATGCATATTCCTTGGGAAGATTATATTGCAAAGGTTAGTGCTATGTTGGCTGGTGGATCTCCTCCAACCCTTGGATATACTATGGAAACCATCGCCTTAGACTGGGCAGAGAAAGGAGAGCTTCTTGATATTCTTCCTCTTATAAGAAAAGATCCTGATCCTGCAATAAAAATGGAGAATAGACTTCCCTCTATAGCTTTTTGGTTTGACAAGAAAAGAAAAACTTTAGGCACCAGTGTTGCAGCAGAGGTAATGATTATATGGTACAATAAAGAAATTTTTGATAAAGCAGGAGTTCCCTATCCTCCCACAGATCCTACAAAATGGACCTGGAAGAAGTTTGTGGAAACAGCAACCAAATTGACCGTAGATGTTAACGGAAAGCATCCCGATGAACCTGGTTTTGATCATAGTAAAGTTCAGACCTTTGGTGTTGCCTTTGGAAACTGGTATATGGTTTGGTTCCCCTTTATCTGGTCCAATGGGGGAGACTTATGTGATCCTACTGGGATGACTCCTACAATAAACAAAAAAGAAGCAGTAGAAGGATTACAGGCTCTTGTAGATTTAATCTACAAACACAAGGTAGCACCTACTCCTGCCCAATTAGGAGCACTCCCTGCCTATCATATAGCTCTACAAACCAGGAGAGTAGCAATGGTAATTGATGGGCAATGGTCTCTTTTAGAACTTGGAAGATTGGTTAAGGCAGGTCAATTAAAATTAGGGGTTGCTCCATTACCCATACTGAAAAGGGTTGTAACAGGTGTAATTGGGAATCCCATAGGAATATATACAAAAGCAGTTAAAGATAAACCTGAAGTTTTAGATGCAGCATGGAAATTCTATAAATTTTTAAATAATAGTGAGACTGTGTTAGAATTGCTAAGAAACGGGTTATGGATGCCAATTCAGAAATGGTGGTATACTGACCCTGAATATATTAAGAAATGGATAGGAGATACAGGAATACATCCTCCAGAATATAAAGAAGCAGTTATGGATTATACATTAAAATATGCCAAGCCCGTTCCTGTTTATTACTTAAGAAATTTTGATAAAATTAATGATATAATGTATCAAGAACTTTCCAGTGCATTCCTTGGAAAGGTTAGTGTACAGTCCGCCTGTTATGAGATTGCATAAAAGATCGCCTCCTTGTTAAAGGGAAGATATGATAGATAGTAATGTAAGGGGCGCCTTTTAAGGTGCCCCTTTTTATTTTAGTTAAATAAGGTAGGTGTTTAAAATATGAAGAAGATGGAAACCAGATGGGGTATTATGCTGGCAATATTAGGGATTTTGGGATATTTTCTTTGGAACTTTGGTCCTATGGTTGCCTCTTTTTTTCTTGCCTTTACTGATTGGGGTATAGCGGGAACACCAAATTTTATTGGGATTGAAAACTTTAAAGAGCTTTTTGATGATTTTATATTTAAAAAATCCCTTTGGGTGACCTTTTATTTTGGTATTGGAAGTGTAATAAGCTCTGGAATAACTGCTTTTGTTGCCGCTTTATTACTTAACCAGAGTATAAGATTTAAATCTCTTTTTAGAACTATTTTTTTCCTTCCTGCTATTGTTCCTGCAATTGCCAATTCAGTGATTTGGCTTTGGCTATTTAATCCTACCTTTGGGCTTCTAAATAGTATTTTACAAATCTTAAAGCTTCCTACCTTCGAATGGATATATAATGAAAATCAAGTAATTCCCTCTCTAATTCTCATGAGTGCATGGCAAATGGGATATATTATGGTAATATTCCTTGCAGGTCTTCAGGGAATTCCTCAGCAACTTTATGAAGCAGTATCCATTGATGGAGGTAATTGGTGGCATAGATTTAGATATATTACTATTCCTATGATGACTCCAACATTCTTTTTTCAAACAGTAATGGGGTTAATTGGAGCATTACAAGGATTTGTTCAACCTTATGTTATGACCAATGGGGGACCAAATTATGCAAGTACTTTTATGGTTTTTTATATTTATCAAAATGCCTTTAGATATGGAAAAATGGGATATGCTTGTGCCATTTCTACAATATTCTTTCTTATAATTCTTGGACTTACCATTTTAATTTTTAAAACCGCTCCTTTTTGGGTTTATTATGAAGCTGAGAAAGGGAGATAATAGGTCATGAGTAAAAAAGAAAAAATAATTAAAAAACTTCTTTTATATGGTTTTATAATTTTAAGTTCTTTGATTTTTGCCCTTCCCTTTATTTGGCTTTTGCGAAGTTCTTTTATGGAAACATGGCAAATATTTATCTTACCTCCAGAATGGATTCCCAAACCCTTTAGATGGCAGAATTATAAAGAAGCATTAAATGTTTATCCTTTTGGAAGATACTTTTTAAACAATTTAACCATAGTTTCTCTTGTAGAACTTGGTGTTCTTCTTACCTCTACTATAGTTGCCTTTTCCTTTAGCCGTTTGAGATGGAAAGGAAGAGATGTGCTTTTTATTTTACTTTTAACTGCTCTAATGGTTCCCTATGCGGTTACATTAATTCCAACTTTTATTCTTTGGAAAACCTTGAGATCTATTGATACCTATAGACCATTAATAGTTCCTGCTTGGTTTGGAGGAGGAATGTTCAATATATTTTTGCTCAGACAATTCTTTTTAACTATCCCTTATGAACTTGATGAATCAGCATATATAGATGGTGCCTCTCCTTTAAGGGTTCTTTTCCAAATTGTATTACCTTTATCAAAACCTGCTCTTTTAACTGTTTCCATATTTACTTTTATGGGAGTTTGGGGGGATGTCCTTGGTCCTGTGGTTTATCTAAACAGTACTGAAAAATATACCCTTGCTGTTGCCCTCGCTAATTTTGTCACTACATACACAGGACAATGGAATTATTTAATGGCAGCATCTTTAATTGTCATGTTACCTCCTTTAATCTTATTTTTTATAGGTCAAAGATTTTTTGTTCAGGGAATAACTTTAACTGGCTTAAGAGGATAATTTAAAATTTAGATATATGGAGGAGGAAATTTATGAATCGAGCTTATGTTATTGATACTTCTAATAGTCCCTACTCAAAACTTCATCCTGTCTCTATCTCTTCTGTAAAATTTACTGATGGATTTTTAGGAGAAAGATTGAAAGTTATTAAAGATGCCACAATTCCAACTCAATATGAACTTTTAGAACAGACCCAAAGAATAAATAATTTTAGAAGAGCCAGCGGAAAAATTCAAGGGGATTATTTTGGATTCTTTTTTAACGACACTGATGTATATAAATGGATAGAAGCAGCCTCTTTTTCTCTTATGGGGGAAAGAGATGAAAAATTAGAAGAGCTTTTAGATGAAGTAATTGAGGAAATAAGACTTGCTCAAGATGAGGATGGATATCTTGATACTTATTTCACTTTTGAAAAGAAAAAAGATAGATGGAGCAATCTCAAGGATATGCATGAACTTTATTGTGCAGGGCATTTAATTCAGGCAGGAATTGCTCATCATAGAGCAACAGGAAAAAGGAATCTTTTAGATATTGCCATAAGATTTGCTGATCATATTGATTCAGTTTTTGGTCCAGGGAAAAAAGAG
>JAOADF010000160.1 GCA_026417425.1 Dictyoglomaceae bacterium
CCAATTATTGGTATAATTCATCTTCATAGAGGATTAGAATATTTTGATCCTTATTTAATTTTAGAGATCCCACAAGATTTAGAGAAATATCCTCCTGTAGGATGTGGGGTTGATTTAATGCATGCTATGAGTAGATACGCAATTTTTTATGCTGTAGAGAAAAAGCAACAAAATCCAGAATACAAATTAGCAGTTTTTTCTGTTCCCAATCATGGCACTAATATCTATTGTTTTTACGAAAAAGAAATTTTAGAGAATCCCTTTCATTATTTCATGAAATTTATAGAAGAAGGGAAATTAAAGTTTAGATTTGAAGTTAATCAAAGATAAAGGCAGACTTTATTAATCCATATTTGCTTTTTTGAAAATTCATTTCTATAGCTTTTTTGTAGTCTTTTAGAGGAAAAGTATGGGTAAGAAGAGGGGATAAATCTAAACCATTTTTCATAAACTCCAAAGCAATTTCGTATCCTCTTTTTCTTTCCCCTTTATAAACTTCACCACTACTACTATTTGTTCCCGAGACTTTCAACTCTTTAAACCAAAGGGGAGTCCAATCTACCTTTTTAGTTTCTCCAATTAATCCTACAAGAACCAATCTTCCTCCTGCCTTTGTGAATCTTAGGGCATCATCCACGCTGTCATCAGTTCCAACACATTCGAAAACGACATCTCCTCCACCCACAAAATTTGGTTTTCCTAAAAGAGTTTTTAAAACTTCTCCATGGGTTAATTCTGCTACTTTTTTATACAAGGAGTAAGTGTCAAGATTTTTAGTATATATAATCTCATCAGCCCCATAATATTTTGCTAACTCTCCTTGAAATTTATATCTTGCTAAAACAATTATTCTTGCTTTACTTCCTAAGGCTCTAAGAGAAGAGACCACATTTATTCCTACACTTCCAGCACCAATAATTAAAACAGTATCACTATCTTTAGGATAATTTCTCATTACAGCATGAAGTCCATCGCAAAAGGGTTGAATTTGTACTGCTGTTTCATTTTTAACATTTTCTGGAACTTTGAAAAGTTGAAATTCATGGGCAACAAAATATTCTCCCCAACTTCCTCCAGTATCTCTACAGGAACCAATAATAAGACCAGGGGAAATACTTCCTTTTGTGAAGTTTCTACATTGAGTGAATTCCCAATTTTGGCAATAATCACAAGGAGGATAAATATCTCTTGCATTACAGGATAAAACAGGATCCGCTACTACTCTATCTCCTATATTGAAATTTTCTACTTCTTCCCCTTTTTCCACAATTATTCCTAAACTTTCATGTCCTATGACAAAAGGAAAAGATGCATAGGAAGAAGTAGAAGGACTGTCATGGAGGCGAATTAAATTTATATCACTTCCACATATCCCCCCCATTAAAGTTTTTATCTTTACCCATTTTTTTCCTGGAAGTTTTGGCTCAGAAATATCTCCATATCTTATACATGAAAAAATGTTATAGTAAAAGGAAGAACTTATATTTCCTAAGATCTTACTAAGAATATATCTTGGTATACTTTCTTCAAAATAAATAGCTTTCATAGGAAAGCCTCCCAAATTTTTAAATAATTTACAATCTATATCCTTCCAAAAGCACCCTTAAAGGAATATATCTTATTTTATAATAAGGAGATTTTTTCAAAAGTAAATATCTTATTGTGGGACTAAAAAGTCTTATAAAGAATATTTTATATCCCAAGGTTTTCTTTACATCTTCGATATAATCATCAATAGTTCTTCTTTGATAATGTAAAATTTCTTCACTTTCCCTTGTGTCCATCCAATCAGTAGCAAAAGGCTTATCTGAGAAGGCTTCTTCGGGAAGCATACCTACACCTATGCTTTTTAATACTTTTTCCACTATATCTTTGTAATAATATTGACATCTTGGTCCTCCACCTATTAAAAGAACCTTTCTCCAGATTTTATCACTTTTTATTCCTTTTGCTATAGCAAATCCCACATCTTTTGTATGAACATATTCCATTCTATTATTGAGAGGAACATCGAACATTCCTATATCAAGTTTTAAATTTATTGGTAAAGATGCAGAAAGTCTATATATACTCCATGTAAGATTTGAGTTTTTAACAATATTTTCACATTCTAATTTATGTCTCGAATAATGTTCATGGGGACTTACAGGATCATCAGGCTTTCTTGGAGGCTCAAGATGTTGAGTGAGTCCAAAAACATGAACAGAAGAAGTAAATATCAATTTTTTAGGTTTTGGAAGAATTTCCATCATAGAAACAAGATTTTTAGTTCCTATAACATTAATCTTATATGCAATATCTGGAACTTTTTCGGACTCAAGTCCTGTAGAAGAAAGTTTAGGTATAATAAAGGCGAGATGGATAACAACATCTTGGTCTTCTAATGCCTCTTTAATATCATCTTCTTTTGTTATATCTCCCCAATATACTTCAATTTTATCTTTATATTTCTTTTTTAAGTTTCTAAATATACTTTCGTTTTTCTTGGTTTTCAAGTCAAAACATCTTACAATATCTCCTTGTTTTATAACTTCTTCAATAGTACTTAATCCTATATTTCCAAAAGCTCCTGTTATTAGAACTCTCATACTTATTTTTCCTCCTTTTTAATGTTTGAAATTATAAATTTAATTCCCTCTAAACTAAATTTCTCCCAATTTTCTGAAGAGTCAAATATTTCTTGAAAGATGGTTCCTAAGGAAAAAGAAATCAATAATTTAGCCATCATATGGGGATCAATATTTTTAAAGCTTCCTTCTTTTATTCCTTCTTCAATGATAAAAGAAAAATAATCTTTAAACTTTTTAAAATGTAATCCAATCTTTTTTATAATCCTTTCATCCCTCATACCAATTCTTAAAAATTCCAAAAAAAGATACAATCTTTCTTTGGATTCTCGAAAGACATCTTCAAAAATTTCTGTCATTCTTAAGATTCCATCTAATATCTTAGGAGAACTTAATCTGTAATTTTCCAATCTTTGGGAAAGTTGTAGTAACCATCTATCAAGGATTTCTAAGAAAAAATCTTCCTTTGTAGGAAAATAATAGAAGAATGCTCCTTTACTAAATCCTGCCTCTTCACAAATATCTGATACACTGGTCCCTTCGTAGCCTTTCTTTGAAAATAGATTTTCTCCTACAAGAATTAATTTTTCCTTTGTAGAGATTTCTTTCATAAAACTACCTCCTAAATACCGACTGGTCAGTATGTATTATACAATAAATAAAGAAAATTATCAAATTCAGATTAAATTAATAATTTTTCTTATTTGTTTACTGTTGACGTCCGAAAAGATTAATGATAAAATTTCTTCAGAAATGAAAAATAAAATAGAAAAAAAATAAAAA
>JAOADF010000046.1 GCA_026417425.1 Dictyoglomaceae bacterium
ACTCATTCTATCCTCATCCGCTCTTGTTTTTGGTATGACAGAAACAGAAAATACTGGTTCAGGAAAATCTAAAGGCTTTATTTTTAAAAGATAATCTTTATCAGCAAGGGTATCATTAGTTGAAGTTTCCTTAAGTTTTGATACAACACAAAGATCTCCAGCAACCACTTCTATAGTTTGTTCTTGGATTTTTCCCCTTTGATAGTAGATTTGAGCAATTTTCTCTTGAGTTTCTTTATTCACATTATATAAAATAGAATCAGGTCTTAAACTTCCTGATAGGATTCTAAGATAATTTAGTTTTCCCACAAAGGGATCCGCAGAGGTTTTAAATACAAAAGTTAGGATATGATTGTTCTCTCCAATTTTTATCTCCTTTTCCTCTCCAGTTTTTATATCCTCTACTTTAATAGAATTTCTCTCCTTTGGATTTGGGAAAAATTCAACAACATAGTCTAAGAATTTTGATACTCCTATATTTTTTAGGGAAGAAACTCCAAATACTGGAAAAATTTCTCTATCTATAAAGACTTTCTTCAAGGTTTTAACTATTATACTACCTTCAATCTCTTCACCTTCCAAATATCTCTGAAGTAGCTCTTCATCGGATTCAATTATACTTTCAATTAAATTTTGTCTCCATTTATCAACAAGAGAGTTTAATTCTGATGGAATTTCTATTTCCTTTGGATCTCCTTTATCATCAGGATATAAATATGCTTTTTTATTTAAAAGATCTACAACTCCTTGAAAATTAGCTTCCTTCCCTAGGGGAATCAAAATAGGAAGAACTTTGTTTCCAAACCTTTCCTGTAAAATTTTTAAAACTTCAAAAAAATCAGAATTTTCCCTATCTAATTTGTTAATTATAAATGCAGTAGGTAGACCAATTTCTTGGGACATATTCCATATTTTCTCATGTTGAACCTGAATTCCAGAAATAGCATCTATTACTAAAACGATCGAGTCCACCGCTAAAAAGGCACTGATTACTTCTCCAATAAAATCACCATATCCTGGAGTATCTACAAGATTGATTTTTTTCCCTTTCCACTCAAGGGGAAGTAAAGATAAGTTAAGAGAAATTCCTCTTTTTATCTCTTCAGGCTCAAAATCTGAAACGGTATTTCCATTTTCTACTTTTCCCATACGATCAATAATCTTTGCAGAATAAAGTATCGCCTCTGATAAAGTAGTTTTTCCAGAACTACCATGCCCAAAAAGTCCAATATTTCTTAAATCTTCAGTTGTATATTGTTTCATTTTTTACTCTTTAACCCCCTTTTATTTTTTAATTTTTTGGAAAAAACAATTTTATTATATCAAATCCCAGTACTTCCGAATCCTTTTTCCCCTCTTTTACTAGGGGGCAGAGAATTTACTTCTCTCCACTCAACCTTTTGAAAGGAAAGAACTAAAAGTTGAGCAATTCTCATACCTTTCTTACCATAGAAAATTTTACCTGAGAAATTAATAAGATTCACAAAAATTTCACCTCTATAGTCATAATCAATTAAACCTGGTGTATTAAGTATAGTTATTCCCTCCATTGCTGACAGTCCACTTCGAGGGAGTATTAACCCAAGAAAACCTTCGGGAAGAGCAATCCTTATACCTGTAGGAATTAATTTCCCTCCATTAATTTCATTAAAAGGAGGAAGAACAAAATCCTCCCTTGAAAATAGATCAAGGGCACACGCACCTTCTGTAGAATAGTAGGGTAAAGGCAAATTTTTATCAATTCTTTCTATATATACTTGTATCCTTTTCATTTTCAATTAGTATGCTTTAGCAAATAATGCTTTTATACTTGTATCTTTTCCACAAAAAATACACTTACCCTTTTCCCCTTTCCAATCAAAGGGAAGATTTCGGATGGTAGCAGAGGTAATCTCTTTTATTTTTACCTCACAATCCCCGCTTCCACACCAACCTGCTTTTATAAAACCCCTTTTTCCATCAAGAATTTTTTTAAATTCCTCAAAGGAATCAATCTCATAAGTATTTTTTTCTCTAAATTTTAATGCTTTATCAAACATGGTTCTTTGAATATCCTCTAATAAATTTTTTATCTCATGAACCATATTTATCCTTTTATAAGAAATTTTTTCTCTCAGATCTCTTCTTGCAATAAAAATTTCCTCTTTTTCCACCTCCCTTGGTCCAATCTCAATCCTTACAGGTATTCCTCTTAACTCCCATTCATTAAATTTCCATCCAGGAGTATGTTCTTCATCCTTGTCTACTAAAACTCTAAAATGTTCCTTTAATAAGATTGCAATTTCATCTACATATTTATATACCTTTTCTTTATCTTTTTCCTCCTTCCATATGGGAATTATAACTATTTGATAGGGTGCTATTTTGGGCGGTAAAACAAGACCAAAATCATCCCCATGGGTCATAATTAATGCTCCTATAACTCTTGTGGACACACCCCAACTAGTCTGCCAAACATATTTTCTCTCCCCATCAATATCCTGGAAAGTTATATTGAAAGCTTTAGCAAAATGTTGCCCAAGATTATGAGAGGTACCTGCTTGAAGTGCCCTTCCATCAGAAAGAGCTACCTCCACAGAATATGTTCTCAATGCTCCAGCAAATTTCTCATTCTCTGTTTTTACTCCTGCAATAACAGGAATGGATAAGTCCTCTTCAAAAAATTCTTTGTACACGTTTAACATCTTTATAGCTTCCTCTTCTGCCTCCTCTTGAGTTCTATGAGCAGTATGTCCTTCTTGCCATAGAAATTCAGTAGTTCTTAGAAAAAGTCTTGTTTCTTTTTCCCATCTCACTACATTTGCCCACTGATTTATAAGTAGAGGAAGATCCCGCCAAGACTGAATCCATTTAGAAAACATGCTACATATAATTGATTCTGAAGTAGGTCTTACCGCTAATGGCTCTACTAAATCTTCATCTCCCCCTTTTGTTACCCATGCAACTTGAGGAGAAAATCCCTCTACATGCTCTGCTTCCTTTTCCAAAAAACTTTTAGGAATAAAAAGGGGGAAATATGCATTTTCATGTCCTGTTCTTTTTATTTTCTCATCTAAAACTTTCTGAAGATTTTCCCATAGAGCATATCCATATGGTCTAATAACCATACATCCTTTAATAGGAGCATAATCTGCAAGCTTTGCTTTTAAAACCACATCAGTATACCAACGGGAAAAATCTTCTTTTTGAGAAGTAATACTTTCTACAAATTTTTTCTCCTCCATATTAAAACCTCCTATAATTCAAATCTTATTTTTAAAGGGCCACTATTATATGTATCTTCTGTTACTATTACACTTAATATGATCTTTTTCCCTTTTTCCTTTATTTTATAAACTATATCATAAAAATCTCCCAAGGAAATATCCCCAACAGTATTAGTTAATGGATCTGCTAATATTCCTCTAAACTGAGCAATTTTGTTTACATCAGATAATATATCTAGAAGTCTTGCCTCAATCTTATCTTTTGTTTCACTTCCATCTACAACCCTTGTTAGAATTATTTCATTTTTACGAAAGATCAAGTAATGGGGATGAATTTGCAAATTTACTAAAACTGGTTCTCCCTCAAAAGTGTTTACCATAGCTATGCTTCTAATAAGTTTATCCCCTGGTGTCATAAGGGCATTTATAAGCTTATCCCATTCAGATTTTGGAAGCCATACTGCCCCTTTATCATTTGAGGAACTTGCACCTCTATTTATTGCGATCTGTTCTAAAAGGCGAAGTAATGTTTTACCCTCATTAATAGCTTCATTTTTTGATAAATTACCTCTACTTACCCAGTTTAGAATCAACTCTCCCCTTCTAAATACAATACCCTCACTTCTGATTAAATTAATAGTATTTGATAAGAATTCTATCTCTTCAACTAAACCCCTTTTTTCTTCATTTAATCTTTCCTTTTCTTTTTCTAAAATTGAAACTCTCTTTGATATATCATATAATGCTCTTTGAAGATTTTCTTTATCTTTTATAAGATTATTTTTTTCTAAAATAAGTTTAGAAACTTCATTACTTAAACTTTGTTTATCTTTTTCTAATCTTTCCAGCTCTTTCCTAAATTTTTCAAGTTCTTCCCTAATCAACTCTCTTTCTTTTGTTCTTTCAGAAAGTTTCTGAATAACACTATTCAATTCTTCATTTTTTATACTCACAGCAACTTGTAAAGAACTTAATTGTTTTTTTAACCTATCTATACCAAAAATTGCAGTTCTTACATTCTCAGAAGAAAAAGAAAGAATCAACAAAGTAAAGAGCATAATTAATATTCCTGTAATAACACTTATTAAGCGAGATGTATATTTAGGTCTTAAATTGAAAAGAGTTAATTTCTTTTTTCCCACTTTCCTTCCCACATAATCCCCTAAATAAGCTATAAATCCACTTAAAAGAAGAAGTATTAAAATTAAGAAAAAACCAGACATTAAATATTAAACCTCTCTCCTAAAAAGAATTTTTTCGCTAAATCATTATTAACAATTTCATTAGGAGTTCCAGATATAAGTATTTCTCCAGAATAAATAATATATGCATAATCAGTTATGGCTAAAGTATCCCTTACATTATGATCAGTAATTAGAATTCCCAAATTTTTATTCCTTAAATAATATATTGTCTCTTGAAGATTCTGAACTGTCAAAGGATCAACTCCTGCAAAGGGTTCATCAAGGAGAATATATTTAGGAGATAGAGCTAAAACTCTTGCGATCTCTACCCTCCTTCTTTCTCCACCAGACAAACTATATCCATAATTTCTCCTAACTTCTTGGAGGTGAAATTCCTCAATAAGTTCCTCTAGTTTTATTTTTTGCTCCTTGGGAGTCAAATTAGTTAACTCTAAAACTAATCGAATATTATCCTCTACTGATAATTTTCTAAATATTGTAGGATCTTGGGCTAAATATCCCAATCCCATTTTTGCTCTTTTAGGCATAGAAAGATATGTGATATCTTGATCTTCTAAAAGAACTCTCCCAGCATCAGCAAATACTTCTCCCATGATGGTATAAAAAGTTGTAGTTTTTCCCGCACCATTTGGACCTAATAAACCTACTACCATTCCAGGCTCTACCTGCAATGATACATTTTTGACTACACACCTTTTACCATAATACTTATAAATTCCAACAGTTTCTAATGCCATGTTTCAAAGATAATGTTAAAGAAAAAGAAAAAAGATGTCAATTTATTTAATAAACTAAACTTCTTAATAGTTCCCAAATTTCTTTATATCCCTTCCTCTGAAGAATATTTAGGGTAATAAAATATTCTCTTAAGGCTAAAATATAATTACCCTTTTTATAATACAAAACACATTTAAGAGCATGAAGCATTTCATTATCGTTATTTATTTTTAAGCCTTCTTCTACTAATCTTTCTGTCTCTTTTATATTCTCTTTTTCGTAATATAAATAGGCTAAAAAGGAAATTATCCAGTCATCCCTAGGATATTTTTCATATAGTCTTTGAAAATATATTAAAGCTTTATCTTTATTATTACTAAAATAGGATGCAAACGCTATTTGATATAGGGAAAAAGGATCATTATTTTTCTCAACAATTTCATCTGCTTTCTTGCTTAGAAATTTTGGATCTATTAAATTTATTTTTTTATAAATTTCAAAGGCCTTATCCAATTTCCCTTGTGCTGAGTAAATTACTAAAAGTTTAAAAAGAATCTCCAAATTTTTAGGATCTTTTATTAAGAGATATTCATATTCTTGCTCAATTTCTTTCCAATTATAAGAGAAAATTATAGTGAAAATAACTAAACTAAAGATTAATATTATCCAAAATAAAATGAGCAATTTTTTCCGCACCTTTACCTCCTAATCTTTCCCTTCCCTTTTCTCCTCTTAATTTTACCTCTTCGGGATTTTTTATAAAATGAATAATTTTTTCCCCAGCTTCTTTATAATCCCTTACCAGTTCTAAGCCATCTCCTAAAAGAGCTTTCTGCATTTTCAGAAAATTACGAGTAATTTGAGGTCCTCTTCCAGGAAAGGAAACCACAAGTTTTCTTAGAAATACAGCTTGTTCATTAGCAGTCCCAGATAGTCCAAGGATTATATAAGCTTTTTTAATTATGGATGAAAAATTTCCAAAAGAAATATTGATAGGTAAATCATACTTTTTTAAAATTCTCTTCATATAGTCACTATATTTTTCTGAAAGATAAGGAGAAACTATAACAACATAATTAAAATTAGGAAACTCTTTATTCACTATCTCACATGCCTTTAACATCAATTCAAGATTAAATATTGCTTCTTTTCTACTCCCTGGAAGTAAAGCAATAATATTTTCCTTTTTCTCTTCCCCATCTTCTAATCCTTCAAACATAGGATTCCCTAAATAGATAGTTTGGGGAATAAATCTTTTTAGATATTTACATGTAGGTTCATCCCGGGTAAAAATGAATTTAGAAAATTTTTTCATTATATAAATCTCTGGAAGATAAAAAGAAGAATTTAATATAGATTTTGCAGAAGGAAAGAAGAAGGGATGTTTCTTAGTAAAAGATGCCATTAATAAATTGTAAGTATCTCCAATACATATTACTTCTATTTTTTTCTTTCTAAAGCTTCTTAAAGTTTCCAATTGTTCTTTATAAAAAGAAAATAAACCTTCTCTAAAATCCATGAGAATATCCTTTAATCCAGATCTAAAACAAAAACCACCACTGGGAAAATCTTTTCTTGGATCAAGAATATCAATGGGAAGATTAAAATAAGCCCTTCCCTCCCCTACTAATGGAAATACAAAAATCTTGATATGTTTAATCTCAAGAATCTTTTTTATAATCTCCCTTGCAATTATATCTTCTCCAAAGCCGTTACTTATAAAGAGAAGCATTTTTTAAATTATAAACTTTCATTTCCTTTAGAATTTCAGAAGCTAAATATATAGCTAATTTACCATCCTCCAAGGTTACTAATGGACTTCCACCATTTAGTATACAGTTTACAAAATGCTCCAGTTCTAATCTTAAAGGTTCTTCTCTTTCTAAAACTGGTGTTTCAATATTTGGTTCAAAAGCCCTCTTAGAGCCATGGGTTATTGTTATGCTTTGATCAATATAATCTACCGATATAAATGTTCCATCAATCTCATGGATTTCTAATTTTCGTAATTTTTTAGAGCTCAATCTACTTGCAGTTAAGCTTGCTGTCATTCCATTTTCAAAAAGAATATTAACATGAGCAAAATCCTCATAGGATGTATAGAGAGAATATCCTGTTGCTTGAATATCCTTTATTTTTCTCTCCTTTCCAAGAATATAAAAAAGAATATCTAAATCATGAATCATCAAATTCATTACCACTCCTATATCCTCTGATCTTCCATCAAAAGTTCCCATTCTGTGAATCTCCAAATAAAATGGATTTTTTATATATTTTTTTAATTCTTGTACCGCAGGATTAAATCTTTCAATATGCCCTACCTGAAAAACTAAATCCTTTCCCGATGCCAGTTCTACCAATTTTTCAGCCTCCTCCAAGGTCTGAGTTACAGGTTTTTCTACAAATATATGGACCCCTTTTTCTAAAAATTCCTTTGCAATTTTAAAATGGGTAGATGTAGGAGTAACTATACTCACTGCTTCCACTTTGTCCAATAGATCTCTATAATCCTTAGTATAAAAGGGAACCTGATACAAGGAAGCCATTTCTCTTACCCTTACTTCATTTATATCCGCTATTCCTACAAGTTCTACATGGAGAAGTTCACTAAAAATTCTTACATGATGCTGTCCTAGATATCCCACCCCTACTACCCCAACTTTTATTTTCCTCATATCCTCACCTCTCCTTCTTCCAATTGCCAATGAATAATTCTTGCATACACCCCTTTTTTATTTAACAAATCCTCATGATTTCCTTCTTCTACAATTTCTCCCTGATCTAAAACTATAATTCTATTCACTTTTCTAATAGTAGATAATCTATGAGCAATAATAAGAGTAGTTTTTTGTTTTGTTAATTCCTCTAAGGCTTCTTGTATTAAGGCTTCAGATTCTGAATCTAATGAGGATGTAGCTTCATCTAAAATAATCAATCTTGGATTGTGTAGTATAATTCTTGCTATAGCTATTCTTTGTGCTTGCCCTCCAGAGAGTCCAGCTCCTCCTTCTCCAATTATAGTATCGTATCCTTGAGGAAGAGAAATTATAAAATCATGAGCTCTTGCCATTTTCGATGCATTAATAATTTCTTCTAAGGTTGCATTAGGTCTACTGTATGAAATATTCTCTTTTACAGTTCCATGGAAGATTATAGTTTCTTGGGTTACAAATCCAATTTGATTCCTTAAAGAACCTAATTTTACTTCTCTTACATCGTAACCATCTATCTTTACCTTTCCATGGGTGGGATCTATAAATCGTGGAATAAGATTCACCAAAGATGTTTTTCCAGCCCCACTAATACCTACAATAGCAATTTTTTCTCCGGGATGAATCTTCAAGTTTATATTTTTTAAAGCCCAATTTTTATTATCATAAGTAAAATAAACATCTTCAAACTCTACTAAACCTTTTATTGGTGGCAAAACCTTTGCATTTGGAAATTCTAAAACATCTTTTCCTTGATCTAAGATCTCAAATATTCTCTCAAAGGATGCAGAAGCCTGCTTTATACCAGAAAAAACTCTAAGAAGGGTAGTTGCAGGGTCTAATGCCATTCCCACATAAGTCAAAAAGGCAATAAAGGAGCCAAGGGTTAGCTGATTTTGAGCAATTTTTCGTCCTCCTAACCATATTAGAAAAACTATAGCAAGGGCGCTTAAAAAACTTGCGAGGGGAATTTGAGTAGCAGTTAGCTGCGCAATTTTTATATTTCTCCAGAAATTTTTTTCATTCTCTCTTTTAAATTTATTTATCTCATCTTCCTCCTTTACAAATATTCTAACTATCCTTGCTCCTCTAATACTTTCTTGTATAATTGTGGTAAGATCAGCAATTTTTTTCTGCACTGCAAGAGACCATTTTTGAATTTCTTTCCCTATACCTGAAACAGAGATTACAAAAAGGGGAATTATAATAAATGTTGCTAAAGCTAACTGCCAATGGGAAAAAATAAGAATCAAAGTGATTCCTATAAGTAGAATAATAGAATAGAAAAGATCTGATAAACTTGATAGAAAAGAGGTTTGAATAAGTTGAGTATCCTGAATGGTTCTAGATATTAACTCACTACTAGACCATTTGTTAAAATATTCTAAAGAGAGATACTGAATTTTTGAAAATAATCTATTTCTTAAATCCGCTACTAATCTATGCCCTACAAAGGATAAAAGGTATATTTGTCCATATAAGAATAAACTTCTTAAAAAAAGTAATCCTACAATAATCAATGCAATTTTATTAAGAGAAGATAAATCCTTAGTCTTATTTAGATGATCAATAAGTTCACCTATAAATTTAGGAGCATATAATTGGGTAGAGTTTACTATTAAGATACATAAAAATCCACCTAAAAGATACAAGAAATTTGGTTTTAATAATTTAAAAATCCTTCTCCAATATTTCATAAATATCACTCCATATGATCTCAGAGGGATATGTACAAATTTCAGGGATTATTTCTATTAAATCTCCATGTATCTTTTCTATTAATTCTCTATTATCCATAATTTTCAAAATATATTTTATCACTTTTTTAAAATCAAATCTCCCAATTATCTCTGGAACCACTCCAGGTTTATACTTGTTAGGAAGAGCTAAATATGAATTCTTTTTTAAATAGATATTAATTAATAAATTTCGAACCTTTCCTTTTATAAAATTCGCGAAACCTTCCATAGGTAAATATTCAGGTCTATGAAGAGGTAATAAAACCAACATGGGAATTCCTGAGTATCCCAATTGTAATGTGGTTGTTCCGGGAAGGGTAATAGCAAATAAAAAGTTATTCACTTGTTTTTTCCAATCCCTTAAAACTTCTATTTCTACGGGTAAATCTCTCAACAATGGATATAACCTCATGAGAATTTTTTCTGTAATATCCCTCCTTAAAAATTGAGAAAGAAATATGGTAAATTGAAGTTCAGGATAAAACTTACAAATTTCCTTTATTAAAGCCAAATAAAAAGGAAGATAAAATCTCAATGCATAATCTCTGCTTCCCGGAAAAAGTGCAACTCTATTACTTTTCTTTGAAAAGGCATATCTATTAAGATTCTCAAATCTTAATTCTCCAACATATTTTATTTTTGGATCCTTTAAATCCTTAGAAGAATATATATTTTTATAAAGAAAAAGCCAAGAATATTTCTTCTCCACATATGCAATAGAGAAGGATCTCCAGATTTTTCCTAACACTCCATTAAAAAATAAATCCCCTCCCAGATGAAAAATTATATTTTTATTCTTTGGTTTATAAATAAAGTTCTCCCAATATTTATTAGAAGATATAATTTCTTTAAAAAAATTAAATTCCTCTAAAACTCGTTTTTCCTCTCCTGTTGCAAATTGACAAGGAACTAAAATAGTATAAAAATTTATATTTTTTACCCAATCCAAATCCCTTTCTTTTATCCAACTAATTAAAGGATACAACCAACCAGAAATTTCTCCAGGTCCATTTATAATAAAATAAAAATCAAACATAATTTTTACTCAAAATAAATTGAGCAATTCTATCAAGAACCCCTTTTTCTCCTAGAGAAGATACAACCTTTTTTAAATCTGAAAGCATTTCTTCTCTTCCCTTAGAATTATTAATAAAATCTTCTATATCGCTAATTACTTTATCTATATTAATTTTTTGCACATATTCTGGATAAATTTCCTTTCCTGACAATATATTAGGAAGGGATATATATTTATGATGAACCAATTTTTTCCCGATATAGTAGGTTAATTTTGAAATTTTATAGAATACAAATAGAGGACAATAAAGAAGACTTGCTTCTAAGGTTACAGTTCCTGAAGATGCCAATGCAAAATTTACCCTTTGTAGTACTTTATGGCTTTCTTTACCTGATAATAATTCTATATTTAAACTATTATCTATATATTTTTTTAATAATGAAAAGAATTGATCTGAGGCAAGGGGTAATAAAAATTTAAAACCCTTTTTAGAAAAATAATTAGCAATTTTCATAAATAAAGGAGTAAGTTTACCAATTTCTTGTTTCCTACTTCCTGGAAAAATTCCTATTAAATAATCTTCTCTTTTTTGGGGCTCTAAATTAGAAAGATAATCTACTAAGGGATGACCAAAGAAGGAAACTTTGTTAGTATATTTTCTATATATTTCGTATTCTTGGGGAAAGACACTTATAATCCAATTTAGATATTTTGAAACCTCATAGGCATTTTCTCTCTTTCCCCATAACCAATACTGAGGGGCAAAATAATATATTGTTGGAATACCTAAATTTTTAGCTTTTTTTGCAAGAGGAATATTAAATCCTTGAAAATCTATAAGAATTATAAGATCTGGTTTCTCTTTTTCCAAAATTTTTTCGATTTTATTTAAAAGTTTCAAAAACATAGGAATATAAGGAATAGGCTCTATAAAGCCAACAGTGCTAAATCTTGTCACATTTGCTATTAAATCGAAACCTTCCTCTTTCATCCTTTCTCCACCTAAACCAAAGAGGGAAAGATTTGAGTTATATTTTTTTAAAGCTTTAATTAAATAAGCACCATGAATATCTCCTGATATTTCTCCCACAGAAAACATGATCTTCATTCTTCAATTCTCCTCCATACTGCTGAAGTTATTCCCCTTTTTGAGTTTTTAATAAATTCCAAAATCTCCTTTGCTTCTTCTTCCTCAAATTCTGAAATTTTTTTGATCCTTTCTTCAAAGGAAAGGTTAGAATATAGAATGTGAAAAAATTTTTTTATAAGATTTCTTTTATGTAAGGAAAAATTTGCTCTCTTTAATCCTACAGTATTAATACCATATACTCTTGCAGGGTTTCCATCTACTAAGGCATAAGGTGGAACATCCTTTACAACTTTTGTTAATCCTCCTATCATAGCTAATTTTCCAATTCTTACAAATTGATGAATTCCCACAAGACCACTAATAAATGCTTGATCATCAATTTCCACATAACCTCCAATTTGAGCTCCATTAGCTATGATTACCTTTTTACCTAATTTTACATTATGAGCTAAATGAGCATATGCCATAATATAACAATCGTCTCTGATTATAGTAGCATTTCCCTCACCACTTGCCCTATGGATTACACAATATTCTCTTATAACAACATTATTACCAATTATTAAAAAACTTTTTTCTCCTTTAAAATTTAAATCCTGAGGTAAATCTCCTAAAATAACTCCAGAATGAATATGGCAATTCTCTCCGATAATAGTTCCTTCCTTTAAAACCACATTATTCTCTATCTTTGTGTTATTTCCTATTCTTACCCCTTTATCTATAAAAGTAAAGGGACCTATCTCTACATTTTCTCCAATTTCAGAAGAAGGATGAATAAAAATTGTATTCTTATAATTATTATCCCAAGGCAAGGGTTACCTCACCACCTGCTACAATATCATTATCTACTTTTGCTACTCCATCAAATTTAAAAATATTTTTTAAGCTTTGTTTTAATTTTACTTCTAATATTAAAGTATCACCTGGAAGTACCTGTTTTTTAAATTTCATATTATTTACACCAGTAAGATAAGCAAAGTAATTTTTACCTTCTTCAGCATAAGAGAGAAATATAAGAATTCCAGCAGATTGTGCCAAAGCTTCAATTATTAAAACACCTGGCATTACAGGCTTTTCAGGAAAATGTCCTATAAAAAAAGGTTCATTAATAGATACATTTTTTAATGTTTTGATACTTTCTCCTTTTTTTAATTCTAAAACTCTATCTATCATTAGAAAAGGATATCTGTGGGGAAGAATTCTAAAGATATCTATATTCATCCATAATTCCCCCTTAAGAGTTTCTCTTGTGAAAGCCTCTTCATGATTTTTACATGAAGAGCATGTCCTGAGGAAAGGGAATATATCTTTGCTTGTAAATATCCACCAAGTAAGGAAAAATCTCCTATTATATCAAGAATTTTATGTCTTACAGGCTCATCTAAGGATCTTGGCTCATTTTCATATCCATCAGGTCCAACTAAAAGGGCATTTTCTAAACTTGCACCCTTTATTAATCCTTTTCTTCTTAACTCTTCTATTTCATACCAAAAACCAAAAGTTCTTGCAAAAGCAATTTCCCTTTCATAATTATCCAAATTTTGAAAAATATATTTTTGCCAATAAAGAATTGTATGAGGAAAAGATATTACAGAGATTACAGAAAAAGAAGAAGAGGGAAAAAGAAGAATTAATCCTTTTCCCTCCCTCTCATATATTGGTCTTTCTATGCTATATATTTTTAAAGGAAAATCTTGTTGTAAAATCTCAGCTTTTTTAATAATACTTATCCAAGGAAGAGAACTTCCATCAAAAATAGGAATTTCTTCTCCTTTTACCACGATAAATAGATTAGAGAGCTTCAGGCCATAAATCGCAGATAAAAGGTGTTCAACAGTCATTATTTTTACATTATCCTTACCTAAGGTGATTCCACGATGGGTATCTATAACATAATCTATTAATGCAGGAATTTCTTCATCATTTTTAATAAAAATTATCCCCTTATTTTCTGGTGCCTTTAAAAAAAATATTTCTGATTCCTTACCAGAATGAAGTCCATAACCCTTTATTTTAGTTTCTCTTTTTATAGTCCTTTGTAAATTCATTTACAATTTTTTAATTTTTTCCCAAATTTCAGGAAGTCTTCGCAATAAAGCTTGCCATTTTAATTCTTCTCTATGAGATCTTGCAGGAAATCCAGAAACTATAGAATTATCAGGAATATCCTTTGTTACACCTGCCCTCCCCATGATTATAACTCCATTTCCTACTTTGACATGATCAGAAATTCCACTTTGCCCTGCAATAATAACATTATTTCCTATTTCACTACTTCCCGCAATTCCACTTTGTCCCACTATAATACAATTTTTTCCGATTTTTACATTATGAGCTATGGTTACAAGATTATCTATCTTTGTTCCCTTTCCTATTCTTGTCTCACCTAAGGTCCCCCTATCAATGGTACAATTAGCACCAATTTCCACATCATCTTCTATAACAACCTTTCCTACATGAGGAATCTTAACATGATTTTTTCCATCCCAAACATATCCAAAACCATCACTACCTATAACACATCCCGAATGAATAATGACATTATTACCTATATAACAATAATCATATATGGAAACCTTAGGATATACAATACAATTTTCTCCAATAATTACATTGTTTCCTATAACAACTCCTGAGCCAATTTTTGTCCCACTTCCAATTTTAACATTATTCCCAATAACAGAATAAGCCCCAATCCCCACTTTATCTTCAATTTTTGTATTTTCTCCTAGGATTACTGTAGGATGTATTTCCTCTGGATAAGTATGCCAATCAAAATATTTTAAAATTTTTGCCATTGCAAGCTTAGGATTCTCAACTAACACAATAGATTTATTAGATATAAACTCAACTTTAGGAATAACAAGAGCTCGAGCCTTGGTCTTTTCTGCCTCAAAAAGATCTTTCTCATTAAAAACAAAGATTAAATCATTTTCTCCTACCTCTTTCCAATCGGATACCTTCTCTATCCAGCAATTTTCTCCCCTAAGTTCGCCCTCTATTATCTCAGAAATTTCTTTCAACCACATACTAATCCCTACTTATTTAGGTTATCTAAAACCTCCTTAGTGATATCTATTCCACCCCAAACTCGAGCACTCTTTTCTAATACTACAGTTAAATTTTTAGATTTTGCAACCTTTTCTACTTCAAATAATATCTTCTTTCTCAAGGTATCTCTAATTTTTGCCATAATCTCTCCTAATTCCTTATCCTTTTCCTTTTTCAATTCATCCAATTTTTTTTGATCCAATCCCTTTTTCTTTGCCTCTTCTATAATTTTATTAATTTCCATCTGTTTCTCTTTAATCTGAGCCTGCATGTTCTTAGTCTCTTTATAATTACTAAATACCTTTAAATAATCGATATATCCAAAGGAATTACTTTGAGAATATATAAAGCTAAAAACCAGCAGAATAAGAATAACAAAGAAAAAAATATAGATAATTTTTCCCATAAAAAATCACCTTACTTCTTCCCTGTAAGTTGAGAAATTACCTTATCAGTTATATCAGATCCACCCCAAACTACTGCATTTTTATCTAACACTACACTATATCCTTCTTTTTTAGCTAATTCTGAGAAGGCTTTTTCTACTTCTTTCATTAAGGCATCCACCGCTTGTTTATAAGGTAGAAGTTCCTTGTCATACTGATCTGCTAATTTTTTGATTTCATCTTGAGATTTTCCTTGTTGCTGAGCTTCCTGAAGTTTTGATAATCTTGTTTGATATTCCTGATTAAGTTTATTATAGGCATTAAATAGAGGGGTATAACTTTGGATAATTTTCTGCTGGTCGACATAAGCTATCTTAACAGTTGTAGGAGTTTGAGCGGTGACAAATCTTAATCCTATAAAGAGAAATGCTACAGCTATTACTAATATTAGACTGAGCTTATAATTTTTCATCTTTTAATACCTCCTAAGATTTAAAAATTTAATATGGTACATAATTCCCATTCTAATTTCTCTATAGATTTAAAAACAAAAGAAGACTTAAAAATCCATGGATAATTAGTCCAAATAAAATCTAAACCTCCCCAAAGAGTAAAAATAATATCTGAAAAATTCCTAATCTCTGATAAATTAAATTCGCTATCACCTCCAATATTTAAGAAAATATAACTTTTTAATGAGACAGGAAAACCATAACTAAATTTGATATTTATACCACTTTTCTCCTGAGAATTTCCTAAAATATACTTTAATTCTCCCTTTGCCTCTAAGATTCTTTCTTCCACTTTCTCTCCATAACTCCAATAATTATCAGTGAGTAATCTTAAAAGGGTATAGTTTTCAGGAGAACCTCCCCCAATAAAATCCATAGATAAATTTAATAGACTGCCTTTTATATTAAAATACTCTCTTTTAACCAAATTGTTTCTTTCAAAAGAAAAAAGAAGAGCTTTATTCCCTTGAGGATTAAGGGGAGATCTATATCCTATCTTTACTTTAAGATCCCTTCCAAGTTCCTTTAAAAACAAAAGAGATATATAATTATTATTCAATATAATATGAAAATTCTCCTTTTCCCATGAGAAGTTATAAAAAGGAGAACTCTCTTTAGAAATGAATGAATTTATAGATATTTTACCAATATTTAAGTTGTAAAAAGAATATAGAGTATTAAAATTTAATGGAGAATAGAAGGAGAAAGAAAAAGAATTTTTGAAAAGAGGCATTAAGGAAAGATATAGTATCGTTCCATTATCTTCAATTTTATAATTATATTTAATTATTAAAGGTATTTCCTCTCTTAATAATTTTTGATTTGCTAACTCTATTTTTATAATATTCAAATCTTCGCCTCTTTTAATATTCACTAACTTTTTTATTAATTCTTGCTCTTTATTAGAATTTGTCTCATATATAACTTCTTTTATTGGTGGAATTTCTTCCCAAATAAAGCTTAATATATTATTCTCAAATTTATATGTAGGATCAATTGCAAGGGGAAAACCATATTTCTTATATAAATCTTTAATTTTATTAATATCTTCTTGAACCTTATCTAATATAAAAAATCTTCCAGAATCTGAATAAATATTTTTCCTTATTTCTTTTTCCTCTAATAATCTAATCTTAGGAAATTCTACCTTTTTTATTATGGGATATTCTTTTACTTTAATTATTAATTCATATCCTCCATTTATCTTATTTAAGAAATAATTTATATCCTCAAATATTCCCATGTTTTTTATTCTCTGAATTTCCTCTTTTATTATTTCTTGAGAATAGCTTTGGAAAGGTTTTATATTTAGTAGTTCTTGTATTTGAGAATAAGGAGTATATCTAATTCCTTTAAATATAATCCCTTGTAAAAAATATTCTTCACCATAAATAATATTAAAAATAAAGATAAAAACTATTAATATTAAAAATCTCTTTCTCAATTTCTTCCCTCCATTTCTTAAAATACATCTCCAAAACTAAAATGAATTCTCCACTTAGTATTTGGATCTAAAGGATCCTGACCAAAATTATATCCAAAATCTAATCTAATAGGAATAATTAAAGTTTCATATCTTAATCCTATTCCTACTCCATTATATAGTTTAATATCTTTTAAAGAAGTTATACTTTTTAATGAAAATGCATTTCCCGAATCAAAAAACAAAATCCCATATAATCCACTTCCTAAAGGAAATCTATACTGTAGATTAAATACAAAATAAGAGTCTCCCCTAAATTCATTATCTATATAACCTCTTATGGTGTTTGCTCCTCCAACTGTGAATAGCTCAGAGGAAGGCATGTTTCCTTCTGAAAATCCAAGACCAATTTTAAAAGATAAAACATTTCTTTCTTTCATTTGAGAGATAGTTACAGCATCTCTTTGAGTCAAAGGAATATGCCACTGAAACTCTCCTTGATATTTTGCATAATTTGAACTACTTCCTCCTCCTGCAAACTCTACACCTAATACCTGCCTTGACCCTTGAGTAGGATTTAAGATAAAATCCCTTGTATCTCTAATAAAACTAAGATTAATACTGGCAATATTATTTTCTGTATAAGTTGACCCGGAAATTCCTTGCCAAACCTTTTCATATTTAAAACCTAATCCTAAGCTTAGATATCCTCCAAGAGGATAAAAAAAGGAAAAACTTCCTCCTATTCTTTCTTCATCTATATTCTTTGATTCATTATCAATAATTGTCGTAGTAGTACTTTTCTTATCATATAATTTTAATTGAAAATTATTTCTATCTCCTAAGAACCAAGGATCAGTAAAGCTAATTTGATAGTTGATCTTTCCCAAACCTGTTATTTGAAGATTTAAGCTCAGTTTCTGTGCTTTTCCTAATAAGTTATTTTCTACATATTCTATATATCCATAAAATCCAGAGGATACTCCATATCCACCTCCAAAGTTTATAGACCCTGTTAACTTTTCCTTTGCTATATAAATTACTTTGATCTTATCCTCATCAGAGCCAGGTTCTAATTTAATAGACACATCTTCAAATATTCCAGCATTGTATATTCTTTGTAAATCTTGTTTAACTGTTTCCCAGTTGAATGCTTCTCCAACCTTTAAAGATATTTCCCTTTTAATAACATTCTTTTCGGTAGGTCTTCTAAGAAATGCCATAAAGTAAAGAGTAGATGTCTCTGTTGTTGGTTGAATTTGAATATTAATCTCCTCTACAATGTATTCTTTAAAGAAAAAGGTTAGTTCACCTTCTTCTGTAAATTTGAACTCCTGTAATACAGTAAAGACAAATCCCTTTTGCTGTAAATATTTTTGCAAATTAGTGATATCTTCTCTCAAAAGATTATAATTTATGGGCTTTCCTTCTCTTAACTTCATATTCTTCTTAAGTTCATCAAAGGATAAACTATAAAGTCCTTTAAAAACTATTTTGTTAATTATTGGATTTTCCTTTAATTTAAAAACTAACTCTATCTTATCTTGATTTATATTTTTCACAACATCAATTTTTTGAAAATAACCTGATTCTTCGATTTTTGAAATCTGCTCTTTTATCTTATCTTCATTTAAAAAATCTCCTTTTTTCAAAATAATATACTTTTCTAAGGTATTAAAATCCAAATATTTTAATCCCTCAAATACAACTGATGATATTATTGGATTTTCCTTCACTATAAAAGTAAGATATACTCCAGAAGCACTAAATATCTTCTTGATCTCCACACTATCAAAATAAGAACTATTTAATAAAAGATTTTTCTTCTCTTCAATAAAATCTTCATTATAAAATTCCTTTTTTCTTAAAGAAAGAAGAGATATTATCTTATCTGTTGGAAGATTAACGTTACCTTGAATAGAAACCCTTAAAATTGGTAAATTCTCCTTAAAAATTAATTTTACTTTAATTTCTTCCCCTTCTTCCATAACAGACCAGAAAATTTTCTCAAAATATCCTGTATTTATTAATTTCGCCTCTAGGGTTTCTTTTAAATTTTCAGAATAAAATACTTTCTCTAAGGGCTTAAAAACATTATTCTCTACCTTTCCTTTCAAACCTAATATTTCTATAATCTCCAAATTATTTATATTATTTAACCCTTCAAAAGATATCTCAGATATCACAGGATTCTCATTAAAATAGAAAAAAACAAAAGCTTTTCCCTTTTCCTCTGAATAGATAAAATCTACTTTTGAAAAGAAATTTGTCTCTATTAAAATTTTCTTCTTTTCCTCTAAAAGGGATTTTGATACAAAATCTCCAGTTTTTAATTGAACTATTTCTTGAACCTTCTCTATAGGGATATTTTTTAGTCCAAAGTAATTTATCCTCTCTATAACAGGTTTTTCCATAAATATAAAGTTAAGAATTACCCCATCATCTATTTTTTCTTCTCTTATCTCGATATCTTCAAAATAGTCAGTCTCTAAAAATTTCTTTCTTTGATCCCATATT
>JAOADF010000099.1 GCA_026417425.1 Dictyoglomaceae bacterium
AAGTTTAATTTCTGCAGCTTCAAAGGATTTTAATTTAGGTAAAGCATCTTTAAGTATTTCTCCTGCAAGTCTACTTAATATGGGATCTGAGGATAAGAGATAAATTTCAAAAGCATCTTTTAATTCTTCAGAAAGTTTAGCAAGACTTTTAATCTCTGCAGAAATATTTTCTAATTCTTTATTGATTTTTTTAGTTATCCACGAATTTATATAACCCCTCAATCTCTTGCATCTTTCTTTTTCATCTTCCCATTTCTCTGATTCTATATCTTTCAAATCCTCAAAAAATCGCATACATCCAGCATCATCCCCTTTTTCTCTACGATAATTCTCAAAAATTGATGTTCCAACCATGGTTATTATTTTCTTCATGGCACATCTCCCACTAAACTTAATCCAAAACCCTCTTCGGGATTTATATCTGAGATGTTTTTTAGATGAAAGGTGTTCCTAATTTCCTCCTCAGTGGTATTATCTAAAACTTCAAAATAATAAACACTTCCTGCAGGCACGGCTTTATACATAGGTTTTGGCTCTTTTTTGGCTAAATCCCATCCACCAATTCTTACATACTTCCCTATAGCACAACAAATTAGCTTCAATTCAATTCCATTAAAATTACCTTCCAAGGAGTTTTCATCAATCCAATTAGGAAGCCATCCCTTCTCGAATATAGCAGGTGTGGCAAGATAAATTTTAAAAACTCGGTTGGTTAAGTTTAGTGTTCCATTTACAAAAATCTCCAGAGGATTTCCCTCTAATTTTTCATAATAAACGGTCTTACCTTCGCCCCCAAGATTAAAGACCCCCTTTTCTGGCATGTTTAAAACCTTCGAAACTCTAACCAGGATAAAGGATTCTCTACTTAATCTAATCATTGGTATTCTATAAAGATGTCCTTCTTTTGAAGTAAGGGTTAATCTCTCTCGGGCAATTCCAATTTTAGGCTCTATTAGATAAAGTTTACTTTTTTTAATATAAAAAAATTCTTTCTTCTTGCCTTCAAGATAGTCTTTCAACGTGAGGTCATCTATAAAAACGTTTGCCTCCTCTACCTGGTTATCACCTTTAAACATTAATAAATTATCATGGGGATAATCCGAAAAGAAAATTTTGGGTCTACTGATTTTTGATAAAAGAACCAATTTTTCGTTTTCTTTCTTCTTCACAAGATCAAGAGGTGCTGGGAAAAGAATAGCTTCTCTCAAAGCTAGTAGTGGTCCAATAATTTTCATATTCCCTTTATTTTTGGAAGAGCCAATATCTTCGTAACCTTCCTCCTTAAACTTTTTTAAACTCCCCCTATTAAATAATAAGTAGGTTCTGAGAGCTCCATAAATGGTTGAAGGATAAGGTGGAAAAATAGAATCCGTCCAGGTTTCTGAACCCATACCAAAGGGTCTTCCTGTGCGAAAAAATAAATTATCATTGGGCACTATTTTAATCCACATCTCATTCCTCTGCATCTCATTCCTCCGCTTTATGTATAAAGGTTAAAGTAGTAAGAAGGTTCACAAAATTATCTAAATTTTCACCCGTATCCCAGAATAAATCCTTCATTTTTTTACAGATACCGCTTATAAATTGCTTTTTTTCGTCATTACTTAGTTTTTTACCTTTAGGCGGAATATACGATCTTTCAAGATACCTTAAAAGTTCTACATTAAAAATTTCACCTGTTATATTAAGCTTCCCATCCTCAGTTCTCAGGTGGATAAAATCTTTGGCAATTTTTTGAATAAAGCTCTTTGATATGTAACCAAGCGAATTTTTCTCATCAAAGGCCTCAACCAAGTCTTTTAAGGTCTTCATAGTATCTCTTAAGGTTTTCATAGTATCTTTGTCCTCATAGAGCCATTTTGCCTGAGCTACTCTTTCTTCCCCTGCGCGCCTCATAAGACAGAT
>JAOADF010000113.1 GCA_026417425.1 Dictyoglomaceae bacterium
GCTAAGGCAGGAGATTGCAAATCTCCCATTCCCCGGTTCGAGTCCGGGTGCCGCCTCCAAAAAAGTGGGGCTGTGGCGCAGAGGGAGCGCGCTTCCATGGCACGGAAGAGGTCGGGGGTTCAAGTCCCCCCAGCTCCACCAATGAATAAATTTTTAGGAGGGATTTTGTGAAATTCCTCTTTTTTTTATTAATTTTTTTCTGGATTATAAATTTCTCTTTAGCAATAAAAAATGAAGATATAGACACATTACTAAAAATTGCTAAGGAGCAGGAAGATATTTTCTGGAAAAATCCTCAAAAGAATTACATACCTTGGAATATATCAGTGGATTACTATACAAAACTTCTTCAAATTTATAATAATCTCCAATTTCAAGAAAAGCTAATTAGGCTCCATGTAGAAGGATATATAATAAATAGCAAAAATCCAAATTTTTTTAATTTTCATTATGCTTACAATCCAAGCTATCCTATAAAAGTTATTGTATTAAATCTAAAAAATTATCCAAGATTTGATTTGCCAATCTTTGAAAAGGTTTTACCTTTATTTATAACAATTCAAAATCATGGAGAAAAAACTTTAGATTTAAGCAAAATGAAATTTTATCTTGAGAATACTGGAAATTATCGTGAAATATTGTTAAATAATGATCAATTATATAGTAATATTCTAAAAGGAAGTATTGATTCTTTGCCTATAAATAAAATAATAAAGCCCAAGGAGAATTTTTCCTTTATTCTTCTTTTTTCATATAATAGACCACCAAAAATTCTTAAAATAGATGTAGAAAATATTCAAGTGAATTTAATATTTTTTGAAAATATCTTACTATCAGAACCTTCGATAATAAAAACTTAATTCTTAAGGAGGGAAAAGGATTGTATAGAATATTAAAAAAATTAGTTCTTGCTCCAGAAGTAAAACTTATTAATGTATATGCTCCTCTAATTGCTCAAAAAGCAAAGGCTGGTCAATTTGTAATTTTAAGGATTAATGAAAAAGGGGAAAGAATTCCTTTGACTATTGCTGATATAGATCCATCATTAGGATATATAACTATTGTTTTTCAAGAAGTAGGAAGGACTACAAAACTATTAGGAAAGTTGAAAGAAGGAGAAAATATTTTAGATTTAGTAGGTCCCCTTGGAAATCCTTCGGAAATAGAAAATTTCGGTACTATTATAGGGGTTGGAGGTGGGGTTGGAATTGCAGCTTTATATCCTATTTTAAAAGCTTTAAAAGGAAAGGGAAATTATGTTATAAGTATTCTTGGAGCAAGAAGTAAAAACTATTTAATATTTAAAGAGGAAATAGAAAAGATAAGTGATGAACTCTATTTAGCAACAGATGATGGTTCCCTTGGATATAAAGGTTTTGTTTCTGATGTTCTTAAAAATATCTTAGACTCAGGAAAAAAAATAGAAAGGATATGGGCTATTGGACCTACAATTATGATGAAGGTAATTTCAGATTTAACAAAACCTTATGGTATAAAAACCATAGTAAGTTTAAATCCCATTATGGTAGATGGTACAGGAATGTGTGGGGGTTGTAGAGTTACTGTAGAAAATAAGGTAATGTTTACTTGTGTAGATGGACCAGAATTTGATGGGCATCTTGTAAATTTTGATGAATTATTATTAAGGTTAAAAACTTATAAAGAAGAAGAACAAATTTCACTAAAACTTTTAGAGGAAGGGGAGGAATCTAAAGTTGGTAGTAAATAAGAAGAAAACTCCCATTCCAGAGCAGGAGCCAAAAGAAAGAATAAAAAATTTTAATGAGGTAGCCCTTGGATATACTACTAAATTAGCATTAGAAGAGGCAGGAAGATGCCTTCAATGTAGAGATGCTCCCTGTGTAAAGGGATGTCCTGTTAATATAAATATTCCTGAGTTTATAAAACTTATCAAGGAGGAAAAGTTTGATCTTGCGATAAAAAAGATAAAAGAAGCGGATAATCTTCCAGCCACAACGGGAAGGGTTTGTCCTCAAGAAACCCAATGTGAAGCTTATTGTACTCTTAAAAAAATTGGTGAACCTGTAGCCATAGGAAGATTAGAAAGATTTGTTGCTGATTTAGAATTACAGAAGGGATTAAATATTCCTAAAATTGAGAAAAGGAATAATAAAAGAATAGCAGTTATTGGTTCTGGTCCTGCAGGCTTAACATGTGCAGGGGATTTAGCAAGAATGGGGTTTAATGTTCATATTTTTGAAGCCTTTCATGAACCAGGTGGTGTCCTTATATATGGAATTCCAGAGTTTAGACTTCCTAAAAAAATTGTTAGAGCGGAGGTAGAATATGTAAAAAGTCTTGGGGTAGAGATCTTCACTAACATTATTATTGGTAAAACCTATACTATTGATGAACTATTAAAAGAGTACCATGCTGTTTTTATTGGAACAGGAGCAGGAACTCCTCAGTTTTTAAATATTCCTGGAGAAAATCTTATAGGAATATATTCTGCAAATGAGTTTTTGACCCGGGTAAATCTGATGAAAGCATATAAATTTCCAGAATATGATACACCTATAAAAATTGGAAAAAGGGTTGGAGTTATTGGTGGAGGAAATGTAGCAATGGACTCTGCAAGAACTGCATTAAGATTAGGCGCAGAAGAAGTTCACATATTATATAGAAGAACCGAAGAAGAAATGCCAGCAAGATATGAAGAAATTATTCATGCCAAAGAGGAGGGAATTATTTTTAATCTTCTGGTATCTCCTATAAAATTTATTGGAGATGAAAAGGGAAAAGTCAAGGCTATAGAACTTCAGAAAATGACCTTAGGAGAGCCTGATGAGAGTGGTAGAAGAAAACCAGTTCCTATCCCAGATTCAAGTTATATATTTCCTTTGGATATGGTTATTGTTGCTATTGGGACCATTCCAAATCCATTGATAGCAAAAACCACTAAAGATTTAGCCTTTACTAAACATGGAACCATAATTGTTGATGAAAAAACAGGAAAAACTACTAAGGATAGAGTTTTTGCAGGAGGAGATATTGTTACGGGTTCTGCGACAGTAATAAGTGCCATGGGAGCAGGAAAGATTGCTGCAAAATCTATAGCAGAACTATTATTAAATCACAATCTCTAAACTTGCATATAATTCAATGTTTCCTTATAATGTAATGTGGGCGCCCGTAGCTCAATAGGATAGAGCGGCGGACTACGAATCCGTAGGTTAGAGGTTCAAGTCCTCTCGGGCGCACCATTAAAGGGAGGGTTAAATGAGAAAGTTATTATTGGGTTTATTTTTGTTTATATTTTTAATAAATATTTCCTTTGGGGAAACCTTGTGGGGATTTTCTTTACAAGAGGGAGCTTATTATTTCTCTAGTTATATAGATTTGGGACTATTTATTTCTCCTTTAATGCCCTATGGACTCTTTATACTTTCCCCTGAGAGAAATATAAGATTTTGGGTAGGTGCTTCTTTAAACGAATCTTTTAGAATAGGGGGTGGTTTTAAATTTTATCCTAATCTTGTTTTAAATATTGAATTTAGAGATAACGAAAAATATTTAGAAGTATTGATTCCCTTTATATTAGAAAAACTTTATGGTGGAGTTCAAATTAATATTGGAATTTTAGGAAGTACAAGTATAAATATTGAATCTGCTTTTTCATATCCAATAAACAAGTCATTATCTCTTGGAACCTATATTTATTTTCCTTTTACAAAACCCGGTAAGGTATTTGTCTTTGGGAAATATTATTGGAAAGATTACTATTGGTCCTTAGCTTTTGATGGGGAAAATATATTATTAGGTGTATTAAGGTATTTAAAATTTTAAAAAAGGAGAGATGAAAATTGCCTTTAACAGGTAATTTGAGAGAATTTGATCTTGCCTCTTTGATTCAGTTTATAAGTGGAAAATCAGAAACAGGAACATTGGTTATACAAAGAAGTTATAGAAATGGTAATATTTATTTTAAAAATGGAAGGGTAATTCATGCACAAGCAAGAAATTTATCCGGAATGGATGCTTTTTTTGACCTTTTTACATGGAATGAAGGAAATTTTGAATTTAAATCAGGAAGTTTGCCTGATATTCCTGCATCTATAGACCTTTCTCCAGAAGCTTTAATATTAGAGGCTGCAAGGGTTATTGATGAATGGCAATTAAAAAGACAGCAACTTAAATCTTTAACTTGTGTGCCTTATTTTGTAAATCCTGAATTTGCTATTCCTTCTACAGTTCAAGTTTTACTTTTAAGAAAAAAACCAGAAACAATGACCTATGAAGAAAAGGAAAGACTAATTTTAGCTAATATAGATGGTAAAAGAGATTTTGCAACAGTTGCTCGAATGAGTGGTGTGGTTACCTTAATGGCCATAAGTGTTGTTTTAGAAAATATCTCTTTAGGAAGATTAGCCATCAAAGATTTAGTTGATCTTCAAGAGATTATTCCGGAACTTTTAGGTAATGTGAGCTCTCCCTTTACCCCTGTTCAGAAGATGATAAAAGCTATAGATGGAAATAGAAATCTTGAAGAGATCCTCTTGGAAATTGAAGAAGAAAGAGGTAAAATTATTCCGGAATTTGTAAATCTTGTCAAAGCAAGAAGAATAAGATTAAAAAAAGGAAGCGAATATCTTAGTAGATTGGAACAGGAGAGATTATATTAATTAAAAAGATGAGATACGATGTAATTATTATAGGTGGAGGACCTGCAGGAATTTTTAGTGCTTTAACATTAGTAAATTCCCAAAGGTCCTTAAAAGTTTTATTAATAGAAAAAGGAGAAATAACAAGTAAAAGGGTTTGTCCTGCAAGAATAGACCATAAAACTTGTATTTTATGCTCTCGATGTGCTCTAGTAACAGGTTGGGGTGGGGCAGGAGCTTTTAGTGATGGAAAATTAACCTTTTCAACGGAAGTTGGTGGTTGGCTAAAGGATTATATAGGTGAAAACAGACTTTTAGAACTAATGGATGTGGTAGATAAGATATATACAAGTTTTGGTGCAAGTCAACCAACTATTAAACCTGATCCAATAATATTTGAAAATTTTCAAAAAAAAGCAATATCAGCAGATTTAAGACTTATTTATTTTTCCATCAGACATTTAGGAACAGAAAACTGTGCTCCTATTCTTTTAAACATGTATGAATATCTTAAAGATAAAATAGATATTCTTTTGAATAAACAAGTATCAAAATTGTTAGTAGATAAAGGAAAAATATACGGAGTAGAATTGGAAAATGGAGAGATCTATTATAGTGATTATGTAATAGTAGCACCAGGAAGGGAAGGAGCAAAGTGGCTAAGTGAGGAAGGAAAAAGAATAGGTCTTTCTTGGACTATTAATCCTGTAGATATTGGGGTTAGAGTAGAGATTCCTGCAATAGTGATGAAGGAGTTAACTGACCATCTTTATGAAGCAAAATTTATATATTATACAAAAACCTTTGATGATAAAGTGAGAACCTTTTGTATGAATCCTTACGGGGAAGTTGTTATGGAACAAAATGAAGGAATAATATCTGTTAATGGTCATAGCTTTGCAGAAAAAAAGACAGAGAATACCAATTTTGCCATTTTGGTTTCAAAGAATTTTACAGAACCCTTTAAAGATCCAATTTCCTATGGAAGAGCCATTGGAAGTCTTGCTAATCTTCTGAGTAATGGCATAATCCTTCAAAGATTAGGAGATTTACTTGCAGGAAGAAGGTCTACTTGGGAAAGATTACAAAAGGGAATGGTGATTCCAACTTTAAAAGAGGCAATCCCTGGAGATTTAAGTTTAGTATTGCCTTATAGATATTTGGTTAATATTATTGAGATGCTCCAAGCCTTAGATAAGGTAACTCCTGGCGTTTATTCCCGTCATACTCTTTTATATGGTGTAGAGGTAAAATTTTATTCTGCAAGGGTAAAACTTTCTTCTTCCTTAGAGACGGAGATAAAAAATCTTTTTGCAATAGGAGATGGGGCAGGAATTACAAGGGGTTTAACTCAAGCTTCTTGTTCGGGAATATTAGTAGGACAAGAGATAATAAAAAGATTATCCCTTCCCCTTCCTTCTTTTAAATTTTAATATCTTCTTTTTTATAAACCAATTGTCCCTTTGAAATAGTTGCAATTACTTCAAGTGATGAATAAAACTCCTTTGGATTTACAGAAAAGGGATCTTTATTTAAAAATACGATATCCGCAATTTTTCCTCTGCTTAAAGAGCCCTTCTTCTTTTCTAGAAAGGATAAATAAGCTCCATTATAAGTGAAAATTTTTAATGCTTCAAAAATATTTAAACTTTCTTCAGGATTGGGATGATTCAAGGTAGAATGAATTCCCATTAATGGGTCTAATGGGGTAATAGAGCTATCAGATCCTCCTCCCATTGTTATACCTTCATTATACAATTCCCGTAATGGGATTATTCTTCTTGCTCTTTCTTTTCCTAAATAATTTTCATAAAGTTTTCCTTGCCCTCCCCAAAAATGCAAAAAGCTTGGTTGAACTGAAATATTTAATCCTAACTCTCTTGCAAGTTTAATATGTTCTATTTTTGGATATTCAAAATGTTCTATCCTATGTCTATGATCTTCCCTTGGATAATTTTTTAAAATTTTTTTATAAGTTTTAAGAATAAGATCTATCCCTCTATCACCTACAGCATGAAAGGCTATCTGTAGACCATCATTGTGGGCGGATTTAATAAAACTTTCTAAAGTTTCTGGTTCCCAATATAGTATCCCATAATTATTTTCGTCTTCTTTGTATGGCTCAAAAAAGGCTGCTGTTTTACTACTCACAGATCCATCTATTAGAAGACATCCTCCAATTCTTGGAAGGTTTATGGACTTCACCTTGGAGATAGATGTGGTTTGATAATAAATTACCAATTGTACTGGGAGATAATGTTCAATTCCTAATAAAAGATTGGGAGTATTAGGGGGAGAAGTATAACCGCCTTCTAATGTATGAATGGTAGTTATTCCTTTTTCTATAGCTTTTCTTGTTACTTTTATAATTCCTTGAATGAGTAAAGATGGATCAATCTTTTGATAGACCTTTCCTACAGCTATCTGATGGGCTCTTGCCTTCAATACATTATCTTCTTTACCTTCTAAAGAAGGAATATCTAAAAGTTTTTCTGCTAACGTATTTATTATACTTGAATGAGAATCTTTTCTTATAATAAAAACAGGATGATAAGGAAAATTTTTATCCAATTCTTCTCTGCTTATATTTCTTTTCTCATCAATATTTTGAGGCTCAAATTCTTTCGCAACAATCCATTCTCCTTTTGGAGTATTATCTCTTATCGCTTCTAAAACATTAATTATATCCTTTATTGAAGTAAACTTACTAAGATCTAAAAAGATTTCAGAAAGGGCAGTATTTGCCAAATGAACATGGCAATCAATAAAACCAGGTAGACCATAAAAAGAAGAGAAATCAAGAATATGAAAATCTAAAGATTCAGGGGGATTTCCTTTTCCTAAATCAATTACAATGTCATTTTTAATTAAAATCCAATTTACTTCTGGATTACTCTTATCCTGAGTATAAATTTTATTTCCAACTATTAATATTTTTCTTTCTTGCATATAAAAATTATATCATAGATAGTTAAATAAAGTAATTATG
>JAOADF010000131.1 GCA_026417425.1 Dictyoglomaceae bacterium
CCTCTTTATTTAACTAACAGAGATTATGGAGTATTTGTGAATCATCCCGAGAAGGTTTCCTTTGAGATAGCTACGGAAAATGTAGAAAAGGTTCAGTTTAGTGTTCCAGGAGAGAAGATAAATTATTTTATTATAGGTGGAGATAATTTAAAAGAAGTTTTGGGAAATTATACCCTTCTCACAGGAAGACCTGCTCTTCCTCCACCATGGTCCTTTGGACTTTGGCTAACCACATCTTTTATTACTAATTACGATGAAGAAACAGTTACAAGCTTCATTGAAGGAATGAAAGAAAGGAATGTCCCTTTACATGTATTTCATTTTGATTGCTTCTGGATGAAAGAATATCATTGGGTAAACTTTGAATGGGATGAAAGAGTGTTTCCTAATCCCGAAGAGATGTTAAAAAGGCTAAAAGATCGAGGGCTTAAGATATGTGTATGGATAAACCCATATATTGCCCAAAGATCAAAGCTTTTTGAAGAGGGAAAAGAAAAAGGATATTTATTGAGAAAACCTGATGGAAGGGTTTGGCAGACGGACGAATGGCAACCTGGAATGGGAATTGTAGATTTTACAAATCCTTCTGCTAGAAAATGGTACTCCGATCATCTAAGAAAACTTATAAAAATGGGAGTTGATGTGTTTAAGACAGATTTTGGGGAAAGAATTCCCATAGATGTAGTCTACCATGATGGATCTGATCCTGAAAAAATGCATAATTTCTATACTTATCTTTATAATAAGACTGTTTTTGAAACTTTAAAGGAAGAGTTAGGAGAAGAAAATGCCATTGTCTTTGCAAGATCTGCTACAGCAGGAAGTCAAAAATTTCCCGTTCACTGGGGAGGAGACTGTCTCTCTGCTTACGAATCTATGGCAGAAACCTTAAGAGGAGGTCTTTCTTTAGGGCTTTCTGGCTTTTCCTTTTGGAGTCATGATATAGCAGGATTTGATAGCTCTGCAACTCCTGACCTTTACAAAAGATGGGTAGCCTTTGGACTTCTTTCCTCCCATTCTCGTCTTCATGGTAATCACGATTATAAAGTACCATGGTTGTATGACGAAGAAGCGGTTGATGTTCTCAGGTTTTTTGTTAATCTCAAATGTCAGCTGATGCCTTATCTTTATGCCAAAGCAATAGAGGCAGTAAATAGGGGCATACCTATGATGAGAGCTATGATTCTTGAATTTGAAGAGGATCCTACATGCCATTTTCTTGATAGACAATATATGTTTGGAGATTCTCTCCTTGTTGCTCCTATCTTCTCAGAAGAAGGAGTAGTAGAGTATTATCTTCCCGATGTAGGAATATGGACAAATCTTATTACAGGAGAAAAACGTCTTGGAGGAAAGTGGTATAAAGAAAAATTTGACTACTTTTCCCTACCTCTCATGGTAAGGCCGGGAAGTATTATTGCCATGGGAAATAATAAAGAAAAACCAGATTATGATTACGCAGAAAATGTTACTCTTTATATTTTTGAGCCTGTAGAGGGGAAGGACTCTTTATGTGAGGTATATAATCTGGAGAAGGAATTGGATTTGAAAGTAATTTTAAGAAAAGAAAATGAGAAGATAAAACTTAGAATAGAAAAAGATTCAGGAAAAACCTATTCTATTATTTTATTTAACATTCATGATATAAAGAGCATAACAGGGGGAAAAGAGGAAAAAACTGAGAAGGGTGTAAAAATTATTCCTGAGAAGGGAGTAAAGGAGATAATAATTGAAAAATAGAATATATAGGGAGTTAATTGGGAGAGTAAATTTGGATATGTTCAAAACAATAGTTTGAATGGTGGAAAGAAAATTAAGATAAATTTTTGAAAAAATAATTCTTTAAAAGTAATAACTTTTGTAAAAGTTTTATAATAAATTTATAACATCGATGATATAGATGATAGCTCTCTGGGTAAATGTAGTTAAAATTTTAAATCTCTCCAAGAGATTATTTTTATCCCTTCATCCCTTATTACTCTTTTTACCTCTTCATCTCTAAAAACTAGGTATTCCCATACCCTCTTTTCCCAGGTGGGATTTATGGTTTTTATCTCATCACTCTCAACAGAAGGATGAATAATTATCTCTGATATTCCAGGTCTTAGTTTTCTTATCAGACTTATAATCATTTTTTTAAAAGAGTAATAATCAGAACATTCAGGGAGATCATAGGGATAGGGTATAAGATAATCTATTAAAGGAATCTCCATTTCCCTTGCCTTATCCAATATTTTCATATGTAGTTCAATCAAATCTTGAGATAGTTGGGGAAGCATTTCTGTGGGAATCTTTTTTGGCAATCTAAAGGGAAGATTGTAAGCTTTGCAGAATTGAAAGACTAAAGGAATAAAGGTTTTTCCAGAGAATCCATATAAACTACCCATATGACTATCGAGATGGGTAGGTTTTATTCCTAATTTAAAGGCAAGATTAATCTGATTCCTTATCTCTTCTTCCACTTCTTCCTCTTTTGCATGTCTCTCAAATTCCTCGGAAGTTTCAAAGAAATATCCTTCCCTGTTTACTAAAGATTCTACAGATTTATTTCTTGTTACAGGTCCCCATTTATAGTTTCTCCACTCACTGGTAAAGGTTAAATGAACTCCCACATCAAATTCTGGATGAACTTTACAGAATTCTCCTGCCTCTCTTGCCCAAGGACATGGAGTCATAAGAGTAGTTGAGGAAATAGCCTTTTCTTCTAAGAGTTTAAAAATAGCCACATTAACCGAATGACACATTCCAAAATCATCTGCAGAGATAATTAAAAATCTTTCCTTTTGCCCTTGGGAATTATAAGAATTTATCATTTTTTATCTCCCCCAAATTAATTTCTTATTATATTTTAACCTTTTTAAAAGAAATTTTAAAGTCCCTCCTTTCCCTCCCTTATTTGTAAATCCTTTTTGACCAAAAAATCAAGTATTTTTTATCTCTCCATCCTCAAATCTTCTGCCACTTTTTCAAGAAGCTTCCTTATAGGAAGTTTCTGGGGACATTTAGGTTCACATTCTCCACATTTTTTACAACTTTCTGCTCTTTCTTCTTCTCCCATTTCGTGGTTATAAACAAACCATGGTGCTCCTAAATACCATTGAGATCTAAAGCTTTTAAATCTCACAGCTTCATTATAGAGGGCAAAATTTCGAGGTATATCTATTCCATAGGGACATGGCATACAATATCTACATTGGGTACAGTCTATAGCCTTTATCCCTAAGTAAATTTTTCTTATGCTATCTATAAATTTAAGGTCTTCGGAATTTAGTAGTCCAATTTCTGCCTTATTTGCTAAATCAATATTCTCTTTTACCTGCTCTAGAGTACTCATACCTGAAAGCACTGTGGAAACCTCAGGATGATTCCATATAAACAAAAATGCCCATTCTAAAGAAGATCTTTTTATTTTATAATTTTCCATTTCCTTTTTTATTTCATCAGGAGGATCCACAAGGGTTCCACCTTTTAAAGGTTCCATTATAACTACTCCTATTCCCTTTTTATTTGCATATTCTAGTCCTTCCTTTCCTGCTTGAAAGTTTATATCCATGTAGTTATACTGAATCTGGCAGAAATCCCAATCATAAGAATCAATAATTTTTTTAAATATTTCTAATTCATCATGAAAAGAAAAACCAAGATATCTTATTAGTCCCTTTTCTTTCATTTTTTCTCCCCATTCTACCACTTCCATGGCAAGACACTTCTTCCATGAGTCCTCATCAATTCCATGTAAAAGATAAAAATCTATATAATCGGTATCTAATCTTTGAAGTTGTTCCTTCAATACTCTATCCATATCAGATTTATCCTTTAAAAGCCATACTGGAAGCTTAGTAGCGATATATACTCTATCCCTATATCCATTCTTTACTGCTTTTCCTACTACTACCTCACTTTGCCCATCATGGTACACATATGCAGTATCAATATAATTCACACCATGATCTAAAGCATATTGTATCATC
>JAOADF010000150.1 GCA_026417425.1 Dictyoglomaceae bacterium
TTAAGAAAAAGTTTTAGAAAGAGTGACATTATAGCACGAATTGGAGGAGATGAATTTGTAATCCTATGTATGGAAACCTCTGAAACCTCAATTGAAAGATTACTTCTTCGACTTTATCAAAATATATATAACTTTAATTCAGTAGAAGAAAGACCTTTTAAAATTTCTATTAGTACAGGTTTTTCTATTTTCGATCCTAAAAGTTCTCTATCCTTAGAAGAATTATTAGATATAGCGGATAAAAGGATGTATGAGGATAAGAATAAAAAGAAAGTTAAGCCCCCTGGATAAACAGGAGGCTTTATATTATTTCATCTCTTCAACTTTTACAGATCTTTTTTCCTTAAAACTTCTTTTTGCAGCAATGGAAACCTTTAAAGATTCCAATGCATCTTTAGGACCAGGAGAAGGCATCTTTCCTTCTGAAATTGCCTTAAAAAAAGCTTCTATCTCTAATTTATATGCATCTTTAAACCTATCCATGAAAAAATAATATTGATCCGCATAATAGCCTTTTTCAGTAAAATACCAGATATGAGTTTTAGGAAGATCTTCTAAAACAATTTTTCCTTTTTCTCCATGAACTTCTGCTCTAATATCATATCCATATACTGCTCTTCTTGAATTTTCAACAACTCCTAAGGCTCCATTCTTAAATTTTAAAAAGGTTATTGCGGTATCCCCATCTTCCAATTCTTCAATTCTTGGATCTATTAAAACATTTACCCATGCCATAACTTCTTCTACTTCTCCCACCAAGAATCTTGCCACATCGAAATCATGAATTGCCATGTCTACAAAAATTCCTCCAGAAACTTTTAAATATTCCAAAGAAGGAGGAGCTGGGTCTCGAGTTAAACTTGAAAATTGCTCTAATCTTCCCAGTTTTCCCTCTTCAATTAGCTCCTTTGCCTTTAAATAGGATAAATCATATCTTCTTTGAAATCCAATTTGAAAGGGAACATTCATTTCTTCAACAATTTTCATAGCCTCCTTTGTTTCCAAAAGACCTAAGGCTACAGGCTTCTCACAAAATATTGCTTTCTTGTGTTTTGCAGATAACTTTATATAATGAGCATGGGTATTGGTTGGTGTCACAATGATCACCGCTTCTACATTGGGATCTAATATTGCAGATTCAGGATCATCAGTTATTTTTTCAGCTTTTGCAAAAAACTGGGCTTTTTCTGCAGATTCTAATACAGGATCTGCAACCACAACCACCTTTACATTAGGTAAAGAGCTTAAATTTTTGGCATGTTCCTGCCCCATTCTTCCTGCTCCTAAAAGGGCTACTCCAATTTTCTCCATTTCTCCCTCCTAAATTCCCATAATATTATATCCCGCATCAACATAAATAATTTCTCCTGTAATACCCGAAGAAAGATCACTAAGTAAGAAAACTGCAGTATCTCCAACCTCTCTATGCTCAATATTTCTCCTTAAAGGAGCCCTTTCTTTATGGTATTCTAAAATATCTGTAAATCTTGAAATTCCTCTTGCAGCCAAGGTATTTAAAGGACCTGCAGATATTGCATTTACCCTTATATTATCCTTTCCCAGTTCAAAGGCTAAATATCTGACCGAGGATTCTAAAGCTGATTTTGCAACTCCCATTACATTATAATTGGGAATTACCTTTTCAGAGCCATAATAAGTCAATGTAATAATACTTGAAGGTGAATTCATTATTCTTCTAAATATTCGGACCATGGAGATAAAAGAATATACACTTACTTCCATAGCAATTCTAAAAGCTTCTTTGGATGTCTCTAGGAAGGGAGATTTTAAAGCTTCAGTAGGAGCATAAGCTATAGAATGAATAAGTCCATCAATTCTCCCTACATTTTTTTCAATCTCTTCTACAGTTTTTTCTATATTCCTCTCTTCAGCAACATCACATTGAATTAACAAAGGCTTTATAGAAAGATCTTTTATTAATTCTTCCACGTTATCTTTAAATCTTTCATTTTGATACCCTATTATCACCTCTCCACCAGATTTCATAATTGACTGGGCAATTGCCCATGCAATACTCTTCTTATTAGCCACATTAAAAACTGCTATCTTCTTTCCCTCTAACATTAGAAACCCTCCTTTTCTTTTTATCCTATATGTTAAACTTTTATTAAAAAACTTGCAACCTTCCAAAGATTTATATAGAATATAGACTTAAAAGAAAGTTTTCAATGGGGAAAATAGGAGGGATGTTCCTCACGTAATTATACACTTTTTTTCTATAGAAAGGGGTGAAAAAATCTGATTAGAGAATTCCAAGGTAAAATTCCCAAGATTTCTGAAGATACATATATTTCTGAAGAAGCAGTGATTATTGGAGATGTTATTTTGGAAAAGGGAGTAAGTATATGGTCCTTTGCAGTATTAAGGGGAGATCTAGATAGAATTCATATTGGTCCATATTCAAATATTCAAGAGGGAACTATTGTTCATGTAGATAAAGGGTTCCCTGTAGAAATAGGAGAGAAGGTGGTAGTTGGACATTCTGCTGTAATTCATGGATGCAAAATTGGAAATAATTCTCTTATTGGTATGAAGGCAATAATCTTAGATGGAGCAGAAATTGGAGAAGGATCCATTATTGGAGCAGGTGCTTTAGTCCCTCAAGGAAAAAAAATTCCCCCAAATTCTGTTGTCTTGGGAATTCCTGGTCAAGTTATCCGTGAAGTAAAAGAGGAGGAATTAGAAAAGATTAATGAAAATGTAAAATTATATTATGAATTAAGCAAATTATATAGGAGGTAGATTCTTATGCCAAAAAGCTATCTTATGATTCCCGGTCCTACCCCTGTACCCAATGATGTATTAAGAGAAATGTCTCGAGAAATGATTAATCACAGAGGACCTGAATTTGCCAAATTAATTTCTGAAAGCACTGATCTTTTAAAAAAGATATTTAAGACAAATAATGATTGTTTTATCTTAACAGCATCAGGAACTGGTGCTATGGAAGCATCTGTAGTAAATTTCTTCTCCCCCGGTGATAAAGTAGTAGTAGGAGTATGTGGAGTATTTGGAGAAAGATATGCTAAAATATGTTCTGCTTATGGATTAAATGTTGTTAGAATAAAAACTTCCTTAGGAAAAGGAATTGAACCTTCAGAATTGGAAAGAACTCTTGAGGAAAATCCTGACACAAAAGGAGTTTTCCTAACTCATAATGAAACATCTACGGGAGTCACCTTGGATCTACAAGAACTTTCCCCTATTGTAAAAAGAAGAGGAATATTATTATTAGTTGACGCCATAAGCTCCCTTGGGGCTATAGATCTTCCTACTGATGAATTAAATTTAGATGTGGTAGTTACCGCATCTCAAAAAGCTTTAGAAACTCCTCCGGGAATAAGTATGATCTCAGTAAGTCCTTTGGCATGGGAATATTATGAAAAGGCAAAACTACCAAGATTTTATTGGGACCTTAAAATGGCAAAAAAATCCTTAGAGAAAGGAGCAACTCCCTTTACTCCTGCAATTTCTCAAATTTTTGCCTTAAGAAAATCCTTAGAAAATATTTTATCAAAGGGCTTAGAAAATAATTTTAAAAAACATACCATGTTAGGAAATGCTGTACGAAGTGGTATTAAATCTATAGAATTCTTTAAACTTCTTGCAGAGGAAAAATATGCTTCGAATACGGTAACTCCAGTAATTACTCCTCCTGAAATTAATCCCGATGATCTAAGGAGGAAAATAAGGCAAGAATTCGGCGTTGTTTTAGCAGGAGGACAGGGAGAATTAGAAGGGAAAATATTCAGAATTGGACATGTGGGACATATTGAACCCTCAGATATTCTTGTTACTTTATCCTCCATAGAAATCATGTTGGAAAGAATGGGATATGATGGGATAAGGGGAAAGGCAGTGGGATCTGCAGAAAAAGTAATCTTAGAAAGTTAGGAGGTATCTTTTAATGGAAAGTAGAATTTTAGTATCTGATCCCATAGCGGAACAGGGAATAGAAAAGTTAAAAGAATTTTTCTATGTAGATTATAAACCTGGGATACCTAAGGAAGAATTATTGAAAATTATAAAAGAATATTCAGGATTAGTGGTTAGATCAGAAACAAAAGTAACAAAGGATATTATAGAAGAAGGGAAAAATTTAAAGGTTATTGGAAGAGCAGGGGTAGGAGTAGATAATATTGATGTGGAATATGCAACAAGAAAAGGAATTTTGGTTATTAATGCTCCAGAAGGAAATACTATTTCAGCAGCAGAACATACCTTTGCCTTAATATTAAGCCTTAGTAGAAAAATTCCCCAGGCTTTCTATTCTTTAAAGTCAGGAAAATGGGATAGAAAAAGTTTTATAGGGCATGAACTTTATGGAAAAACCTTAGGATTGATTGGTCTTGGGAGAATTGGATCGGAAGTGGCAAAGAGAGCAAGAGCTTTTAAAATGAAAGTTGTAGCTTACGATCCTTATATTTCCATGGAAAGAGCAAGAGAATTAGAAGTTGAACTTTTAAATAATCTCGATGACTTATTAAAAGTTTCTGATTATGTATCTTTGCATCTTCCTTTAAGTTCCGAAACAGAAAATCTTATAGGAGAAAGAGAACTTAATCTGATGAAACCTTCTGCGTATCTAATTAATTGTGCCCGAGGAAAACTTGTAGATGAAAAGGCTCTATATAAAGCATTAAAGGAAGGAAAAATTGCTGGATGCGCCTTAGATGTGTTTAGTAAGGAACCTATTGATCCTGACAATCTCCTTTTAACCATAGACAATGTAGTACTAACTCCCCACTTAGGTGCCTCAACCCAAGAAGCTCAAGAGAAAGTAGCAATAATTGTAGCGGAGGAGATTATAAAATATTTCAAGGGAGAACCAGTATTAAATGCAGTAAATCTTCCCATTGTAATTAGTGAAGAAATATTACCCTATGTGAAATTAGGAGAAAAACTTGGAAAATTCTTAGCTCAGCTTACCGATTCCAATCCTGAAGAATTAGAAATTCAAATATGTGGAGAACTTTCCCAAAAACTTGAAACTTCTCTTGCTTCTGCAATAGTAAAGGGATTTTTAGAGCCCATTTTAATGGATTCTATAAACTTTATCAATGCTCTTACCTTAGCTAAGGAAAGAAAGTTAAGAATAAAAGAGGTGAGAACTCAGGATACAGAAATATATAGAAGTCTCATAAAATTGCAATTGAAAACAGAAAGGGGATTATTAGAACTTACTGGAACTCTTAATAGAGGACAAGAAAGAATAGTCAAAATTCAAGACTATTATATAGATCTAAATCTAGCCCCATACTTACTTATTGCTTTTCATACCGACAAACCAGGAATTATAGGAAGAGTTGGTACCATATTGGGAAAGGAGAATATAAACATTGCTGCAATGCAGGTGGGAAGAAAAGAGCTTGGTAAAGAAGCGGTTATGGTTTTAATTGTGGATAATCCTGTCCCTTCCTCTGTTTTGAACGAATTAAAGTCTGTGGAAAATATTCATAAAGTTTATTATGTGTGCCTCTAAAAATTTTACATGGGACTTTCAAAGGGACTAATTCAGGTATATACCGGAGATGGAAAGGGTAAAACTACAGCTGCCTTAGGACAAGCATTAAGGAGTGTGGGACATGGACTTTCCATACTTTTTGTACAATTTGTAAAAGGCAATAGCTTTACAGGAGAGATTTTCTCTACAAAATATCTTACTAATTTTATTCTCTGGCAATTTGGAAGAGATTGTAAATTTTCTTCCGCCATAAGAGACAATATTATTTCCTGTATTGAATGTGGAGAATGTTTCATTGGTAAAGAAGGTCCTACGGATCTTGATAGAGAGATTTTAGCTAAAGGATGGGAAAAAGTAAAAAAGGAAATCTACAATCAAAAATTTGATATTGTCATTTTAGATGAGATAACCTTGGCAATTCATTTTAAACTCATTCCTTTAAAAGAAGTGATAGAAGTATTAAAGAATAAACCTTCTTCCATAGAGATAATATTAACGGGAAGAAATATGCCTGAAGAAATTTTATCAATAGCAAATCTTATAACGGAGATGAAAGAGATTAAACATCCCTTTAAAGAAGGTATTTCCGCACGTTGGGGAATAGAATATTAAAATCTAATACTTCCCGTTAATTTATATTGTTGTTTTTCTCCCTCATCAGGATTTATAAAGGGAGCTAATAATGTTGCAAAATCAATATAAAGAATATTCAATTTTAATCCTAAGCCTAAGGTGTAATTTAGTGGATTGGTAACATCTCCTATAGATCCCCATCTTAAAGCTATAAAGTCTCCAAACCACTGCTCTAATCCAAATCTTAAATAATTCCAGGTATTTTCTTTACCTACTTTTTCCACATCCACTAAATCAATGAATAAGTTTGTCCCATCAAAGGGCTTCAAACTTAGTCCTACTGCATATCCTTGTGGCAATGTTACCAAGATTTCTTTTTCTGAATATCTTTTAAAATTAAGTCCATATCCTACAATTCCTACCCTAATATTTCCCCAAAGATTTAATAAAATCCCTAGGTTTCCTTTTAATATATCTCTTTCACCTTCTACATATTGGAAGCTTGTGCCTATATATATATGAGAAGTTAAGGGAAAGGCAAGAGCAGTTTTCCAATTCTTAAAAATATAAGAATTATTATCTTTGTTATACATTAAATCTACTGAAAGGGCGAAAAATGATGTCGAAGGATAAAAATAATTTAGTCTCAAATCAGGATTATCCTTTAAAGGATAATCGAAGGTTATGGAAAGCTGGGGAAACTTTTTTAGAACTAAGGTTGCTGGATTAAAAAAGTAAGTTTCTCCATTATTATCTAAA
>JAOADF010000003.1 GCA_026417425.1 Dictyoglomaceae bacterium
CTTAAGTGGAATAGTTTCTCTTATCGCTGGTGGAATAGAAAAGAGTTTAAAAGAGGGGTTTAAAACTGTAATAAATCCCGATGGAACTTTTGGAAAAGAAGAGCCCTTTAATGTACAAGAATATATTAAAGAATTAGAGAAGGAGATAGAGCAGGTTAAAGAGGTTATTAAAGAAGAATTTAAGGAGGCAAAGGAAGTTACCCCAGAAGAGATGGAGAAAATAAAACCTGAAACTAAGACTCAACTTCTAAAGAGTGAAGCAGGCTATGGAATGGAAATTAGAGATGGAGAAATGTTTATGAAGCTTGCTTTTACTCCAGAGTTGAATTTCAATATAGTAAAGCTGGGCTTAGAACTATCTCTTCTTACCAACGGACAAGATATCACATTTTTTGAAATAGGATTTAGATATGGAGAGATAAATCTTCCTTCTTTTGGGTTAAGATACGGAATAGTAGATAATTATAATTTAGGATATGGCTTAATTGCAAATAGATATTCTACAAATCAATTGGATAGTTTCCGTATTAGATTAGAAAAACCAAATCAATTTGGCGTAAATCTTTTAATCCCCTCTCCATATAAATTAAGATTGGTTTGGGATCCAAATAAAGGAGTGCAATATGAACTTTCAGAAAATCCATTAACTACTTATGGAGTAAGAGTCTTTTATCGACCACTAGCAAGATTAGAATTAGGAATTAATGCCATGGCAGATTTAGATGCAACTTATACAAAACAACAGCTTATAGCTGGAATTGATGCGGGATATTTCATAGCAAAGGATATAGTAGCTTATGCTTCTTTTGCTCAAAGAATTATTCATAATGGGATCAACTTTACTGTTAATCCTGATGTAGCTTCAGAAAATGGTTTAATAGCAGGAATTCAGGCAAGATTCTTAGGTTTTATTAATGCAGAGGTTCAACTAAGAAGCATTTCTGATAACTTTACATTTGGATATTTTGATGCCTTCTATGAAAAGAATAAAGCTAAGGATAATTTACCTACGATAACTCCTTCTACAAGGAGAATCAATGGTCTTTTTGCAGGATTAAATGCAAGGATAATGAATATTGCAGAATTATTAGTCTTGTATGAAGCATATGAGAATCTCCTTCCTTCTCTTCATGGAGAATTAGCTGTAAGAATTGGACCAAGAATAAATGGATTATTAATCTATGAACAAAAGAATATTCCTCTTGGGCCCTTTAGTTTCATAACTGAAAATACTAAAATCTATGGTCAAGTTCAATATCCTTTAGCACAAAATATTGATATGATAATAAAAGTATTAAGAACCTTTGATTCTCAAGGTAATCCTATAGATTACTATACTGTAGATACAAAGATTTACTTCTAAATTGAAAAAAAAGTTTGGGAAGTTTTTAGGAGTAGAGTACACAGGAGTGAGGACAAGAGTTTTAATAATCCTCACAACTCTTGTCCTCATTTTTCTTTTAAACCAAATTCCTTGGTTTCGTATCTTGGAATTGAAAACCTTGGATTGGAGATTTGAAATCCGAGGAGAAATGTCTATTAAAGAACCTATAGTAATCATTGCTATAGATGACAGTTCTATTGAAGAGTTTGGAAATTGCCCCTGGTCTCGAAAATTACACATTAAACTTATAGAAAATTTAAAAAAATTTGGTGTTAAAATAATAGCTTTTGATATATATTTTGATACCTATGGGGAAGAAAAAGAAGATTTTGCTTTTTCAAAAATTTTAGATAAAAATATTATTTTAGCAAGCTTTTTTGTCTCCTTTAATGATCCTAGATATGGAACCATAAGAAAAATTATAGAACCTATTGATCTTTTTTCATCAAAAACAATAGTAGGCTTAGTTAATCCCATTTATGATGAAGACGG
>JAOADF010000022.1 GCA_026417425.1 Dictyoglomaceae bacterium
GCATAAATTTGCATTACAAAAGGATTCTTTTCTGCTATTCCTCCGCAAGCAATAATCTCTTTTACTTTTACTCCATATTCTTCAAATCTTTCCATAATTACCCTTGCTCCAAAGGCAGTTGCTTCTATTAATGTTCTATAAATCTCTTCGGGTTTTGTATGAAGAGTTTGTCCTATTAGAAGTCCTGTTAATTTTGCATCTACCAATATAGTTCTATTTCCGTTATTCCAATCTAAAGCAAGAAGACCTGATTCTCCGGGTTTTAATTTTGAAGCCTTTTCAGTAAATATTTGGTGGACATCAGAAATCTTTGATATTTCGTCACTATATTCTATAGGAGTGAAATATTTTACAAACCAATTAAATATATCTCCTACTGCTGATTGTCCTGCTTCTAATCCAAAGTATCCTGGAGTTATTGATCCGTCTACTATTCCGCATAAACCAGGAATATCAGGAAGATCTTCTGTATTGGGTACTATCATCATATCACATGTAGATGTGCCAATAACTTTTACTAATATTCCAGGTTTTATTCCTGCACCTACTGCTCCCATATGAGCATCAAAGGCTCCAACACTTATAATTACATCTTCTGATAGATTAAATCTCTTTGCATAATAAGAAGAGATCTTTCCTGCAGGAACATCAGCAGTATATGCTTTATCATAAAGTCGATCTCTTAATTCTGCAAGTTTTGGATCTAATTCTCTTAAAAATTCCTTACTAGGAAGTCCTCCCCAAATTGGATTGTACATTGCTTTATGTCCTGCAGCGCATACACTTCTTTTTATTTCTTCAGGTTTCGTTTTTCCAGTTAAAAGAGCAGGAATATAATCTGCTAATTCCACCCAACTATATGCTGATTCAAATACCTTAGGATCTACTCGAAGGCAATGCAAAATTTTGGAAAAAAACCACTCAGAAGAATATACCCCACCATATTTTTTTAAATAAGGTTCTCCTCTTTTTTTTGCAAGTTCTGTTATTTCTTCTGCTTCCTCATGACTAGAATGATCCTTCCATAGCCAAGCCAATGCATTTATATTATCTTTAAACTCTTCATGAAAAGCTAAAGGTATTCCTTCTTTATCAACAGGAATAGGAGTACTTCCTGTAGTATCTACTCCTATTCCAATCACATCTTTTCTATTAAATTCTTTTACTTTTTTCTCTGCTTCTTTCAAGGCTTCTTCTATAGAAATCTCTAAGCCCTTTACATAATCTGCCGGATGTTGTCTTGCTACGTTAGGATTTTTAGGATCCAAAATCACCCCATCTTCTCCATGCTCATAATTAAAAACATAAGTCCCTAATTCTTCTCCAGTTGAAATATCTACTACTAATGCTCTTACCGAATTTGTCCCAAAATCTAAACCAATAGCATATTTTCCCATTTTGCACCTCCATTTTATAATTTTAATATTTTGTAGTTACAAAGGTTAATCCTGAGAAGGAGAATATTATCGCTTGAATTATAATACTCTTATTTATTGCCTCCTTTTACTAAAATCTTTACTTAAAATATTAAACCATTTTCTCTAAAAAGTCAATCATATATATTGTAATTTTAAAAAAATCTTCTTATACTATTTAGTAAAAAATCTAATTTAACAGGAGATATAAACTATGAGAGAAGAAAAAACAAAAACTGAAAAGAGAGTAACTTTAAAAGATATTGCAAGAGAAGCAGGAGTCTCTATTTCTGCTGTTTCTTTTGCTCTCAATAACAAAGGAGCTCTAAATCCAAAAACAAAATCTAAAATTTTAAAAATTGCTCAAAAATTAGGATATATTCCTGAATCTAAGAGGTTTTCAAAAAAATCTTATACTATTGGATTAGTAATAAGTGATGTTACAAATCCCTTCTATCCAGCAGTAATTAGAGGTGTTGAAAGTGTTATGCTAAAACATGGATACAGTATATTTTTATGTAATACCGATTATGATCCTGATTTAGGATGTACATCAGTCAAAAGATTTATTGATAGACATGTAGATGGAGTAATAATAATGACCAATAGATTAGACGATTCTGTTATAGATCTTCTTAAACTTCATGAGATACCTGTTGTGGTTTTCGATAGAAGTATTGAGGGTTTGGATGTAAGTGGTTTACTTGTAGATTTTCAATCAGGAATTTCAGAAGCGGTAACTCATCTTGTGAATTTAGGGCATACCGATATTGCTATAATAACAGGTCCTCAAGATCTTGAAACAGCACAAGCAAGATTAAGAGCCTTTAGAATTGCATTGAATCGCTATCATATTCCCCTAAGAAAAGACAGGATTATTGAGGGAGATTTTAAAATGAGAAGTGGAGAAGAAGCAATGAAAAAAATACTAAATATGAATCCAAGACCAACCGCAGTATTTGCATCAAATGATATGATGGCAATAGGAGCTCTAAGAGAAGCTATTAACCAAGGATTAAAAGTGCCGCAGGATATATCTATTGTTGGTTTAGATGATATAATTATAGCTTCTTATGTTAATCCTCCCTTAACTACTGTCGTATTTCCTCAACATGAAGTAGGAAGTAGAGCTGCAGAACTTCTTTTGAGATTTATGGAAAAAGGAGAAAAAATGGTAAGTTATATACAGACGTATTTAGTAGTTAGAAATTCTACAGGTCCTGCACCAAGATAAAAATACTCTTTTTTGACATTAACTATCAAAAGCATTATAATTCCCTTAAGTATTTTTTACTAGGGGGTATAAATTATGTATGAATTAACCAAATCAAAGATGCATCTTGCAGGTTGGATATTTGAGAGGGTTTTTCATTATTCTGCTAAGGATTATGAGAAAAGAATTCCTAAACTTTTAAATATAGCAAAGAGATTTAGTCCCGATGAAGAAACAAAAAATATTGTAATTGCAGTAGAAGATATGTTTAAAACCAATCCTGATGTACAAAGATTACTTCATAAAATTTTTACTTATTATGATCCTGTTTATACTGGTAGAATATTGAAAATTCTTCTTATAAATGTTGCCTTTTTTTGGGTTAATTTTGATAAATTAAACAAAAAAAAGTTACAAATCCCAGTTCCCTATACCATATTAATAAGTCCTACTATGAGATGTAATTTAAACTGTATAGGTTGTTACGCAGGGAATTACACAAGAGATGATGATCTTCCATATGAAACTGTGGAGAGAATAATAAGAGAAGGAGAAGAAATAGGTTGCTATCTTTACACTA
>JAOADF010000087.1 GCA_026417425.1 Dictyoglomaceae bacterium
TGTAAGAGCAAAGGCAAAAGCTCTTTTCTCCGTAGCACTTATGGATATGATTTGTCCTCCTTCTACAGTTTTTGCAGCATTTAATTATTATAGGGGAGAAAAGGATATTAAGATTTATCCCTTTAATGGGCATGAGGGGGGCGGAAGTTTTCATACCCTAGAAAAAATAAAGTTTGTAAAAAGATATTTAAAATAAAGCCCTGGTAATTTTCCAGGGCTTTTTGTCTTTTATTTATAAGCTCTTTTCAGTATTTCTAATGTCTCTTCAAAACTAAGTTTGTATCTATCTTTTTCAAAAAGTCCTCCCATGGTCTTTCTTGCATTATCTGCAAGAATCTCTAATTCTTCTCTTTTTATTCCATAGTCGGACATCTTTAAATTTCCTACACCACATTCTTCTTGCAATTTTTTCATGGCTTTCACAAAAGCATAGGGTTTTTCTTCTTGAGGTAAGGATTCCACATCAAAACCCATAATTTTTGCAAGGGTTATGTATCTATCTGCAATTTTTTCTGCAAAAAAAGTATGATAGGCTTCAGATACCATAATGAGTCCTGCTCCATGGGGGAGTTCTGGATAATACGCAGAAAGAGCATGTTCTAAAGAATGCTCTGAAGTACAACTTGATGTAGATTCCACAAATCCAGCAAGGGTATTGGCAAGAGCGACATAAGTTCGGGCTTCTAAATTTTTACCATCCTTTACACATATGGGAAGATATTTTGAAATAAGTTCCACACTTTTTAAAGCATAAAGATCACTTACAGGATTAGCAATATTTGCTAAATATCCTTCTACAGAATGAAAGAAGGCATCAAAACCCTGATAAGCTGTAAGATGGGGAGGAACAGAAAGCATAAGCTCTGGATCAACTACTGATAAAGTAGGAAAGGTGTATTTATTTCCATACCCTATCTTCTCATTTGTCTCTTCATTGGTAATTACAGTCCATGGATCTGCCTCAGTACCTGTACCTGCAGTAGTTGTTATTGCTACTATAGGTAATGCACCATTATTAATTGGCTTTCCCTTTCCCGTACCACCAAAAATATAATCCCAATAATCCCCATCATTTTTAGCCATTACCGCTATACTTTTAGCAGAATCAATACTACTTCCTCCACCAAGACCTATTACAAAGTCACAATTTTCTTCCCTTACTATATTAGCCCCTTCCATTACATGCCTTTTAATTGGATTTGGCAATATTTTATCAAAAACTACATACTCTATCTTTTTAGCTTTTAAAATATCTATTAATCTATCTAGGTATCCCAATTTTTTCATAGAACCACCAGAAGAAATAACTATGAGTGCTTTTTTACCAGGAAGACTTTCTTCTCTTAATTTATTTAGACTTCCTGGTCCAAAAATTAATCTTGAGGGAATATAATAAGTAAAATTAAGATTATCTTTCATTTTTACCTCCAAGCCATAATATTTTTAAGTTATTATACAAAAATCCCTCAAGAATTACTATTTTAATTCTTTAATAACTTTTTCCATATATCTAATCCACTTATGTTCAGGGGCATCATAAAATATTTGTTCTCTTCTTTCTCCTGCTAATATCCAAAGATAATATACTTGATATCCGGGTGCAGCAACCACAGGATGATATCCTCTCTTTATTGTGAGTAGCGAATTATCTTCTATTAAAAATAACTCATCGATATCTCTTTCTTCAGTAAAAACCCTTTGAATTCCAAATCCCTGAGGAGGATATACTTTATAAAAATATACTTCTTCCATTTTTATCTCTTCTGGATAATTTTCTCTATCATGTTTATGAGGTGGAAAACTGGACCAATTTCCAGGAGGATTTATGGTTTCTCCTACTAAAATTCTTTTTGCATTAATTCTTTTGTCTATAATATCCTTCACATCTCTTCTCCAATTTAAAACTCCTACATTTCTTATAATAACATCTTCAGGCTTTATTAATTTTACTTCTTCTTCGGTTTTCACCTTAGGTTTACATAAAGCAACCTCTATTCCCTCTAAAGCTTCAATCTTTACATCCTTATTGTTGGGTATATAAAGAGAAAAAGCATTTCCATCAAAAACATTTCTTCTTGAACCTAAGGAGGGAAATTCTATCCCATCTACTTTTACATTACATTTTCCAGACAAAATAACTAATCCAATTTCATAATCCTTTGAATTAAAAGAATAATCATCTCCTTTTTCCCCTTTAAATATATCAAACTCAATATATTCCATATCCTTTTCCTTTACTAAGGAATTTAGCCCCTTTTCTAAGGTTACCCTTTTGAACATTTTAAAAACCTCCTTAAAATCTTTTTTATTTTTAACGTAAAAAATTATTGTTCTTTATTTATCTGATATTTAAAAAAGAGATATTTATTTACAAGAGAACTAGCTCCATAATATATTTTTTCATTGATAGAAAAAATAAATAAAAAAATTCTTAATACTCATGATAATAACTACATGAGAAAGGATATAATTTAAGAATTTTTTTGTCAAGAGAAAAAATAAATTATCCTCTTATTCCAGTAGTAACAATCCCACGAACAATATATTTTTGAAGTAAGATGAAAATGATAAGAATTGGTATTAAAGATAGAACAGACATAGCAAATACTGCTCCCCAATTGGTTACAGCGGAGGGATCTGAGAAGGCTCTTAGAGCTAAAGAAACTGTAAACAATTCAGGTCTATTCAAATAAAGTAATGGTCCCATAAAATCATTCCATGCCCCATAAAAGGTAAAAATAGTAGCTGTTATTATTGCAGGTTTTATATTTGGTAAAATAATATTCCAGAAAATTCTTAATCTTCCAGCACCATCTATAAATGCGGATTCGTCAAGTTCCAAAGGAATTCCACTAATAAATTGTCTAATCATAAAAATGTAAAATGGAGCTCCAAAATATGCTGGAATAACTAAGGGTTTGAAAGAATTAACCCAACCAAAATTTAAAAAG
>JAOADF010000107.1 GCA_026417425.1 Dictyoglomaceae bacterium
CTCTTTTTTCCCTGGACCAAAAACTGAATCAATATGATCAGCAAATCTTATGGCAATATCTAAAAGATTCCTTTTTCCTGTTGCTCTATGATGAGCAATTCCTGCCTGAATTAAATGCCCTGCACAATAAAGTTCATGCATGTCTTTAAGATTGCTCCATCTATCTTTTTTCTTCTCAAAAGTGAAATAAGTATCAAGATATCCATCCTCATTTTGAGCAAGTCTTATTTCCTCAATTACTTCATCTAAAAGCTCTTCTAACTTTTTATCCCTTTCCCCCATAAGAGAAAAAGAGGCTGCTTCTATCCATTTATATACATCAGTATCGTTAAAAAAGAATCCAAAATAATCTCCTTGAATTTTTCCACTTGCTCTTCGAAAATTATTTATTCTTTGAGTCTGTTCTAAAAGTTCGTATTGAGTTGGAATGGTAACATCTTTAATAACTTTTAATCTTTTTCCTAAAAATCCCTCAGTAAATTTTACAGAAGAGATAGAAACAGGATGAAGTTTTGAATAGGGACTATTAGAGGTATCAATAACATAAGCTCGATTCATAAATTTCCTCCTTATATATAATCTATTAACATTCTGATAAAATGGTCTAACCAATTATAATATTTTTGAACAAAAATTGTCAATAATCTTAAAAAAACTTCTAAATATTCTCTTCTTGAGGTAGATTTAGAAAAATTGTATAATTCTTTTAAAAATGGGTAAATATACAAGAAGTATTATTTTTAGAGAATACGAAGGAAATCCTATTCTTTCTCCAGAAAACTGGACTTATCCTGCTGTTAGTGTCTTTAATCCTGGAGCTATAGAAATAAATGGAGAAGTAATTTTGTTAGTTAGAGTAGAAGATTATAAAGGATTTTCCCATTTAACTATCGCAAAAAGCAAAGATGGAATATCTAATTGGGAAATAGATAAAAGTCCTACATTAACTCCTGATCCTAAGTTTCAAGAAGAGATGTGGGGAATTGAAGATCCAAGGGTGGTTTTTATCAAAGAAAGAAAAGAATATGCAATTACTTATACTTCTTTTTCTCCAGGTGGTCCAACTATTTCTCTTATTCTTACGAAGGATTTTAAAAATTTTACTCGTTATGGAAGTCTTGTTCCTCCTGAAGATAAAGATGGAGCCTTGTTTCCTGTAACTTTCAAGGGTAGATATGCGTTAATTCATAGACCAATAATTAGAGGAGAAGCTCATATTTGGATTTCTTTTTCTCCAGATTTAAAATATTGGGGTGAACATCAGGTTCTTCTACCTGTACGCGCAGGACTTTGGGATTGTCACAGAGTAGGATTAGGACCTCCTCCTATCGAGACCGAAAAAGGATGGCTTATAATATATCATGGCGTAAGATTTACTGCTAGCGGGGCTTTATATAGAGTAGGGCTTGCTCTTTTAGATTTAGAAGATCCCACAAAAGTAATAAGAAGAAGTAATACATGGGCTATAGGTCCTCTCAAAGAGGTAGGTATTATTTTCCCTACAGGAGCAGTTATCAAAGATAATGAGATATATTTATATTACGGTATAAATGATTCTAGTGTAGGGGTTTCCTTTGGAAATATAAAAGAAATATTAGATTATCTCTTATCAAACCACTAATTTTCTTTTGGGATTTTAAGTCTAAAGTCTCTAGAGAACTAGGGAGAAATAACTTAAGCATAAATAAGGGAATCAATTACAATACTATCTATTTTAGGAAGCTTTCTTTGGATGCTGATCTTTTCTTTCATAGTTTGATCCTATTATAATGTATTGCTTATACAACGGGAAATATATTTTATCAGTAGGTCAGTATCTGTTATTTAAGAAATGTTTTCAAGTAAAACATAAATTTTCGAATTTTTATTTAAATTATTGCAAAAATCCTTTGCAAACTGTTATAATTTTAACAAAATTTTAGGAGGTTTTGCTTGTGAGACAGAGTTTTATAGAGGAACTTCAAAGTTTAGAAAAAGATCTTCAAGAGATGGGAAAAGTAGTAAGAGATATGCTATGTGGAAGTCTTAAAGCTCTTTTAAATAAAGACGAAAAATTAGCAAAAAAGGTTATTGATATGGATGACATTGTGGACAAATATAATTGGGATATAGAAGATAGATGTCTAAAACTTCTTGCTCTCCAGCAGCCTATGGCTCATGATTTAAGGCTAATAGCATCTGCTATGAAGATAATAAGTGATATTGAGAGAATGGGAGATTATTGTGTAGATATTGCAAAGTTCTCATTGGATCTTATGAAATATTCACCTATTCTTATTAATCCTAATCTTATAGATATGTTTAAACTAGTAGAAAAAATAATAAATGATTCTTTAGAAGCCTTTGTTAAAAGAGATGTGGATTTCATATTAAAAGTTGTAGAAGAAGACGAAGAAATAGATCATACTTATAGAAGAATATATGATGAAATTGTTGAAGAACTTGAGAATGCTCCTCAAACTGCGCCTCAAAATATTAAGTTATTAATGATAGCAAGATATTTAGAAAGAATTGCTGACCACGTAACTAATGTTGCAGAAAGAATTTATTATATGGAAACAGGAGAATTAAAAGAACTTCATCCCTAATTATCCAAATCTTCCGGTAATATAATCTTCTGTAAGTTTTTTCTTCGGATTTGTAAATATTTCCGATGTTTTTCCATGTTCAATAATTTCTCCTAGGTACATGAAAATAGTCTCATCAGAAATTCTTGCCGCTTGTTGCATATTGTGGGTTACGATAATAATAGTAACATGTTCTTTTAAAGATTTTATAGTATCCTCAATCTTATAGGTGGATATAGGATCTAATGCAGATGTAGGTTCATCCATTAACAAAACTTCAGGTTCTACTGCTAGAGCTCTTGCAATACAGACTCTTTGTTGTTGTCCACCAGAAAGTTCTGAGGGATGGTCTTTTAATCTATGCTTTATTTCGTCCCATATTCCTGCAAGTCTTAAACTTTTTTCTACGATATTATCTAACTCTTCTTTAGAAACGCGCCTTCGATTTAGGATATATCCTGAGATTACATTTTCATATATATTCATGCTATAAAAAAGATTAGGTCTTTGAAATACCATTCCAATTTTTCTTCTAATTAAAACAGGATCTACATGGTTGTCGTAAATATTTAAATTATCTAGAAATATTTTTCCTTCAATTTTAGTTCCCGGAGTTAATTCATGAAGACGATTAAAACATCTAAGTAAAGTTGTTTTTCCACAACCAGAAGGTCCAATAATTGCTGTTAAAGTATTTTTCTTTATTGATATATTTATATTTTTTAAAACATGAATAGGACCAAACCAGGCATTAAAATTTTCTGTTCTAATTTTTTCCAATATTTTTTCCTCTTCTTTAAGAATAAGTTTTCCTTCTTGCATAATATTTAGCAAAAATATTTAAAATTAAAACAATCATAGCCAATACAAATGAAGACGCCCAAGCTATACTTTTCCATTCTTTATAGGGAGATGTAGCATAATTATATATGGTTACCGTCAAACTGGCAATAGGTTGATCTAATCTTAAACTCCAAAAGGAATTATTAAGAGAAGTGAATAAAAGGGGAGCAGTTTCTCCCATAGCTCTTGCTAGTGCGGCCATGATTCCTGTTATTATACCACTACTTCCTGAGGGTATAACTACCTTTATTATTGTTCTCCATTTTGGAGCTCCTAAAGCATAGGCTGCTTCTCTTACCGAATTTGGGACCATTTTTAAGGACTCCTCTGTAGCTTTTGTAATAATTGGTATCATAATAATACTTAAAGCTACTCCTCCTGCTAATGCAGAGAATCTTTTCATGGGAACTACTATTAATATGTATATAAAAACACCAATAATTATAGTAGGAATTCCACTCAATACTTCGGATATAAATCTTGTCCACCATGCTAACTTATTATTTCCATATTCCACTATATATACTCCTGCCAAAACTCCAATGGGAATTCCAATTATTCCTGCTATTATTGCTAAAATTAAAGATCCAACAATTGCATTGGCAACTCCACCTCCAGGAACACCAGGAGGTTTTGGTAATTCGATAAATAAACTTAAATTTATAGAGGAAAGTCCTTTAATAAATAAATCTCCTAAAATCCAAAAAAGAAAGAAAGCTCCTACGAGAAAGGAAAAAAAACATATACTAATCATTATTTTATTTATAAGCTTTCTTATCTTATAATTCATCTTCTCTCTATCCTTTTAATTATAAAATATCGAGTAAAGGCAATGGTAAAGAAAGTTATAAAGAAAAGTATTAATGCTAATTCTATTAAAGTAGACAAATGAAGTTTTCCCACCGCTTCTGTAAATTCATTGGCAATGGTGCTTGAGATAGTATATCCAGGGCTAAAAAGAGATAAAGAAATTTGAGGAGAATTTCCAATAACCATTGTTACCGCCATGGTTTCTCCTAAGGCCCTTCCTAATCCTAAGATTCCTGCAGCTAAAATTCCTGATTTTGCATTTCCTAATACTATTTTCCATATCATTTCCCATTGAGTCATTCCAAGAGCTAAAGCTCCTTCTCTTTGTTCTCTTGGGACTGCAAGGAGAATTTCTCTTGATATAGAAGATATAGTAGGAATAATCATAATAGCAAGAACTATTCCAGCTGTTAAAAAGCCTACTCCCATAGGATAGCCTTGAAAGAGAGGAGTAAAGCCTAAATACTTATTTAAAAAGGGACCTACTTTTAATTGTAATATAGGAGCGAGAGTAAATAGTCCCCACATGCCATATATAATACTCGGTATTGCTCCTAAAAGTTCAATTATAAAGGATAAAGGTCGTTTTAAATAATAGGGACAAATTTCCGCAAGAAATATTGCAATTCCTACGCTTATGGGAAAACCTAAAATAAGAGCGATGAGAGATGTAATTAAAGTTCCATAAATGGATGGCAGAGCACCAAAGTGCTCTGCCACAGGATCCCATATGGTCTCTATCAAAAATTTCCATCCAAACTTATTAATGCTGGGAATACTTGCTATTATTAGTTCATAGAATATTGCTCCTACTGTTATAATTATCAGTAAACTGCAAATAAGACTTAAATTTTTAAATATAATTTCTCCTATATTTTTTCTCCTCATTCAATAGGTTTCCCCATATATGTTAAATATTTAAGTCTCTTTAAGGCTTCTTTTTTAACTCTTTCTGGTAATGGTACATATAATAATTCTTCTGCAGATTTATCTCCTTTTTCATAGGCCCATTTAATAAACTTTATTAAAGCTTTTGCTTTTTCTAGATCCTTTTGCTCCTTTCTTATAAGTAAGAAAGTATATCCTGCTATAGGATAACTATTTCTTCCTGGTGCGTCAACTATGTAAACATAAAAATCCTCTGGAATTTTGTAAAAAC
>JAOADF010000127.1 GCA_026417425.1 Dictyoglomaceae bacterium
GGATACAAGCCTCAATTTTACTTTAGGACTACCGATGTAACAGGGGAGATAAAGTTGCCAGAGGGGGTACAGATGGTGATGCCAGGGGACAATTTGGAGATGGAGATAAAGTTAATAAAGCCCATAGCATTAGAGGAAGGACTAAGGTTTGCCATAAGGGAAGGTGGCAAAACTGTTGGAGCCGGGGTTGTAACGAAAATCATTGAGTAAGGAGGATTGAGAATTTATGGGCAGTTATTTAGAAAAACAAAGAATTAGAATCCGGCTCAAGGCTTTTGATCATAGAATTTTAGATCAATCCGCTAAAAAAATTATTGATACCGTTAGAGGAACAGGAGCAAAAATTTCTGGTCCTATTCCTTTACCTACAAAAGTAAGTAGGTATTGGGTGTTACGTTCTCCTCATGTTAATAAAAATTCTGGTGAACATTTTGAAATTAGAATTCACAAAAGACTTATTGATATCATAGAACCTACTGCGAAAACTGTAGAAGCTCTTATGAATTTGGAGCTTCCTGCAGGTGTTGAGGTAGAAATTAAAACTTAGAGAAGAGGGGATTAAAGATGTCTGCACCAACAACAAAAGGGATTTTAGGAAGAAAGATTGGAATGACTCAAATTTTTAGTAAAAATGGAGAAGTAATTCCTGTAACAGTAGTAAAAGGAGGTCCATGTCTAATATTATCTCTAAAAGTTGAAGAAAAGGATGGATATAACGCTATTCAATTAGGATATGAACAATGTAAAGAAACAAAATTAAATAAACCCCAAAGGGGATTTTTCAAAAAACTTGGCTTTCCTACATATAAAATTATTAAAGAAATAAGAATCATAAATCCTCATGAATTTAAGCCGGGTCAAGAACTTACGGTAGATATTTTTAAAGAGGGAGAATTAGTAGATGTAACAGGAAGAACTAAGGGAAGAGGATTTACAAGCCACATAAAGCGTTGGAACTTTAGTAGAGGAAGAATGTCTCATGGATCAAAATGTCATAGAAGACGAGCATCTATCGGAGCTGGCGGAGTTCAACATGTAATGAAGGGACAAAAAATGTCAGGAAGATATGGTAATGAGTTAGTTACTGTGCAAAACTTGGAGATTGTAAAGATTGATAAAGAAAAAAGTTTATTACTTATTAAAGGGGCAATTCCAGGACCTCCCGGAAATTTAGTGATAATTAGAAAGGCTATTAAGTCTCTAAGGAAGGGGATAGAAAAATGATTCAAGTTCCTGTTTATAATCAGAATGCAGAGAAAATTTCAGAAATAGAGCTTAAAGAAGAATTGTTTGGGGTTAAGACAAGACCAGATTTATTTCATATGTGTGTGGTTATGTATTTAGCAAATGGAAGACAAGGAACTCATTCAACTAAAAGAAGATCTGAAGTTAATAGAAGTGGAAGAAAGGTTTGGCCTCAAAAAGGTACAGGTCATGCTCGTCAAGGTGATAGAAAAGCTACTCATTGGGTGGGTGGAGGAAGACCTTTTGGACCAAAGCCTAGAGATTATTCCTATAAAATGCCTAAGAAAATGAGGAGATTAGCTATTAGATCTGCTTTATCTACAAAACTAAAGGAGAATAATCTTATAATTTTAGATAAAATAGAACTCTCCCAACCAAAAACAAAGGAATTTGTGAAGATTTTGGAGAATTTTGGATTAAATAATTCTTCTGTTCTTGTAAGTCTTTCTCAGAAAAATGAATTTATAAAAAGAGCAACATCAAATATTAAAAATGTAAAAACAATGATTGCCTCTTGCTTAAATGTTTATGATTTATTAAAATATGATTATTTGATCCTAACTGTAGATGCAATACCTGTTTTAGAGGAGGCATTTTTAAAATGAAAGACCCATATCTTGTAGTTTTGAGACCTATAATTTCAGAAAAAAGTACTGATTTATCAAAGTATGGAAAATATGTTTTTGAAATAGCAAGAGATGCCAATAAAATTGACGTTAGAAGGGCAATAGAAGAAATTTTTAAGGTTAAAGTGAAAAAGGTAGCAATTATAAATGAAAAGCCAAAATTACGAAGGTTGGGAATGTCGCAAGGTTATACTTCGGTAAGAAAAAAGGCCATTGTAACTTTACAACCAGGATATAAAATTGAACTGATTAGTGGAGTATAGGAGGTATTGTTATGCCACTTAAAAAATTACGACCTATTACACCGGGAACAAGACATGCTCTTCTTCCCGATTTTTCTGAGATAACAAAAGAGGAACCAGAAAAATCTTTAGTGGTTCCTTTAAAAAAATCTGGAGGAAGGAATAATTTTGGTCATATAACTGTAAGATTTAGAGGAGGAGGACATAAAAGACTTTATAGAATAATTGATTTCAAAAGGGATAAAGATAATATCCCGGCAAAAGTGATAAGTATAGAATATGATCCTAATAGATCTGCAAGAATTGCATTGTTATGTTATTTAGATGGAGAAAAAAGATATATTATAGCACCTGAGGGTTTAAAAGTTGGAGATACAGTAATTTCCGGGGAGAATGTAGATATAAAAATTGGAAATAACCTTCCTCTTAAGAATATTCCTGATGGAACTCTAATACATAATTTAGAGCTTTATCCTGAAAAAGGAGGACAATTGGTAAGAGCTGCTGGAACATCTGCACAGATTCTTGGGAAGGAAGGTAATTGGGCTTATGTTCGTCTTCCCTCTGGAGAAATAAGGCTCTTTGATTTAAGATGTAGAGCAACTGTGGGACAGGTAGGAAATATTGATCATAAGAATGTTATTTTAGGAAAAGCAGGAAGAAATAGATGGCTGGGAAGAAGACCCCATGTTAGAGGTTCTGCAATGAATCCTGTAGATCATCCTCATGGTGGTGGTGAGGGTAAAGCACCTATTGGGCATCCAGGTCCTCTTACTCCCTGGGGTAAGCCTACTTTAGGATATAAAACTCGTAAGAAGAGAAAGCCATCAGATAGGTTTATTGTTCAAAGAGCTAATGAAAAGAAAGAGATAAAGTAGAGGTGAAGGTTTATGGGACGATCATTAAAAAAGGGACCTTATATAGATCCAACACTTCTTGAAAAAATTAGAAAGTTGAATGAAAAAGGAGAAAAGAGAATAATTAAGACTTGGTCAAGAAGATCTATAATAGTGCCAGAGATGGTAGGACATACTATTGCAGTTTATAATGGAAGGAAACATATTCCTATTTATATTACAGAAAATATGATAGGGCATAGATTAGGAGAATTTGCTCCTACTCGTACTTTTACAGGACATAGAATTCCCACAGCTCGAATTACAGCTATCAAGTAGGGGAGGTAATTTTAAATGTTTGAAGTAAAGGCGGAAAGTAAATATATAAGAGTATCCCCATATAAAGCAAGAAGGGTATTAGATTTAGTGAGAGGAAAAATGGTAAATGAGGCGGAAGCAATTTTAGAAGCTTTACCTCTTAAAGCTGCATATTTTATATTAAAATGTTTAAGATCTGCAAAGGCAAATGCGGAACATAATTTTGGATTGAGGGGAGATAGACTTTATATTTCTCGTGCATGGATAAATGAGGCGCCAAGATGGAAAAGAATTAATCCACGAGCTCGAGGGCGGGCTGATATTATTCAGAAAAGAAATAGTCATATAGTTATATTCGTACAGGAAAAAGAGGAGGGATAAAGTGGGACAAAAAACACACCCTTATGGTTTTAGACTAGGTATTATAAAAGAGTGGAAAAGTCATTGGTTTGCAACAAAACAAGATTATTCTATACTTTTAAATGAAGATTGGGCAATTAGAAATTATATTAAAACCAGCTATTTTCAAGCAGGAGTTTCATTAATCGAAATAGAAAGAAAAGTGGCAAATAGAGTAGATATTACTATCCATACCGCAAGACCTGGAATGCTCATAGGACGGGGAGGTATGGAGATAGAAAATATACGAAAAAACTTAATAAAATTGACAGGAAAGAATGTTTTTATATCTGTAAAAGAAATAAAAAATCCAGAACTTGAAGCTCAGTTAGTTGCAGAAAATATTGCTGCTCAGATTGAAAGAAGAGTGAATTATAAAAGAGCAATGAAGCAAGCAATGAATAGGGCTTTAAGAGCGGGAGCAAAAGGAATAAAAGTAATGTGCTCTGGAAGATTAAATGGAGCTGAAATCGCAAGATCAGAGTGGTTTAGAGAAGGAAGAATTCCTCTTCAAACCTTAAGGGCAGATATTGATTATGGTTTTGCAGAAGCAAAAACTATTTCAGGAGTGATTGGAGTAAAGGTTTGGATCTATCATGGTGATAAACCAGAATTAGGAAAAGAAGCTATGGAAGAGATTCCTACTACTACTTCTGAAATTTTACTTGAAGAAGATTTTGAAAGAGATGAGGTGGATTACGATGTTGATGCCTAAAAGAGTTAAATATAGAAAACAACATCGTGGTAGATTAAAAGGTCAGGCAAGTCGTGGAAATAGAGTAGTCTTTGGTGATTACGGAATTCAAGCTTTAGCTCCAGCATGGATAACCAGTGAGCAGATAGAGGCGGTTCGTAGAACTCTTACTCGTTATGCAGGAAAGAATGGAAGGGTGTGGATTAGAATATTTCCAGACAAATCTGTTTCTGCAAGACCTGCTGAAAGTAGAATGGGTGGTGGTAAAGGTGATATAAAAGATTGGGTGGCTGTTGTGAAGCCAGGGACTATTCTTTTTGAGATAGCAGGTATACCAGAAGAGGATGCAAGAGAAGCGGTAAGAATAGCAGGAACTAAACTTCCTATTAAAACTCGCTTTATATCTCGAGAATTGGGTGGTGAATAATTATGGCTAAAGCAAGAGAATTGAGAGAAAAAACTGACGATGAATTAAAAGAAGAGTTAAAAAAACTTAGACTTGAACTCTTTAATCTTCGATTTCAAATTAGGACTGGAGGTATTACAAATCCTCATAGGATAAAATCAGTTAAAAAGGATATAGCGAGAATACTCACAATACTAAGAGAACGAGAGTTTAAATCTTAGAATAAGGAGAGGAAATTATGACAGGTAAAAGAAAAGAAATGGTTGGTAGAGTGATAAGTGCAAAAATGCAAAAAACTATTGTAGTTCTTGTAGAAACTACTTTTTCACATCCTTTATATAAAAAGACAATTAAAAAGTTAAAAAAATATAAGGTTCATGATGAAAAACAAGAGGCAAAAGAGGGAGATCTTGTTTTAATTCAAGAAACAAGACCTTTAAGTAAAGAAAAAAGATGGAGATTAGTGAAAATATTAAGAAAAGGAGAATCTCTCCCTACAATAGAAGAAGTAATGGAGGAAGGTGGTATAAATGATTCGACCTCAAACTAAATTAGTTGTTGCAGATAACAGTGGAGCTAAAGAAATAATGTGTTTCAGAGTGTTAGGGAAAAAAGGTATTGCAGAAGTAGGGGATATAATTGTTGCAAGTGTTAAGGATGCCATTCCCAGGGCAAATGTTAAAAAGGGTGATGTGGTTTATGCAGTTGTTATTCGAACAAGAAAAGAAATAAGAAGGAAAGATGGATCTTATGTAAGATTTGATGATAATGCTGCTGTTATTATTGATAAACAGGGAAATCCAAGAGGAACAAGAGTTTTTGGACCAGTGGCAAGGGAATTAAGAGATAAAAATTTTACGAAGATTATTTCCTTAGCTGCTGAAGTTATATAAGGAGGAAGGATTATGGGATTTAATCTTAAAAAGGGAGATTTAGTATTAATAATATCAGGTAAAGATAAAGGGAAAAGGGGAAAGGTTCTAAGTATTCTTCCCAAGGAAGATAAAGTAGTTATAGAAGGAATAAATATTGTTAAAAAACATACAAGACCCACACCTAAAAATAGACAAGGAGGAATAATTGAAAAACCTGCCCCAATTTATAGATGTAAGGTTATGCTAATTTGTCCTCGATGTAATCAACCAGCAAGAATTAATTATTCTTTTTTAGAAACAGGACAAAAGGTAAGAGTATGTAAAAAGTGTAATGAAATTATTGATCGTGTATAATAGGGAGGGAATATATATGGAAATTCTGAAACAAAAATACAAAGAGGAAATTATTCCAGAGATGATGAAAAAATTTGGATATAAAAATCCCATGGCTGTTCCTCGCTTAGAAAAGATAGTAGTAAACATGGGAGTTAGTGATGCTATTCAAAATCCCTCTGCTATTGAATCTGCAGCAAAGGATTTAGCAATAATTACAGGTCAAAAGCCTTTAGTTAGAAGGGCAAGAAAGTCGATATCAAATTTTCATCTAAGAAAAGGTATGCCCATAGGATTAAAGGTAACATTAAGAGGAGATAGAATGTACTCCTTTTTGTATAAATTGATAAATATTGCTCTTCCAAGAGTAAGGGACTTTCAAGGTGTTTCATCTAATTCTTTTGACGGTAGAGGTAATTATAGCCTTGGAATAAAAGAACAATTAATTTTTCCAGAGATCGAATATGACAAAATTGATAAAATAAGAGGAATGGATATTACTATAGTTACCACTGCAAAGACTGATGAGGAATCGAAAGAGCTTTTATCTCTTTTTGGTATACCTTTTAAAAAATAAAAACTTAAAGAGAGGGAGGAAATTGTGGCAAAAAAATCACAAATTGTTAAATGGTTGAAACCAAAAAAGTTTAAAGTTAGAGAATATAATAGATGTAAAATTTGTGGAAGACCCCGAGGATATATAAGAAAATTTGGTCTTTGTAGACTTTGCTTTAGAGAATTAGCTCTTAAAGGGGAAATTCCTGGAGTAAGAAAGGCGAGTTGGTAGGAGGTTTTGCTATGACACTTACAGATCCTATTGCAGATATGTTAGTTAGAATTAACAATGCGAATCAGAGAAAAAAATCCATAGTTGATATTCCTTTTTCAAAACTGAAACTTAGTATAACAGAACTTTTATTAAGAGAAGGATATGTTGATAAATATGAAGTTTTTGGAGAAGAACCAAAGAAATTTATCCGTATATATTTAAAATATGTTAATAAAGTACCAGTAATACAAGGAGTGAAGAGAGTTAGTAAACCTGGAAGAAGGTACTATGTGAGTAAAGATAAAATACCCAAGGTTCTTGGTGGATTAGGAATAGCTATTATATCTACTTCTAAAGGAATAATGACTGATAAAGAAGCAAGAATGTTGGGTATTGGCGGTGAAATCCTTTGTATGATCTGGTGAAGGAGGAAGATAACATGTCAAGAATAGGTAGAAAACCAATAATAATACCAGAAAAAGTAGAAGTAGAATTCATAGGAAAGAACAGTTTAAGAGTGAAGGGCCCTTTAGGGGTTCTAGAAAAAGATTTTCACCCCTTAATATCAATAAAAACTCAAGATCATCAATTAATAGTAGAAAGACCTAATGATGAGAAATTTTCAAAGGCTCTTCATGGATTAACAAGAGCTTTAATTAATAATATGATTATTGGAGTCACTCAAGGTTTTGAGAAAAAATTGGAAATACAAGGCACAGGATATAGAGCAAGAATTCAAGGGAATAAACTAGTTATGGATTTAGGCTTTTCTCATCCTGTAGAATTGGAAATACCTCAAGAATTAAGTATAAATGTAGAAGATAATACTAAGATAACAATTAGAGGAGTAGATAAGGAGAAGGTAGGTCAATTTGCTGCTTATATTCGAAGTATTAAACCTGCAGAACCATATAAAGGAAAAGGTATTCGATATTTTGGTGAAAAAATCCGTCAAAAGGCTGGTAAGGCAGGTAAAAAATAGGAGGTAATATATAATGATTGATAAAGAGTCTAGAAAAGAAAAAAGAAAGATAAGACATTCAAGAATAAGGAAAAAAGTATTTGGAACTCCTGAAAGACCACGTTTATCTGTTTATAAAAGCTTAAGATATATTTATGCTCAGATAATTGATGATACCAAAGGACATACGTTAGCTTCCGCTTCTTCTTTAGAAAAAGAATTAAAATTGCAGTTAAAATCTACAGATAATATAGAAGCAGCAAGATTAGTAGGAAAAACTATTGCGAAAAGAGCTTTAGAAAAGGGAATAAAGAAAGTAGTTTTTGATAGAGGTGGATTTTTATATCATGGTAGGATAAAAGCTCTTGCTGACAGTGCAAGGGCTGAAGGATTGGAATTTTAGAATGTAGGGAGGGAAAAATAATTGAATAAAGAATTAGAACCTATTTTTAAAGAAAGAGTTATAGAGATTAGAAGAGTAGCTAAGGTTGTTAAAGGAGGTAAAAATTTAAGATTTAGAGCTTTAGTTGTAGTTGGAGATGAACAAGGAACTGTAGGAGTAGGCATTGCAAAAGCAGCAGAAGTTCCTGATGCTATTAGGAAGGCTATAAGAAAAGCAAGAAAGAATGCAGTGAAGATTGCTATAAGTAAAGGAACCATCCCTCACGAGGTTATTGGGAAGTTAGGAGCCTCTAAAATTCTTTTAAAACCTGCTGCTCCTGGTACTGGGGTTATTGCAGGTGGTGCTGCTAGAGCTGTATTAGAGTTGGCAGGGATAAAGAATGTTTTGGCAAAATCTTTAGGTTCAACTACTGCTGTTAATTTAGCTCAAGCAACTTTAAATGCATTAAAGTCTTTAAGAGATCTACCTGAATTAGCAAAGATGAGAGGAAAAAGAATAAATGAAATCATAGGAATTTCTCAGAAATCCTCAGAAGGGGAGGGAGAAAATTGAAACTTTTTGAGCTAAAACCAAAACCAGGATCAAGAAAAAAACCAAGAAGAGTAGGTTGTGGATATTCCGCTTCGGGAAAATATGCAGGAAGAGGAATGAGTGGACAGAACTCAAGAACAGGAGATGGTACTCGTCCAGGCTTTGAAGGGGGACAAACCCCTCTTACCCGAAGACTACCAAAGCTTAGTGGGATACCAAATGCTCCATATAGGAAGTACACTTTAGTTAATTTAAAAACTTTGGAAAAGAATTTTAATCCTAATGATGAGGTAAATCCAGAAATATTGCTACAAAGGAAAATTATAAAAAAAATTAATTTTGGGGTAAAAATCTTAGGAGATGGAGAACTTTCAAAACCTTTAATTGTAAAAGCTCATGCTTTCAGTACCTCAGCTCAAGAAAAAATTGAAAGAGCGGGTGGAAAAGTAGAGGTGATTAAATAGTGTTTGATACTTTAATAAGGGCTTTTAAACTCCCTGATTTAAGAAAAAAAATATTATTCACATTATTTATTTTTGCTGTGTATAGATTTGGAGCTCATATACCAGTTCCAGGGGTAGATAGAGTTGCATTGAGTAATTTGTTTAAATCTCAAGGACTTCTTGGATTTTTAGACTTATTTACAGGTGGGGCTCTTGCAAGATTCTCCATATTTGCTATGGGTATTACCCCTTATATTAATGCGTCAATTATGATGGAACTTCTTACTGTGGTATTTCCTTCTTTAGGAGCTTTAAAGAAGGAAGAAGATGGAAGAAGAAAACTTACTCGTTATGCAAGAAATTTAACTGTTCTTCTTGCAGCTATAGAAGCTTTTGGATTGACTATTTTTATGCATAATTATAAGGTTATTCCTCAGCTAACTTTTGTATATATTCTTACTACTGTAATTACATTAACTGCTGGAACTACTTTTATAATGTGGTTGGGAGAACAAATTTCACAGTATGGTATAGGTAATGGTGTTTCTTTATTAATCTTAGCATCCATCTTGGCACGTTTCCCCACTGATATTGCAAGAACATTTTTATTACTACAAAGAGGTGAAATAGGAATTTTAAATGTGATAGCTTTCTTTGTGCTACTAGTTGCGATAATTGTTGGAGTAGTATGGGAGGAAAGTGCGGAAAGAAGGATCCCAGTACAATATTCTAGAAGGGTTGTAGGCAGAAGAGTCTATGGGGGTCAATCTACATATCTACCTTTAAAGTTGAATCAAGCAGGAGTTATTCCTATAATATTTGCAATAACTATATTAATGATACCACCTACTATAGGGCAATTTGCTAATATTTCATGGTTAAAAAATATACTTAATATTTTTTCACCTAATTCCTTTTTATATCCTATTTTTTATTTCCTTCTTGTTTTAGGTTTTACATATTTCTATGCATCTATTGTTTTTAATCCTAATGAGCTCTCAGAAAACTTTAAAAAATATGGTGGATTTATTCCTGGAGTAAGACCTGGAAAACCTACAGAAGAATACTTGGCAAATACTTTAAATAGGCTTAATTTTTTCGGAGGAGTTTTTTTGGGTTTGATTGCTTTAATACCTACTTTTATAGAAAGAATCACTGGAGTTACAGAATTTCAATTAGGTGGAACAAGCATTCTAATTATGGTAGGTGTAGTTTTGGATACAATTAAAACCTTAGAAGCTCAAATGATGATGAAAAGTTATGAGGGGTTTTTAAAATGAAGGTATTGATTTTCTTTGGACCTCCAGGTGCAGGAAAAGGAACTCATGCAAAGGAAATAAGTGAAATTTTAAACATTCCTCACATTTCTACTGGAGATATTTTTAGAGAAGCAGTGAAAAATGAAACACCTTTGGGAAAAAAGGTGAAAGAGTATTTAGATGCAGGTAAATTAGTCCCCGATGAGTTGGTTTGGGAAGTAGTTAAAGAAAGGATAACAAAAGAGGATTGCTCAGATGGATTTATTTTAGATGGTTATCCTCGAACAATTCCACAAGCTGAATTACTAAAGAAATTTTTAATGAATACAGAGGTAAAGGTTGTATATCTTAAAGTATCTGATGAACTTGTGATAAAAAGGTTAACTGCACGTAGAGTATGCAGGAATTGTGGTGCTATTTATAATTTGATATCAATGCCTCCTAAGGAAGATAATAAATGTGATTCCTGTGGTGGTGAGCTTTATCAAAGAAGTGATGATTCTGAAGAGGTTATTAGAAAAAGACTTGATGCTTATTATAAGGAAAGTCAAGTATTGTTAGAATATTATAAAAAAGAAGGAATTTTATATGAAATAGATGGAGAGAAAGATAAAAAGGTTGTGACTCAGGAAATATTAAGGGTGATTAGTAATGGAGCTTAAAGTTAGAGAAGAGATAGATTTTATGAGAATAGGTGGAAAAATTTTAGCACAAATCTTTAAAGAATTAGAAGGATATATTCAAGAAGGGATCTCCACTTATGAGTTATCCCGTAAGGTAGAAAAATTAATTTATGAATACGGTGCGAAACCTGCATTTAAGGGATATAGGGGATATCCTGAAGTAATTTGTGTCTCTATAAATGAAGAAATAGTGCATGGAATACCGAAGAAAAATAAAAAATTAAAAAATGGAGATATAGTAAGTATAGATATAGGACTAGAATACAAAGGTTTTTATGTAGATTCTGCAAAAACTTATCCAGTAGGAGAAGTATCTCCATTGGTTTTGAGACTTATAGAAGTTACAGAATCTGCCTTGTGGAAGGGTATAGAAAAGGCAAGGGTAGGGAATTACTTGTCCGATATATCTTGGGCTATACAGGAATATGTAGAAAGAAATGGTTTTAATATTATAAAAGATTTCACAGGACATGGAATAGGCAAGAATCTACATGAACCTCCAAGTATTCCTAATTTTGGACCTCCTGGTCAGGGTCCAATTTTAGAGGAGGGATTAGCATTAGCGATTGAGCCTATGGTATCAATGGGAGATTATAGAGTAAAAATATTAGATGATGGATGGACTGCCGTTACTCTTGATGGAAGTCTATCCGCTCATTTTGAACATACTATAATAATCACCAAGAATGGTCCTAAAGTTCTTACTCAAGAAGAATAAGGGGATGTATGACTAAGAAAGAAGTAATTGAAGTTATAGGTACTGTTAAAGAGGCTCTACCTAATGCAACTTTTAAGGTAGAGCTTGATAATGGATTTGAAATATTAGCTTATGTATCTGGTAAAATGAGAATGAATTTTATAAGAGTTATGCCTGGGGATAGGGTAAAGGTAGAATTATCTCCTTACGATCTAACTAAAGGAAGAATTATATATAGATTTTCATCAAGTAATAAGGAGGTTAAAGATGAAAGTTAGAGCTTCTGTTAAAAAAATATGTGAGAAATGTAAAATTATTAGAAGAAGAGGTAAAGTAATGGTAATTTGTGAAAATCCGAGACATAAGCAAAAGCAAGGTTAAGGAGGTGTATAATAAATGGCTCGTATTGCAGGAGTAGATTTACCAAAAGATAAAAAAATTGATGTTGCTTTAACATATATTTATGGAATTGGTCGCACTACAAGTAAGAAGATTTTAGAAGTGACCAAGGTAGATCCAAATAAAAGGGTTAAGGATTTGACAGAGGAAGAGATAAGCAGACTACGTGAAGAGATTGAAAACAAATATAAAGTTGAAGGAGATTTAAGACAGGAAGTATCCTCCAATATTAGAAGATTAATAGAAATTGGATGTTATAGAGGAATTAGACACAAACTTGGTTTACCAGTGAGAGGTCAAAGAACTCGTTGTAATGCAAGGACTAGAAAAGGTCCTCGTAAGACTGTCGGTGCAAGACGTAAAGAAAAATAAAATTTTAATTTTGGGAGGTCAAAGAGTTAATGGCAAAAAAAAGAAGAGTTAGAGGTCCAAGAAGAGAAAAGAAGATCATTCCTGAAGGGGTTGCTCATATAAGTGCAACCTTTAATAATACAATTGTTACAATAACTGATTCTGCAGGAAATGTTGTTGCATGGGGTAGTGGTGGTACAGCAGGGTTTAAAGGGACAAAAAAAGGTACTCCTTTTGCAGCACAACTTGCAGCTGAGATGGCAGCAAAAAAAGCTATAGAATATGGAATGAGGAGAGTCGATGTATTTGTAAAAGGGCCAGGTCCAGGAAGAGAGACTGCAATTAGAGCTCTTCAGGCTGCAGGTTTAGAAATTAATTTGATTAAAGATGTCACCCCTATACCTCATAATGGATGTAGACCCCCAAGAAGACGTAGAGTGTAAAAAGGAGGAAAGAGAATATGGCAAGATATACAGGACCAGATTGTCGTTTATGTAGAAGAGAGGGAATTAAATTATTTCTTAAAGGGACAAAGTGTTTTGGTAATAAATGTCCCTTCGATAGAAGGAAAACTGTTCCTGGACAACATGGTAGAACCCAAAGAAAGCTTACAGAGTATGGATTGAGATTAAGAGAAAAACAAAGATTAAAGAGAATTTATGGAGTATTAGAAAGACAGTTCAGAAGATATTTTGAAGAAGCATCTAAAGGAAAGGGTGTAACAGGTGAGAGACTTCTACAGATATTAGAAACTCGTTTAGATAATGTAGTTTATCGTCTTGGATGGGCTTTAAGTAGAGATCAAGCAAGACAATTGGTTTTGCATAGAAAAATCCTTGTAAATGGCAAGAAGGTGAATATCCCCTCATATAATGTTAAAATTGGAGATGTTATTGAGATTGTAGAGAAAGATCTTATCCCTGTTCAAGAAGCTCTTGAGACTTTTTCTAATAAATATGTTCCTGCATGGTTAGAAGTAGATATCGAAAATCTTAAAGGTAGGGTTTTAAGATTACCTGCAAGAGATGAAATAGATGTTCCTATTCAAGAACAATTGGTAGTTGAATTCTACTCTCGTTAAGGAGGTAGATAAATTGATTGAAGAAACAAGAAAAGTTTTTATTGAAGAATTAGATGAAACTTACGGAAGATTTGTTATAGAACCTTTGGAGAGAGGTTTTGGATGGACTATTGGAAATTCTCTTAGAAGAATATTACTTTCTTCTATAGAAGGTGCAGCAGTTACTGGAGTGAGAATAGAAGGAATAAGACATGAATTGGATGTTTATAAGGGAATGAAAGAGGATATTTTAGAAGTATTATTAAATCTTAAAAAATTAGTAGTAAAAATTGAAGATAATGAGGCTCATACCCTTCAATTGAATGTTATTGGTCCAAAGGTTGTTAAGGCTGAGGATTTCAAAGTTCCTGTTAATGTAAAAATAATAAATCCTGATTTAGTGATTGCTACATTAGTTGAGGAAGTTCCTCTCTATATTGAGGTAGAAGTGAGAAAAGGAAGAGGTTATGTATCTGCAGAAGAAAATAAAATCCCAGGACAGCCTATTGGTGTTATAAACCTAGATTCTATTTTCTCACCTGTAAAAAAAGTAAGTTATGAAGTAGAAAAAACTCGAGTTGGGAGAAGAACAGATTTAGATCGCTTAGTAATAAATATTTGGACTAATGGTTCTCTTTCTCCAGATGTTGCTTTAAAGGAAGCTGCTAAAATCTTAATGGATCATGCTAGATTTATTTTAGAACAAGAATATTTATTTTTAGAAATAAAGAAAGAAGAACCTCCTGTTATTAAAGAGGAGGAAAAGAAAATTTTAACATTAGAAGATTTAGGGTTATCTACTCGAGCATATAATGCATTGAGGATGGCAGGAATTCACACTATTGATGAATTAATATCTAAAACAGAACAGGAATTAATTAATATAAAGAATTTTGGTCAAAAATCTCTACAAGAGTTGAAGGAGAAGTTAAAAGAAAAAGGTTATTCATTGCCTAGTATGAAAGGAGAGGAATCTGATGAGACATCGTAAAGCATATAGGAAGTTGAGTAAACCTACACCTCAGAGAAAAGCCTTATTGAAAGCTTTATTACTTTCTTTTTTTAAATATGGGAAAATCATGACTACTTATCCAAGGGCGAAAGAGCTTACCCGTTTAGCTGAGAAAATTATTACTTTAGCGAAAGAAGATTCTATTTATAATCGTAGGTTAGTTTATAGCTGGATTCAAGATAGAGAAATTGTCAGAAAGATATTTACAGAGATTGCTCCAAAGTATCAGCAAAGGAATGGAGGATATACCCGAGTACTAAAAGCAAGCACTCGTAGAGGTGATGCTGCTCAGGAAGCAGTAATTGAATTGGTATAGATGATAGAAGTAAAGAAAGTAACATTTACATATAGAGATGAAACTATAAAGGAGAAGGTAGCTATCAGAAATTTGAGTTTAGAAATACCTTCTCCTTCTTTTTGGGCTATAGTAGGAGCCAATGGATCTGGTAAGTCTACCTTAGCCCGTCTAATAAATGGACTTTTAATTCCTACGTATGGAGATGTAATTGTTGATGGAATAAATACAAAGGATGAAAATAGAATTTGGGAAATAAGACAAAAGGTTGGTTTAGTCTTTCAAAATCCAGATAATCAAATTATTGGTATGACAGTAGAAGAAGATGTAGCTTTTGGTTGCGAGAATTTGGGCTTATCTCCAAAAGAAATTGAAGAGAGAACAGAATTTGCTCTTTCTTCTGTAGGAATGAATGAGTATAGAAATTACCCACCTCATTTATTATCTGGGGGACAAAAACAGCGGGTTGCTATAGCTGGGGTGTTGGCAATGCTCCCCAAATATATTATTTTAGACGAACCTACTACAATGTTGGATCTCAAAGGAAGGAAAGAAATATTAAATATTATAAAACAGCTCTACGAAAGAGAGAAAATTTCTATAGTATTAATTACTCATAATATGGAAGAGGTTATTTTAACTGAAAAGGTTATAATATTGGATAATGGGGAAATTAAATTAATGGGGACTCCTAGAGAGATTTTTAGCCAAAATTCTGAAATTTTTCAATGGGGCTTAGATTTGCCTTTAGTTACAAAATTATCAAAGATTCTTAGGGATAGAGGATTAGATATTTATTATCCTATTTTAACCCTTGAGGAATTAAGAGAATGTCTTTGATCTTCTTAGATAATGTAAGTTTCTATTATTTAAAAGATACACCTTTGGAAAGACTGGCCTTAAAAGGAATTTCTCTTTCTATTAATGAAGGTGAAAGAATAGGAATCATAGGCGAAACAGGATCAGGAAAATCAACTCTAATCCAATTATTTAATGGACTCTTACAGCCTACATGGGGAAAAATATATTTAAAGGGCAAAGACATTAAAGAATGGTCTATAAAAGAGATATGCAGAATTATAGGTTTAGTTTTTCAATACCCTGAGCATCAACTCTTTGGAGAGACTGTTTATGAAGAGGTAGCTTTTGGTCCAAGAAATATAGGATTCAGAGAGGAAGAAATTGAAGAAGTTGTTAATAAGGCTTTAGATATTGTTGGATTAGAATATGAAATAATTAAAGAAAGATCTCCTTTTTCTTTATCTGGAGGAGAAAAAAGGAGATTAGCTATTGCAAGTATTTTAGCAATGGAACCAGAAGTTTTAATTTTAGATGAACCCACTGCAAATTTGGATCCACGTGGAAAAAGAGAATTAATGCAATATTTCAATAGATGGGCAAAGGAAAATAGAACTTTAATAATAGTCTCCCATGATTTAGATGAAATTATCCCCTTGATAAAAAGAGTGATAATATTACATAAGGGTGAAATTATTTTTGATGGTCCTATTGATTTTTTATTTAGGGAAAAGCAAAAATTAATAGAAGTGGGATTGGAACTTCCTCAAATTCTTCGAATTGTAAAAGTTTTAGAAGAAAAGGGATATCCTATTGAGGGATATAGGACATTAAATGAAATAGTAGAAGTAATTCTTGCATATAAAGGTTATTTAGCATCATGGAAGCGTTGAAAACTTTTCCTTTAGGACAATATATTCCAGTTAATTCTTTTTTACATACTCTAGATCCTCGAGCCAAATTGATATCATCCTTTTGGTTAATAATATTGCTATTTCTTTTGAAATTAAATATCTCTTACTTGATATTCTTTGCATTTATTATTTTAGAAATATTTATGTCTAAAATTCCTTTAAAATATTTTATTCGAAGTTTAAAACCTTTATATTTTTTAGTTATTTTTACTTTTATTGTACATTTCTTTTTTGGAGAAGAAGGTGGAAGAGTATTCCTAAGATATGGAATTTTCCATATAACTGAAAAGGGAGTTAAAATGGCTATATTTATGTCTACAAGACTTATTTTCCTTGTTATAATTACCTCTCTTTTGACTTTAACCACCTCTGTTTTAGAATTGGCTCATGGTTTAGAAGATATTTTAAAACCCCTTAATTTTATTAAATTTCCTGTACATGAGTTCTCAATGATGATGACTATCGCTTTGAGATTTGTTCCAACACTTTTAGAGGAAACAGACAAAATAATTAAAGCTCAGAAATCCAGAGGCGCAGAATTTGGTAAGGGTAATCTTCTTGAACAAGCTAAAAAGCTATTACCTATTATTATTCCTCTTTTTCTTAGTGCTTTTAGGAGGGCTGGAGAGTTGGCAGAAGCTATGGAAGCAAGAGGATATAGAGGAGGAAAGGGTAGAACTCGTTATAAAAGGGTTTATTGGGGACGAAAAGAAACTCTATATGTTTCTTTTATAATCCTGCTTTCAGTATTTTTATTAAGTTTATAACATGTATAATTGGAAATTAACTATTTCTTATATAGGTAAAAATTTTTATGGCTTTCAAAAACAACCAAATAAAAGAACAGTTCAAGGGGTATTAGAAAAAATACTAAAAGATCTTTTTCAGGAAGATATAAAAGTTCTTGGTGCAGGAAGGACGGATGCAGGGGTTCATGCATTGAATCAAATTGTAAGTTTTAAATCTTCAAAGGATTGGGATCTAAATAAATTGAAATATGCTTTGTGCTCTCTTTTTCCTGAAGATATGTTTTTAAAAAATCTTGAAAGGGTTGATGAAAAATTTCATGCAAGATACAGTGCAAAGAGTAAGTCATATATTTATATTATATACAACTCTGCTTTTCCCTCATTATTTTTAAAAGATTTTGTTTGGTGGATTAAATATCCCTTAAATAGAGAGATTTTAAGTATTTCAGCAAAACTACTTATTGGAAAACACAATTTTATAAATTTCTGTGTTCATGAAGAAGATAAAAATACAATAATTGAGGTTGAAGACTCTTATTGGAGATTTTATGACCAATTCTTAGTTTTTTATATTTCTGCTTCTTATTTTTTGAGAAAGATGATAAGATTTTTAGTAGGGGGAATGGTAGAATTAGGGTGTGGAAGAAAAAGTATTAATGAATGGAGCTCATATTTAGAGAGAAAATTTGAAAGGAGATTTTCTTTCTGTGCTCCACCTCAAGGTTTATATCTTTTCGATGTGAAATATTGACAGAAAGAAGAAATTTATATTATATTATAAAGTCTTAGGAAAGGAGGAGCAAAAATGTCAACTTATATGGCAAAAAAAGAAGAGATAAAAAGAGAATGGTTTCTAATAGATGCTAAGGGAAAGGTTTTGGGAAGATTGGCTTCTGAAATTGCTAAAATTTTAAAAGGTAAACATAAGCCTATATATACACCTCATGTGGATACAGGAGATTTTGTAATAGTAATCAATGCTAAGGATGTAGTGTTAACAGGAAAAAAGGAAAATACTAAAATTTATTTTAGACATTCAGGATATCCTGGAGGTGTAAAAACTTTCACTGCTAAAGAGATGAGAGCCAAATTTCCTGAAAGAATTATTTATTTTGCAGTAAAAGGAATGCTTCCTAAAAATTCCTTAGGCAGAAAGATGATTAAAAAACTAAAAATTTATTCTGGACCTGATCATCCTCATCAAGCTCAACAACCAAAGGTATTAAATATTTAGGAGGGATAAATGTTGGAAGGGAATCTTCAGGAAAAGAAAATAATTCATGATGTGGGAAGTAGAAAAACTGCAAGAGTTAAAGTCTGGCTTCATTATCCGGGTGAAGGTAAGATAATTATAAATAATAAATCTCTTGAAGAGTATTTTGGAGGAAGAGTACTTTTTCATGTATTAGCTAAGAAACCTTTAGAAATTACAGGAATTAAAGAACAGATTGACATCATTGCAGATGCTATGGGTGGAGGACCTTCTGCACAAGCTCAGGCCTTAGCTCATGGTATTGCTAAGGCTCTTACCTCTCTTAATCCAGAATTTAGAAGTGTATTAAAGAGAGAAGGACTTCTGAAGAGAGATCCAAGAGAAAAAGAAAGAAAAAAATATGGTTTAAAAAGAGCAAGAAGAGCTCCTCAATATTCAAAGCGTTAATTATGGAGTTAAAAGATTATATTATTTCTTTGGCTAAAAAAGCCATTGAGATATATTTAAAAGAGAAAAGAGTTATGGAACCTCCAGAAGATATACCTTTAGAATTAAAAAGAAGAGGAGGATCCTTTGTTTCTATTCATACAAAAACTGGCAAGCTTAGAGGTTGTATAGGGACTATACAACCAACATGTGAAAATTTAGCCCAGGAAATTATACAAAATGCTATAAGTTCTGCTTTTAAAGATCCAAGGTTTCCACCTGTAAGCTTAGAAGAATTAGAGGATTTGGAGTTTTCTGTAGATATTCTTTCCCCTTTAGAAGAAGTAAAAAATTTAGAGGAATTAGATCCAAATAAATTTGGTATTGTAGTAGAGAAAGGATGGAGAAGGGGAGTTCTTTTGCCAGATCTTGAAGGAGTAGACACGGTTGAAAGACAATTAGAAATTGCATTGGCAAAGGCAGGTATTAATTCTTCAGAAGATTATAAAATTTATAAGTTTACAGTTACTAGATATAAAGAATGAATGAAAGAAGCTTTATATTACAAAAAATTAGAAGATGAAAAAGTTCAATGTTATCTCTGTCCAAATCATTGTTTAATATCATCAGAAAAAAGAGGAGTATGTGGTGTAAGGGAAAATAGAAATGGTATTCTATACTCTCTTAATTATAACCTTATAAGCTCTATAGCATTAGATCCTATCGAAAAAAAGCCATTATATCACTTTCATCCAGGGAAATATATTTTATCAGTTGGAACTGTAGGTTGTAATTTTAAATGTCCCTATTGTCAGAATTGGGGTATTTCTCAAGTTCTTCCTGAGGAATTAAAACTAGAGAAAATTGATAGTATTAAACTAGTTTCAATTGCTAAATCTTATGGATCTTTTGGTATTGCTTATACATATAATGAGCCCTTTATATGGTATGAATTTGTATTAGAGACCTCCCAAATTGCTAAGGAACAAGATTTAAAAAATGTTTTAGTAACAAATGGTTATATTGAAGAGGAACCTTTTTTAGAATTGGCACCATATATATCTGCTATGAATATTGATTTGAAAGCTTTTAATCAGGATTTTTACTCTAAATTATGCAATGGAAAATTGAATAAAGTTTTAAATACCATATTGTTGGCTTACAAAAAGGGTATTCACATTGAACTTACTACTCTGATTATTCCCACTTGGAACGATAAGGATGAGGAAATTAAAGAGTTAGTTGATTGGATTGCAGATATAGATAAAAATATTCCCCTTCATTTTTCTCGATATTTTCCTGCTTATAAATTTAATCTTCCTCCAACATCTTTGGAATTTATGCTAAAAGCTTATTCCATAGCTAAAGAAAAATTAAATTATGTTTATTTAGGCAATGTGTGGGATTTAGAAACTTCTGCAACTTATTGTCCTAAATGTAAGAATCAACTTATTATAAGAGATGGTTATACTATTAAGAAAAATCTTTTAATAAATAACAACTTATGTATCTTTTGTGGGGAGAAGATTTCTATTATAATATAGTATAAATTTATGAAATTCAAAAAAGCTTTTTATATAATTTTGGGTTTATTATTTTTGATTTTTGGGGGGCATAGTTTTTATCTATGGTGGTTAGATTCTCCCTGGAGAGAGAAATGGAAAAGGCTTATAGAAAATCCAGATTCTTTCAACTCAAAAATGGTAGAACTTAAAGGAGAAGTTAGAGATCCCTATACTATTGTGGGGACAACAGTTTCAGCATATATATTAGAGTTTGAAAATTATAAATATAATGTGATAAGTTTTACTGGTATTCCTGAGGAAAAAAGCAGAATAATTATTAAAGGAAAAGTTAAGAAAGATTTTAAAATAGAAACCCTTTTTGAAAATAGAAAATTTATTAAGACTTTTCCTTGGGTGATTATTGAGGAAGAAAGGAGAGATTTATAATGAATAAAATCTTTGGAACTGATGGAATAAGAGGGAAAGTTAATGAGGAATTAACACCAGAATTTGTTCTGAAGCTGGGAAAAGTATTGGCTAGATATTTGGAAGAAGAGAAGGGGAAGATAGTTATAGGTTATGATACAAGAATTTCAAAAGATATGCTAAATTTTGCTTTACAGTCAGGAATATTATCCATGGGTGTAGATACATTAGATGTGGGAATTATTCCTACAGCGGGAATTGCATATCTTGTTAAAAATTTAGAGAGTATATCTGCAGGGATAATGATTTCTGCATCTCATAATCCCGTAGAGTATAATGGTATTAAAATCTTTGGAAAAAATGGTTTAAAACTTCCAGATAAGGTTGAAGATGAAATAGAAAGATTACTTAGATCTGAATCCCTTTCACATGTAGAGGGGAAAATAGGAAAAAGAACAGAATTTCCTGAAGGTAAAGATCTTTACAAGGAATTTCTTAAGAGTATTATAGATTTAGATCTGAGAGGATGGAAGATTTTCTTGGATTGTGCTAATGGTTCTGTTTCTGATATCGCTCCTAAATTATATAGAGAGTTAGGTGCAGAGGTATTCGCTGTAAATCATAATTATGATGGTACAAATATAAATAAAGAGTGTGGGGCAGTTTATCCTGAGAAAGGTCTTGAGAATTTTAAGAATTCTGGTGCAACAATTGGATTTACTTTTGATGGGGATGGAGATAGGGTTTTTGCTTTTTCCAAAGATTTCTCTATAATTAATGGAGATAAGATTCTTGGAATTATCGCTTTATATTTAAAGAATAAAGATAAGCTTAAAAAGAATACTATAGTTGGAACAATTATGACAAATTGTGGACTTGAAGAATTTCTTAAAAAACAAAATATTTCTCTTATAAGAGCTAAGGTTGGAGATAGATATGTTTTAGAAGAGATATTAAATAATCAACTAAATCTTGGAGGAGAACCTTCAGGGCATGTCATTTTATTTGATTATCTACCTACAGGTGATGGTCTTTTAACTTCTCTTTTTCTTTTAAAGATTTTAAAAGAAGAGAATGAATCATTAGAAAAGTTAGCCAATTCTATTCCTCAATATCCTCAAATAACTGAAAATTTAGCTTTAAATAAAAAATATCCAAAAGAAAAAATAAAAGACTTTGAAGAGTTAGTTAAGGGGGTGATAAAGGAAAATAATATTAGATATATAGTAAGATTCTCAGGAACAGAGTCTTCTATTTTAAGAATCACTTTGGAAGGAGATGTTCCTGAAAGCCTTTTAGAGGAACATATGAAAAAAATTAAAAAAGAGATAATTTCATTTTTAATTTAAGCGCCTGGACTTATCCCTTATGGGATAAGTTGACGAGGTGGAGGTTTATCGAGATTTTCGGCGGATGCCTCCAGGTAGTTACTACCTACCTTAAAGGAAACTGACAAAACTGGTGGGTGACCATCAGGACAAAAGGTTTCCAGTAGTAAGGTGAGTAAGGAAGTCTCCTTCTCATAAAAATAATATTATGAGGAGGAGAAATATGTGTGGAATAATTGGTTATGTGGGAAGAAATTTATGTGTACCTTTTATCATAAAGGGATTAAAAATGTTAGAATATAGAGGATATGATTCCGCAGGAATTGCAACCTTAGTAGATGGAGAAATAAAGATTAAAAAGGTTGTAGGAAAAGTAAAACAGTTGGAAGAGATTGTTGATAGCAACGAAAAAAGTTATATCGGTATTGGACATACTCGATGGGCAACCCATGGAGAGCCTACTTTAGATAATGCTCATCCTCATATAGACTGTAATGGGCGTTTTATTGTGGTTCATAATGGTATAATTGAAAACTACAAAGAATTGAAAGAATATTTGATATCTAAAGGTCATAAATTTAGAAGTCAAACAGATACAGAAGTTATAGTACATCTTATAGAGGAATTTTTAGAAGAAAATATTGTTTTTTCCTTTAGAAAAGTAATTGAAAAATTAGAAGGTTCTTTTGCTGTGGTAATATTGGATAAAAAGAATTCAAAAACCCTTTACGGAATTAAAAGACAAAGTCCTTTAATAGTTGGAATGGGAGAGGAAGAGGTACTAATTGCTTCTGATATTCCTGCACTTTCTACTTGGGTAGATAATTATATTTTTCCTGAAGATGATCAATTAATAATTCTTAATCCTAAAAATGTGGAGATTTATAATCTAAAAAATAATTTATATAAAATAGATTTAAAACCAGTTAAAATTCCAAAGGAAAAAATTTCTGTTGATAAAGGTGGGTATTCTCATTATATGTTAAAAGAAATATATGAACAGCCTGCAGTGTTAAGAGAAATATTTTCTGAAGGGATAGAAAAAAATGAGAATTTTTTCTATTTTAAAGATTTTGAAGAAGATAAGAATTTATGGAAAGAGATAAATAAAATATTTGTAGTTGCCTGCGGAACTTCTTATCATGCAGGATATTTTGCAAAATATCTTTGGGAGGAAGAATTACCATATTATGTCGAAGTTGATTATTCTTCTGAATTTAGATATAGAAAACCTAAAATAAATGAGAAAACCCTTTTTATTGCAATAAGTCAGTCAGGAGAGACTGCTGATACTATTGCAGCATTAAGATTAGCTAGAGAAAAGGGAGCAAAAATTCTTTCTCTAACTAATAATCCACGAAGTACCATTGCAAGAGAAAGTGATTGGAATTTATTTTTAAGGTCAGGAATAGAAATAGGTGTAGCAGCAACAAAGACTTTTATAGCAGAACTAGCTTTTATTTATCTTTTGAGAGAATACATAAAACAAAAAGTATATGGAGAAAATGATATAGACTGGGAAAATTTAAGAAAAATACCTATATATATAGAAAAAATTTTATCCGAATCTCATCTAATAAAAGAAATGGCAATTAAATATTCAAAAATGGAGAATTTTCTTTATATAGCAAGGGGAAAGAATTTTCCATTAATTTTGGAAGGAGCTTTAAAACTTAAAGAAATATCTTATGTTCATGCTGAAGGAGTTTCCGCAGGAGAAATGAAGCATGGACCTATTGCTTTATTAGATAAAAATACACCAGTCATGGCAATTGCAGTTCAAGATGAAACCTATAATAAAATCCTTTCGAATTTAGAAGAGGTTAAAGCAAGAAAAGCACCAATTATTGTTATCGCAAGTGAAGAAGATGATAAGATTTTGGATATAGCAAAGGATGTTATATATGTTCCTAAATTTGTTCCAAAATATTATCCTTTTTTCGTGACAATTCCTTTACAGCTTTTTGCTTATTATGTAGCTGACGAATTAAAAAGAGAAATTGACCAGCCAAGAAATTTAGCTAAGTCTGTTACGGTGGAGTAGTATATGGAAGAGAATTTGAAAATAATTGGTGTTGGCTTAGATATCATAGAAATTGATAGAGTAAGGGAAATAGTTATGAAATATAAAAATTTCTTAGAAAGAATATTCTCTGTTGAAGAAAGAAAACAGATAAATACTAAAAAGGATATATTTCCATCCACTGCTGCAAGATTTTCTGCGAAGGAGGCATTCATTAAGGCATTGGGGGGAAGATTTAATGGCTGGTGCTGGAAGGATGTGGAAGTATTAACAGGAATAAATGGAAAACCAGAGATAAGATTAAAGAATAAAGCCTTAGAGGAGGCAGTAAGAAGAGGAATTAAAGATATTAAGGTTAGTTTATCTCACTCTAATAAATATGCTGTAGCGGTAGTTATAATATTAGGATAGGAGGAATTATATGAAGGAAAGTCCATTGGAAAATTTAAGAAAAAAACTGGAAGATATTAGAAAAATTATAGGAGATATAATTGTTCCTAATTCTATAAAACTACAAGAAAAATGTGAGAAGTTTATAATTCTTAGACAGGAGATACAAGATTTAATTGAGGAATTAAATAAATTAAAAGTACCTATAGAGCCCGAGCTAGTTCGAATTAAAGAAATAGATTCTTTAGTTAAATCAAACTTGAAAGTATTTGATAAAGGACTAAAAAATTCTTTATTAATCTCAAAAGCATCCTCTTATCCTAAGGAATACTGGTGGTGGCATATATTAGAAATAGTTGCATTAGAAAGAAGAAGAAAATTGAGAAAAATTTTAATATATACAAGTTTATTAGGGGCTATTTTAATTGGTATAATTTTATTCTTTACCTTTTATAAAACTCCAGAAGAAGAATTTTTAAATGCATTATCTTCTGTAGACAAGTTAATAGAAGAAAAAAACTATGAAAAGGCAGAAATTGAGGTTAAAAAACTTACCGAAAAATATCCAAATAGAATGGAAATTTGGCTAAAACTTGGAATAATTCAAGAGAAAAGAGGTTTTTCCTATTATATTTCAGCTTTTAACAGAGCTAAAAATTTATGTAAAAGTGAAGATGAATTCTATATGAATAGAGCTATGGAATATTTTAGAATCAGAGAATTTAAGAAGGCAGAAAAGGATATAAATGAAATTTTAAGAAAAAATAAAGAAAATCCCCAAGCTTTGTATATTTTGGGATCTATATTTGAAGAGGAAGGGAAATTATTTGATGCATTAAATGTCTTTAAGAAGATTGAGTCCTTGGGTGATAAAGTGGAACCTCAGCTAATGGCTATGACAAAGGTCCGTATAGGTTTATTAATGCAAAAAATTCCATCCACAATTCCCTTAAAGTAGTTTAGAGAATGAACTTGAAAAAAAACTTAAAAAATGCTATATATGAAATAGAGAGCCCTGCTGTGTGCGTGATGCGAACGTGTCCTTGGCTCAACACCTTTTCTAAGTAAGCCAATATCCTATTTGGGATTGCGGCTCTTATGAGCTACATAACCAAAATAGGTGAGGCTTAAAAAGTGTGAGGAAGAGGGCGCAAAGGCATGTAGCGTTACGGCACAGCGGGGATTTTTTAATAATAATTTAAAATTTTAAAGATGAGAATAAGCCAAGAGATAAGGGAAAAATTTATCAAATATTTTGTAGAAAGGGGACATTTACATCTCCCCAGTGCTTCTTTAGTTCCTGCTGATGACCCCACTTTACTTTTTACCACTGCAGGAATGGTTCCCTTTAAACCATATTTTTTGGGTCAAGGGACACCTCCAGCAAAACGAATAACCACAGTTCAAAAGTGTTTTAGAACTACAGATATAGAGAGAATTGGTCTTACACCTCGTCATCTTACTTTTTTAGAAATGCTTGGAAATTTTTCATTGGGAGATTATTTTAAAAAAGAAGCTATAGAATTTGCATATGAGTTTCTTATAAAATACCTTCAATTACCTTTATCTTCTTTATGGGTTTCTATTTTTGAAGAAGATGATGAAGCTTTCGAAATATGGAATAAACATATTGGAATTCCCGAGAAAAGAATAGTTAGATTGGGGAAAGAGGATAACTTCTGGGGACCACCTGGACCTACAGGACCTTGTGGTCCATGTTCTGAAATTTATTACGATTTTGGACCTAAGAATAAAGAGGAAGAAAATTGTAAACCTGGAGATCCCTGTGATAGGTTTATGGAAATTTGGAATCTTGTGTTTATGACTTATTATATGGATGAGCAAGGAAAGATGAGTCCTCTTCCTCAAAAAAATATTGATACTGGTATGGGATTAGAAAGAATAACTACTATTGTAGAAGGAGTAGATAATGTATTCGAAACGGATCTTTTCCAGCCATTAATTCAGGAGGTAAGAAAATTACTCTCTCAAGAGGACAGAGCAATAGAAAGAATAATCTCCGATCATATAAGGAGTGTAACCTTCTTGATGGGAGATGGTGTTGTTCCTACTAATGATGGACGAGGTTATGTTTTAAGGAGATTAATTAGAAGAGCGGAAAGAAAGGCTTTTGAAAAAGGGATCAAAGAACCTTTCTTATATAATTTAGTTCCCAAGGTTATTGAAATTATGGAATCCTTCTATCCTGAATTGATTTCTAAAAAGGATTTCATAATGAAGATATTAAAGAGAGAAGAAGAACAATTTTTAAAGACTTTGGAACAAGGTCTATATCTTTTAGATTCTGTATCAAGAGAAGGAACTTCAGAGTTATCAGGAGATTTTGTCTTCAAACTTTATGATACCTATGGATTCCCTTTAGAACTGACCCTTGAGATAGCTCAAGAAAAGGGATGGAAGGTAGATTTAGAAGGTTTTAATAAAGCAATGGAAGAGCAAAGAAGAAAAGCAAGGGTATCTTTAGAGGAAAAACTTGAAAATATATGGATAAATCTCTCTGATAATGAAATTTATCAGTTAAAAGAGATTCCCTCTACTGAATTTGTAGGATATGAAATGTTGGAGTCTAAATCTAAAGTATTATTTTTCCTTCAAGGAAAACATAGAAATACTATTAAACCAGAAGAAGAGGTCCATTTTATATTAGATAAAACCCCTTTTTATGCAGAAAGTGGGGGACAAGTATCAGATAAAGGCTTAATAATCGGTGAAGATTTAGAGGTTATTGTTGATGATGTTCAGAAGTTAGGAGAGAAATTTTTTGTTCATAAAGGGAAAGTGATTAAAGGAGAATTAAGAGAAGGGATGGAAGTTATTGCAAAAGTTGATGAAGATTTGAGAAAAGCAGTTCAGAGACATCATACTGCAACTCATCTTTTACATTTTGCTTTAAGAAAGGTTTTAGGAAATCATGTTATGCAATCAGGATCTCTTGTTTCTCCTGAGTTTTTAAGATTTGATTTTACTCATTATCAACCTTTAAGTTTATCAGAGATTGAAGAAATAGAAAAGATAATAAATACTTATATAGTTTCTAATTATAATGTAGAGAAAATTTATACTACTTTAGATAAAGCTAAGGATATGGGGGCTTTAGCTTTATTTACTGAAAAATATCAAAAAGATGTGAGAGTTATTAAAATAGATGATATAAGCATGGAACTCTGTGGAGGAACCCATGTAGAATTTACAGGAGATATTGGAATATTTGTTATAACAAAAGAAGAAGGTATTGGAAGTGGTATAAGAAGAATATTTGCATTATGTGGGCTAAAGGCATGGGAATACTTTAATTCTCAAAAGAAAACATTAAATAATATTTACGAAATTATGAGAGTTAATAATTTAGAGGATTTAAATCAAAAATTAATAAAAGTATTAGAAATTTTGGAAGAAAAAGAGAGTAAGATTAAAAATCTTGAGAACTTAATTTTGGAGTACGAAGCTAAAAGAGTATTAGGAAGGGTAATTGAAAAAGACAATATAAATATTTTTATTGAAAAAGTTAATTTACCATCCTTAGATTTAGTAAGAAGATTAGGAGATTATCTAAAAAGTAAAAAACCTAATAGTCTAATTATTCTTGGAGTAGATCAAGAGAATAAGACTTCGATAATTGTTATGTTATCTCCAAGCTTTGTTAAGAAAGGAATTTCTGCTAAAGATATTGTTAAGATATTAAATGAGAAGTTAAATGGAAAAGGAGGAGGAAGTGATACTTTTGCTCAAATAAATGTAAATAAAATTGAAAATTTAGAAATGATTGAAAAGGTATTAATGGATTGGTTACAGCGATGATCATGGGAAGATGGTTAGCTATTGACTGGGGAGAAAAGTATATAGGATTGGCAATTTCTGATCCTTTAGGAATTATTTCCCAAGGATTAGGAGTTTTTGAGAATAAAGGTAAAAAAGAATTCTTAAATCTTATAATGAAAATAACTAAAGATTATTCTATTAGGGGTTTTGTATTAGGATTACCTATTTCGTTAAAAGGAGAAGAAACTCAAAGGAGCTTACAAATAAAAAAGATAGGCATGTTATTAGAAAAAAATTTTTCATTACCAGTACATTTTGTTGATGAAAGATTTTCTACTATTGAGGCAGAAAAAGTATTGATTCAAGGAAATGTTAAGAGAAATAAAAGAAAAATTATTAAAAATCAACAATCCGCTATTATAATCTTAAATAAGTTTCTTACAAAACTTTCTTCTTGACTATAATAATTATAAAATTTATAATTTGACTCAAAGGGCGCGTAGCTCAGTGGGAGAGCACTATCTTGACGCGGTAGGGGTCGGTGGTTCAATCCCACCCGCGCCCACCATACAGGAAAAGCTAAGAAGAGGAGAGTACCTTTATTAAAGCTTTCAGAGAGGAAGGGAAAAGGTGAGAGTCCTTCTAAGCTTTATAAAGGGAAAACCACCTCAGAGCTTTTTTACTGAAATCTCTTTGAGAGAGTAAGTAAAAACGGGTAATCCCGTTAAAGATTAAAGTGGGTGAGAAAAAACCAATTAAGGTGGAACCACGGTGCTCCCGTCCTTTAGGGCGGGAGTTTTATTTTTAAAGATAAGGAGGAGAAGTATATGGCATGGAAGATGAAATGGAAGGATAAATTTTGGGAATGTCAAGGAAGTATACTTTCAGCTGTTAGAGAGAAAGGATTAGATAATATTGCTTTGGGAGCAAAGATTGATAATAAGATGTGTGATCTTTCTTTTACTCCTCAGGATAATTCAGAGGTGTTAATATTGGATTGGGATACTCCTGAGGGGAAGGAAATATATAGGCATACAACTTCTCATATTATGGCAAATGCTGTAAAAGAATTATTTCCCGATGTAAAATTAGGTATTGGTCCTGCTATAGAAGATGGATTTTATTACGATTTTTATAAAAAGGAACCCTTTACTCAAGAAGATTTAAAGAAAATTGAAGAAAAGATGAAGGAAATAATAGAAAAAGATTTATCCTTAGAAAGATTTGAGCTATCAAAAGATGAGGCAAAGAAACTTTTAAAAGATTTAGGTGAGGATTTTAAAATCGAGCTTTTAGAGGAAATTCCAGAGAAAGAGCCTATAACTTTTTATAAACAGGGAGATTTTATAGATTTATGTAAAGGTCCCCATCTTCCCTCTACAGGGAGGGTAAAATATTTTAAACTTCTCAATCTGTCAGGAGCATATTGGAGGGGAGACGAGAAAAATCCAATGTTTCAAAGAATTTACGGAACTTCTTTTTTTACTGAGAAAGAGTTAGAAGAATATTTAAAGAACAGAGAAGAAGCATTAAAAAGAGATCATAGAAAATTAGGTAAGGAATTGAATCTATTCTTTATTTTTGAAGAGGCAGGTCCAGGTTTAATATTTTACCCTCCAAAAGGAGCAATATTGAGATTGATTATTGAAGAGTTTGAAAGAAAAGAACATTTGAAAAGGGGATATCTTCCAGTTATTACTCCCCATGTTTTAAAGATGGATCTTTGGAAAAGATCCGGTCATTGGGATAATTTTAGAGAAAACATGTTCTTTTTAGAAATAGAAGATCAGAGTTATGCAATAAAACCAATGAATTGTCCAGGGCATATTCTTATATACAAGTCTTTTATTCATAGTTATAGAGATCTTCCTTTGAGATTTTTTGAGATGGGAACAGTTTATAGATATGAAAAATCAGGAGTTCTTTATGGGCTTCAAAGGGTAAGGGGATTTACTCAGGATGATGCTCATATATTTTGTACTCCTGAACAGTTAGAAGATGAGATAAAGGAAATTTTAGATTTTGCTTTCTTTATGTTAAATTCCTTTGGGTTAAAAGATCTTGATATAACTCTTTCAACTCGTCCAGAAAAATATATGGGAAGTGATGAAATTTGGGAAAAGGCAACTCTTTCTTTGAAAAATGCTTTAGAATCCTTAAGAGTAGAATATAAAATTGCAGAGGGAGAAGGTGCTTTTTACGGTCCTAAGATAGATATTGGCTTAAAGAGCCTATATGGAAAATCATGGCAAGGTCCTACAATTCAAGTAGATTTTAATCTTCCTGAAAGGTTTGATTTAACTTATGATGCTCCTGATGGAACAAAGAAAAGACCTGTAATGATTCATAGAACTCTTTTAGGTTCCATGGAAAGATTTTTGGGAGTGTTAATAGAACATTATGGAGGAAGATTTCCTCTATGGCTATCCCCTATTCAATTAATTATTTTACCCATTGCAGATAGACATAAAAATTATGCTCTTGAAATAGCAAATATATTTAGAAAAGAGGAATTCAGGATTGAAATAGATTTAGATCAAGCAAGCTTAAATTATAAAATAAGAAAAGCTATCACTCAAAAGGTTCCTTATTTATTTATCTTAGGAGATAAGGAAATGAAGGAAAAAAAGATAAGTGTCAGAAAACATGATAGAGATTTAGGGGTATTTTCTATAGAAGAAATAATGAAAAGGCTTAAAGAAGAAGTTGAGAAACGAATAGTCTAATTTTAGGGTTAAGAGGGGAGAATGACACTTATTAAGCTTTTATTTCTAATTTGGATGTTTTTCTTAGGGGCGAGTATAGGCAGTTTCTTAAATGTATTGATATATAGATTGCCTCGGGGGGAGTCCGTAATTTTTCCCCCCTCTCATTGTCCTAAATGTAATCGTAGATTAGGCATATGGGATTTAATTCCAGTTATTAGTTATATTATACTAAGAGGAAAATGTAGATATTGTGGAGAAAGTATTTCTATAAGATACTTATTAGTAGAAATCCTTTTAGGAATGATTTTTTCTATTTTATTTTTCTTTTTTGATTTTTCCTTTTTTACTTTTAAATCTTTAATTTTTATTTCTTTTTTAATGCCTATTTTTTTCATAGATTTAGAACATATGCTGATACCTGATGTCATCTCAATTTCTGGAACCTTAATAGGAATTATTTTGGCTTTTTTTGAAGGGAAATTAGTAGAAAGTTTAAAAGGGAGCATAATTGTTGGAATAATTCTTTTATTAATCTATGTATTTGCACTAATTTTTTATAAAAAGGAAGGAATGGGGCAAGGGGATATAAAATTAGGACTTTTGTTAGGTAGCTTTCTAGGAATTAAGCTAGGTTTGTTAACATTGTTTTTAGGGTTTATTTTAGGAGGTATATTTTCAATAATTCTTATTATTTTTAAAAGAAAAAACTTAAAAGAATATCTCCCCTTTGGACCTTTTCTTATTATTTCTGGAATTCTTAGTTATTTTTGGGGTGAAAATTTAATTAATTTTTATCTTGCTTTATTTTAACTTATGGATTGTAAATACTTAGGTTTTACTCTTTTAGAATTATTGATTGCCTTTTCAATTCTTTCAATAATTATCATTACTTTAAGTTATAACTTTATAAATTTAATTGATAGTCTAAATTTAGAAGAAGCAACTATTAATCTATTTACGACATTAAAGCTTTTTCATGAAAATGCAAGCTCTCAAAAGGATTATTATGATCTTTTTGAATTTTATCCAACTATTGAATTATGTATTTGGAAAGTATATAATTCAAGTAGCAATAGTTATAAGGTATACAAAATAATTGATCTAAATAAATATAAGGTTGATCTTATATCTGCTAATTTTGGAACTTTAAATATATTACATTTTACATCTTTGGGAATACCATCTTCAGGAGGGACTATTGTTTTAGGAAAAGGAAAATTAAGAAAATATATAATTATTACTCCAGCTACTGGGAGGATATGGATTAGTGATTTGCCACCAGAAAATTGGTAACAAGGGATTTAATCTTATAGAAGTTTTAATTGTAGGTTTAATAATATCTATTGCAATGTTAGCTGTATTTCAGATGTATTCCTATGGATTATTTCAATATCCTAAAATTAGTAATCTTGTCCAAGCTAATCATTTGTTAGTTAGAGAGGCAGAAAATATAAACTCAAAAACCTATACTCAGATTGATAACTTTCTCTCAAGTAATTATCCTAAAGTTGTTAATATTAAAAATATAAGTTTTAGATTATCATATACTTTAAATATTCCATATACATGGTGCAAGATAATTACTTTATATGTATCTTGGAGAGATGGAACTCAAACTAAGACTTTATCTTTAGAAATATTAAGGTCTATTCCATGATGAGAAGGGGATTCACATTAATAGAACTTTTAATTAGTATTGCAGTATCATTTATTGTAATTACTGCTATTGTTAATTTTCTTATTGTAGGATCTCAAAGTTATCAAAAACTTAATCAAAGAATAGATTTACAGAGAAATGCAAGATTAGTATCTGATAGACTGATTAGGGAAATAAAAAGAGCTTCCTCAATAGATTCCTCATCTGATGGTGGTAGTATTATAATAAACTATTATATATATACTCTTCAATCAAATATTATTTCTTCCTCATTATCTACTGTTAGATATTATGTAAATCCTTCAGGTATATTAAGAAGACAAGTAAAGCAAGGAAGTCTATGGGTTGGGGATAATCCTTTAACGGAAAATAATTTCAGAGTCTTAACTCCAGTTTTTTACTACTTAGATGCATCTTCTAATACAACTTCTCCTAATTTAGCTAAAATAATTCTTGTTGATCTTAAGCTTGATGCAAATAGAGATAATCAGGCGGATTATACATTATCTTTTTCTATTTATTTGCCACTTAAAGAAAATTATTTCTTGAGGTAAAATATATTTGAGGTGATATAAATGAAAGAAGAGGGACAATTAGTTTTAGTTATCTCTATAGTCCTCTTTCTTTTTATTCTTGGTGGGATAATTTTATCTTTAATTCCTCCTGAGAATTTGATGGTTAGAAGACAGATTGAGAATAACCAGGCTTTTTATCTTAGTCAGGCAGGTTTAGAAAATGCAGTTTATTTAATTAATAACAATAGGAATATAAAGGATTTAAATCTTTCATCTAGAAAGGAGTCCTACGGTTTAAATGTAAGTTATACTATTACTGAAACATCAGGAGTAAGATTAACAGGATCCTTTATTTTACCAATTCAATTAGGAGAATATGTGGTATCCGCTACTTATACCAATGCCTTAATAAACGAAGGAGGTTTATTTGTACAGGGAGACTTTTTTATAATAAGAAGTGTGGGTTATATTCCATCTATTTCAAATTACACTGTTAAAAGGAGTATAGAACTATGGGGAAGAGCTGATCAAATTTCCTTTGATCCCTTTAAATATGCAGTTTTTGCAGGAAGAAAGGTAAGTGTGAGAGGAAATGCTATTATTCGTGGGGAACCTTTGCCAGGTGGAAGATTTGATACTGCTATATATTCTCGAGGAGATGTAGACCTAATAGGAGGGAGTTATGATATTAATGGAACAAATTCTCCTATCCCAGGAATTGATTATATTGCCAATGATCTTTCATTACAAATGCCAATTTTAAATTTTCCCTATTTAATGGCAGTTTCTATGATGCAAGGATTATATAGAAGTGGAAATAAAGTTGATTTGAAAAATGTAGTAGATGTAGCTCAAAGTAATCCTTCATGGTATAACTCTGCCACTAAAACATATAATACATGGTCTTTAGTTATTTTTGTTGATGGCTCAGCGGATATGGCAGGAAATGTTGAGTTTCAAGGAATTATTGTTGTTAGAGGAAATTTAAAAATTAGAGGAACTGGAAATAAAGTTAAAGGGATAGTTTTTGCTTCAAATATGGATGCAAGTCCTGATGAATTAAGCATTTATGGAGATCCTGTTATAGATGGGTGTTCTCTGAGTGAGGATGTTGATATAGGAGGAAATAGTACTGTAAGACATAATAATGAATTCTTGAATAATATTTTTACTACTCATAGAATAGAGAATATTGTTCAGAAAACGAGAAGTAAGCTAAGAACTTTATCTTGGAGGGAATATTAAGGATATGGGCATTAAAGATTTATTTTCTTCTGAGGAACAAATAATAGGAATTGATTTTAATAATCCTATAAGAATAATTCATGCGGGAAGAAAGAAAAATAAAATAATTATAAAACATATATATGAAGAAAGGTTTTCCAATGATGTATTTCAAGAAAGAAATATTTCAAAACCAGAGATTGTAAAGGAGACAATAAAAAAAGTTTTAAAAAGTTTTAAAGTAAAAAAGGGGAAATTATTGTTTTCAATCTCTGCTCAAAATACAGTAGTAAGATTTATTAATTTTACCTATATGCCAAAAGAAGAAATTAGAGAAGCTTTGAGATGGGAATTGGAGAGATTTATACCCTTTCCAGTAGAAGATGTATATTTTGATTATCAAATATTAGGAGAAATAGAAAGAGAAAATACAAAGGAGTACCAATTATTATTAGTGGCCTCTTCTTTAGAAACTTTAAATTCTTATTTAGAGATCATAAAAGATTTAAATTTAGAGCCAGAATTAATAGATGTTAGATCCTTTTGTGCTGTAAGAGCTGCAATAAAAGAAAGAAAGGATATTCCAAAAGAATTAACTCTTTTTATTTATGCTCAGGAAAGGTTTGTAGATTTATTGATTTCTAAGAATAAAAAACCTATTTTCTTTAGAAATATTATTACTAAGACTTGGTTTGAGGATGAGGAATTGGATGATCTTAGTAAATCTTATGCTTTAGATGATTATTTAAAAGAAATTTATCAAAATATTAATCTTTTCTATATGCAATACCCTGACGAACGCATTGAAAAGTTAATTCTATTAGGAGATAATGTATTAAATAAAGATTTTATAGAAATGTTAGAATCAATGATAGGATTAAGAGCAGAGATCTATCCTTTATCTTTGAGTGAAATGAATATACAAGTTAGAAACAAAGATGTAATTTCTACTTTTCAAAGAGATCTTCCAAAATGGAGTGTACCATTGGGACTTCTTCTTTGGGGAGAAGTATAAGTTATGTTTAGAATTAATTTATTACCAAAAGTTATAAAAAGAAAAGAAGTAATTAGACTTCCTTTTTTAGGAATATTATTTTTCATTGTTTTACTTATTGTTCTTTTAGGAGGATTAACTCTTTATAGAAATATTGTAATAGAGGTCAAAAACTTGAGAAATGAAAATCTTTCCTTGGAACAACAAATAAGTACTATTAAAGATCGATTAAGAGAACTTCAGAAGATAGAGGAATTAAAAAAACAATATAGTGAAAAATTAAAACTTTTAGATGAGATTTCCCAAAGAGAGATATCCTGGTTATCCTTATTTGAAAACTTGAATAAAAATACCCCAAAAAATTTATGGCTTAAGAATTTCTCTATGGAAGATTTAAATTTAAATTTAGAGGGATTTGCATTATCTTATAATGATATAGCGGTTTTTCTTGCTCAATTAGAAAGCTTAGGTATGTTGGAAAATGTAAAACTTGCTTTTGCATCAAGGGTTGGTAATCCTCCTTATGATTCTATTAATTTCCAATTATCCGCTCAATATAAGAGGGTAGAAGAATGAAGATAAATGTTTGGATTATTCTTTCTGTAATCCTGTTATTAATTGTAGGAGTTTTTTATTTTCTTATCTATCGTCCTTTGGAACTGGAAAAAACTAATCTCTTAGAGAGTATCGAAACTAACAGACAAACTCTGGTTAGGTATCAGGCAAGTTATAAAAAATTATTAGAAGAGTGGGACAAATTTAGAGTAGCTCTTCAAAGATATTCGGAATTACAGGAAAAGCTTCCCATGAGAGAAGATTTACCAAGACTTTTAATTCATGTGGAAAAGATATCTAAAGAGTCAAAATTAAAGATAAATTCCTTTAAACCCCTTCCCTCTACTATACCTAAAACTGATGGTAAAACTCCAACTCCTTATGAAGAATACAATTATAGTATAGATATGGAAGGGAGCTATGGATCTTTCTTACTTTTTCTTTCAAAGATTAAAATAGCACCTCGATTAATATTAATAAAAAACTTAAAAGTTAATCCCCTAAATAATGAGGCATCTTCATTGAAATATAATTTTATATTGTCAACCTTTATAGCTCATTAGGGGGGAATATAATGGATTTAAATACATTATTTAAAGATCCTAAATTAAGAATAATAATAATGATAGTTGGAGGATTATTATTGACAGGAGGCATAGGTTATTATTACTATGCTAATTTTTTAGCTTTTCCCACAGAATCCGAGGTAAAACCTCCTACTATTTCAACTCCATCCTTTACTGATACTTTAACTCAGATTTTGAGTACTTTAACTTATAGGGAAGTAGTTTATACATATGTCAATGTTAATTTAGGAAGAAATAATCCTTTTGCTCCTGTAATTACTCTTCCAAGGGAAGGAGTAACTATTTCCTCCACAAAGCAGGTTGTAGAGATTACAAGTAGAAGAGATAAATCATCTACACCTATTAAAATTATTTCCCCAAAAGAGCCCTTCGCAAAGGGTTTTAGATTAACTGGAATAATAAGGGTAGAAAAAAAATATTATGCTATACTTGAAGAAGGAGATAAAGGATATTTTGTTAAAAGTGGTCAATATTTAAAAGATGATATTTATGTTTCAAAAATAGATGATGAAAGTTTAATTTTAAAGAAAGGGAATGAAATTGCCATATTAAAATTAGGAGGTGAATGATTTGAAAGTTATCAAAAAGATTTTAATATTACTGTCTCTTATTCTAATAGTAACAAGTCTTGCAGCAATAACTTCTTTAATTAGCATTCAAATTAAGGAACCAAGTCCGGGTTCTCTGGATATTATACTCTTTTTTTCGTCTCCTACCATTCCCAAATATAATTTATCTCAAGAAGGATCCCAATTGTTTTTAACCTTAGAAAAAGTTGAGAATAAAATAAAGGGTAAATCATTGGATGTAAATAAAGGGTTTATAAGTAGTATTAACTTTCAAGAGAATATTAAAAAAGGAACTCTTACCTTAATTTTCAATTTTGTTGGTTCTATACCTAAGTATAAAATATCCTCAAAATTAGGAAACATCACTTTATCTCTTAACCCTCAGATTGCAACTCAGACTGAGATAAAGCCTACTGTTCCTGCAGTTGCGGTAGAAAAGAAAGAAGAATATAAGTTATTAGGGATATCAATAGATAAAAAATTAAAGCCACCTTTAATTATAATAAATATTGAAAATAAATTAATTCCCTCATATAAAACTTTATTATTAAAAAATCCTTTAAGATTTGTTGTTGATTTAGAAAATACAATAGATAAAACTTCAATAAAAAATTATAATATAAATGTTAGTCCTTTTTTAACATTGAGAGTTTCTCAATTCTCAAGAGAACCATTAATAACACGTTTAGTTTTTGATTTAAAAGTTTCATATCCAAAGGTAAACATTAAAGAAACAGATCTAGGATTAGTTGTTGGCACTGAAGAGATTCTTGCAAGACTTCCTGGAAGAACAATGAGGGTTGAGATTAAAACCCAAGAAGTAGTTTCAGAAGAAAAACCTAAAGAAGTTGTAATGCCATCTCCTCCTTCGATTTCTAAGGTTGCTCCATCTACCCCATCTGAGAAACAAGTAATTACTCAACCTAAAACTACTACAGATAAATTTATGCAAAAAGTTTCCTTAACCTTTGATAGAGCGGAAATAAGAGATGTATTAAAGGCAATGGGACAGCTTATAGGGATAAATATTATAACAGATGTAAGTGTTCAAGGAAGGATAAGTGTTTATTTAAAAGATGTTACTTTTAAAGATGCTTTTTATTCTCTTCTTGCTGCAAGTGATCTTGGATATATACAACAGGGAGAGGTTTTAATAGTAAGTACCTTAGATAAGATGCAAAAATTGGAGAGTAGAGAGGTTACCACTAAAATCTTTTCATTAAAATATTTTGACTCCAAAAAAGCGAAGGAGCTTGTAAGTAATATAAATAAAAATCTTATTATAGCCACCGAAGAAGACCGAAATTGGTTAATAGTATCCGGATCATCTTCAGATATTGCTAAAATTGAAAGTTTTATAAAATCCTTAGATATTCCTACAGAGAAGGTAATAACCGAGGTTCCTATACCTCCAGAAAAGATTTTAATGGAGAGAATTGATGGAAATATTTATATTTCTACAAGTTTACAAGGAGAAGATATTAAAAATGTTTTGCAAGAAATTGCAAAGAAGACAGGTAAGAGCGTATTTATTGAAGGTGATATAAGTGGTAATGTTTTTGTTACCCTCAACCGAGTCTCCGTAGATCGAGCTTTAGATTTGATAATTAGAGGAAGCGGATTATCTTATGAGGTTAAAGAAAAAGGAGAGATCTTAGTTAAGAAAAAAACAGATGAAAAAGTGGAAATTCCATCTGTAACTGTGTCCGACCTATTAAAAGTAGATAAAATTGGTACTAAAGCATATGTTACTGCAGAACTGAAAAAAGTTGATATAAGAGAAATCCTAAAGGAGTTAGGAAGAAAAGCAAATATAAATTTTGTTATAGACCCGAAAATATCAGGAGAAGTGGAATTTTATGTGAATAAAGTGCCTGTCGAAGAGCTTCTTTCCCTTTTAGGTAGAATAACAGGATTTAACATAGAAAGAGTAGGAGAGATTAATTACATAAGACCCTTTGAAGAGAAAGCGATACCAGCAGAAGTAGTAAAGACAAAGATTTATGGTTTAAGGTATATAGGGATAGGAGACATTCAGAGGGCAGGTGGAGGATTAATAAAGAACCTAAGCTTATCCTATGATGAGAAGACTGGCTTATTAATAGCGCA
>JAOADF010000090.1 GCA_026417425.1 Dictyoglomaceae bacterium
TCTCGTAATGCTTATGGGCGTCAAAGGGAAAGCTTTATAACATATCTATCTATTCCAATATTAGGAGATGAACCTTTTGAAGCAGTCTTTATCAGAGCTCCAAAGATAGTTAAAGTTGGAGAGAAAGTTAAAGTTCATGCAATTTTTCAAGACAACCCTGTTTTTGTTGAAGAAAAAAATATTCTTGGACTTACCTTTCATCCTGAATTGACTAAAGATTTCAGAATTCATAAGTATTTTCTTAATAAAATCGGGTAAACCAATGTGGTGTCAAAACTGTGGGAGAAAACCTATTGAATTGATAATAGATATAAATGATGGTAATAAAAAAGAAAGGCTCTCTTTATGTAGAGATTGTTTTAAAGATTATTATCAGAAATTACTAAAAAATTCCTTTAAAGAATTGTTACAGATTATTGAAGAGAAATTCTTTAAAGATAAGGAATATTGTTCATATTGTGGAAGAAGTTGGAGAGAGATTGAGAAGAGTAAGGAGATAGGCTGTGGGAATTGTTATAAAATTTTTAAGGAAAAATTAGATGATCTTTTAGAAAAGATGTATAGAAAGAAAAAGTATAAAGGAAAGATACCAAAATTATCGGGAGAGAAAAGAACAGAGATTTTAAAGAATAAAATATTACTTTCAAAAGCAATAGAGGAAGAGAATTATGAGAAGGCAGCAGAAATTAGAGATTATCTAAAGAAATTAAGGAAAGGTTGAAAATGGATCAAGAAATATATAAGTATTTAGGGTGGATGAGAGAGGATAATCAGTATAGAGATATTTTTGTGAGGACGAAAATCCGCCTAATAAGAAATGTGGCGGATTTTCCTTTTCCTAAGCAGGCAAATAATACTAAAAGAAGGGTTTTTTTAAATAAAATAGAATGGCTATTTAATAATAGTGATGTTTTTTATGGCTTTAATCTAATTTCCTTTGATAAAGTTCCAACAACGGAGAAATATTTGTTTTTAGAAAAGGGATTTCTTAATAAAGAGCCTCAGGAGGAAGGTAGAAGTATATTTATTAATAAAAAGGGAGATCTTAGTATAATAATAAATGAAGATGATCATTTTCAACTGCAAAAAATTAACTCAGGTTTTGAGTTTAAAAATTCTTTTGAGCAACTTTATGATTTAGAGGATAAACTTTCAGAATATTTTGATTTTGCCTTTGATTCCAGTGTAGGTTATCTTACTTCATCTTTAGAAAATTTTGGCTTTGGAATAAGAATAACCTTTTGGGTCCATCTTTCGGGATTATTTCAAGAAGATGAAATTTCCAGTCTAATAAAATCCTTTAAATCTTCAAAAGTATCTGTAAAAGAAATTTATAAAGAAGAGGATTATCCTGTAGGGAATTTGTTTGAAATATCCATAAATGAAGGATTATCTACTCAGAAAGGTCTCATCTCAAAGGTTAATAATGTTGTTAAAAAAATAATAAATAAGGAGAAGGAGGCAAGAAATATTTTGTTGAAGGAAAAAAAGATATTTGTTGAAGATATTGTTTATAAGTCATTGGGACTTATAAATTATAGTAAGCTTTTAAGCTTTAAAGGAGCATTGGAATTATTATTTAATTTGAGATTAGGATCCTCATTAAATATTATATCCATACCTCTAAAATTGATAGATATACTTTCTGTTCTTATTCAACCTCATCATATACAATTAAGATATGGAAAGGAATTAAACTTAAAAGAAGTGGAAATTTTAAGAGCAAATTTATTGCGTGATGTTTTCAAAAGTTATAAAATATCATAGGGAAGTGTATTAAGGAGGTGTATTTTATATGATGGATAAACTAACACAAAGAGCATATCGGGTGCTATTATTAGCACAAGAAGAGGCACGACGTCTAAATTATTCCACAGTTGGAACAGAGCATATTCTATTAGGACTAATTCGTGAAGAAGGGGGAGTTGCTGCTCAAGCTCTTATTAATTTAGGATTAGATCTTAACTACTTAAGGTCGGAAATTGAACGTCTCATTGGGCGTGGAGATGGAACCTCTTATGGTGCACTTCCCTTTACTTCTCGAGCTAAAAAGGTCTTAGAATATGCTTCGGAATCTGCACAAGAATTAAATCATAATTATATTGGAACAGAACATCTTCTTTTAGGACTTTTGAAGGAAGGAGAAGGGGTTGCTGCCCATGTATTAGAAGGAATGGGAGTAAGATTAGAAGATGTGACCATAGAGATTCTTAAAATCTTAGGGGAGCCTATTGAGCCTCACAGGTTAAGAAATAGATCCATTTCTACTTCTCGTAAAAGAAGACCCGTTACCGCTACCTTAGATGAATTTGGAAGAGATCTTACTCAATTGGCAAGACAAGGTAAATTAGATCCTATAATTGGTAGGGAAAAAGAGTTAGAGCGTATAATCCAAATTCTTAGTAGAAGAACAAAAAACAATCCTGTGCTTATAGGGGAACCCGGTGTAGGAAAAACCGCAATTGTAGAAGGATTAGCTCAAAAAATTGTAATAAATGAAGTTCCTGATGTTCTTTTAAACAAGAGGATTATTGCTTTAGATATGGGAACAATAATTGCTGGAACAAAATACAGAGGTGAATTTGAGGAAAGAATGCAAAGAATTATTGAAGAAGTAAGAATGTCAAAGGATATTATTCTTTTCATTGATGAGATTCACACTTTGGTTGGGGCAGGTGCTGCAGAGGGAGCTGTTGATGCAGCTAATATTTTAAAGCCATCCCTTGCAAAGGGAGAAATTCAGCTTATTGGAGCAACAACTCCTACAGAATATAGAAAATATATTGAGAAGGATGGAGCTTTAGAAAGAAGATTTCAACCTGTAAGGGTAATGGAACCAACTTATGATGAAACTATACAAATTCTCAAAGGATTAAGGGAGAGATATGAGAATTTCCATCGTGTTAGAATTCCTGATGAAACCATAGAAGAAGCTGTTAAACTTTCAGTAAGATATATTAATGATCGCTTTCTCCCTGACAAAGCTATTGATATAATTGACGAAGCATCTGCAAGGGTAAGACTTACAAGACCAAAATCTTCTGTTCATAGCAATTTGGAAAGGGAATTGGATAGAATAAGGGAGCAAAAGGAGATTGCTATAAGAAATCAAAATTTTGAAAGGGCAGCTCATTTAAGAGATGAAGAACGAAAATTAGAAGAGTATATTAGAAGCTTTTTGAATTCCTCTTCGGTTTCAGAAAGGGTTGTAACTCCAGAAGATGTGGCACAAGTTGTATCCGCATGGACAGGTATTCCTGTAGCTCAATTGTTAATTGAAGAAAGAGAAAGACTTTTAAAAATGGAAGAGGAATTACATAAAAGAATTATATCTCAAAATGAGGCAGTGAATGTAGTATCTAAGGCTATTAGAAGATCTCGTTCGGGGATTAAGGATCCTAAAAGACCTATAGGAGTATTCTTATTCTTAGGTCCCACAGGAGTTGGGAAAACAGAATTAGCAAGAGCCTTGGCAGAATATTTATTTGGAAATGAGAATGCTCTCATTAGACTTGATATGTCTGAATATATGGAGAAACATAGTGTATCAAGATTAATAGGGGCTCCTCCAGGATATGTGGGATATGAAGAGGGTGGACAGTTAACAGAAAAGGTCCATAGGAGACCTTACTCTGTGATACTTTTTGACGAGATTGAAAAGGCTCATTCCGATATTTTCAATGTATTATTACAGATTATGGATGATGGACAATTGACTGATGGTCATGGAAGAAAGGTAGATTTCAAAAATACCATTATGATAATGACTTCTAATTTTGGAGCAGAATACTTTAGACAGGAATCTGTCCTAGGCTTTGCATCGAAGGAGGATAAGGAAAAGTCCTTTGAGAAAATTAAAGATCTAATAATGGGTGAGATAAAGAAGTATTTCCGCCCTGAATTTTTAAACCGTTTAGATGAAATTGTATTCTTCCATCCATTATCAAGAGATGATCTAAGAAAAATAGTAGAACTTCTTCTCAAGCCAGTTTCAGGAAGATTATTGGAGAAAAAGATTGTTTTTGAAGTGGATGAGGAAGTTAAAAACTTTTTAGTAGAGAAAGGTTATGATCCCTTCTTTGGTGCAAGACCATTAAAAAGGACTATTCAAAGTTATATTGAAGATCCTTTAGCGGAATTTCTTCTTGAAGGAAGATTCAAAGAAGGAGATATGATAAAGGCGGAGTTGAATAAAGATAAAAATAAAATAGAATTTAAAAATGTATCTTTAGTGGCTAATAGATGAGAAAGAAAAATTGAATGGTGAAACTAAAGGTAAAGTATATTTGTCAAGTATGTGGGTATGAATCCATAGGATGGTTAGGAAAATGCCCTAATTGTGGTACCTTTGGATCTTTAATTGAGATTAAAGAAGAAAGTATAATAGATGAGGAAAGTAAAAAAGATTTAAAAACCTTTTTAATTGACGAAATAGCCACTGAAGAAAGTAAAAGATTAAGAAGTGGATTAAAGGAATTTGATAATCTTTTAGGAGGGGGAATAGTTCCTGGATCTTTAATTCTCTTGGCAGGAGAACCTGGAATTGGAAAATCAACTTTACTTCTCCAGTTAGCCTTTTCCCTTCAAGAAAAAGGATATACTATCTTATATGTATCTGCTGAGGAGTCTCTTTCCCAAGTAAGATTTAGAGCGGAGAGAATTTCAGCTAATATTCCCTCAGTAAGATTTTTACCTGAGAATCAATTGGAAAATATTTTAGAAGTATTAAAATCTAGTAATTTTTCAGTTGCTATAATAGATTCAATTCAAACAATTTATTCAAATAATATTTCCACTTCTCCGGGAGGAATTGTACAAGTTAAAGAATGTACTGCAAAACTTATGAATTTTGCAAAAAATACAAATACCACTATATTTCTTGTGGGGCATATTACTAAGGAAGGAGATATAGCTGGTCCTAAAACTTTGGAACATTTAGTAGATGTAGTTTTATATTTAGAGGGAGATAGATATCAAGAGTTAAGGGTTCTTAGGGCTATAAAAAATAGATTTGGTCCCACTAATGATCTTGCCCTTTACGAAATGAGAGATTCAGGACTTACAGAGATCTTAGACATATCAAAGAGACTACTGGAGGAAAGAAATAAGAACATTTCTGGATCCTTAGTGGTTCCAGTTATGGAAGGAGCAAAACCAATATTAGTAGAGCTCCAATCATTAATAAGCAGAAGCAATACTACTTTTCCAAGAAGAATTAGTATTGGTATTGATATAAATAAATTGACATTGATTCTTGCAATTCTTGAAAAAAAACTAAATTTGCGATTACAAGATAAAGATGTGTTTTTTAATGTGGTTGGAGGAATAAAAATTAATGAGCCTGCTGTAGATTTAGGTATTGCTTTTTCTATTTTTTCTTCATATCATGATATTATATTTCCTGATGACATGATTGTAATTGGAGAAGTAGGCTTGGGAGGGGAAGTTAGATCTATTAGTAATATTGAAAAAAGAATAAAAGAAGCTCAAAAATTGGGATTTAAAAGGGTTATTCTTCCTAAAAGTAAAATACTAAAGACCTTTGATGATCTAAAATTATATCCTATTTCAGATATTTATGAGGGAATAAAAATTGTTTGGGGAAATAAATGGCTGAATTAAAAAAATTTGCAATTGGTGCTATAAAGACTGTTGCTCCAGGAACCCAATTAAGAGAAGCCTTAGAACAAATACTAAAGGCAAAGACAGGGGCTCTTATAGTTATTGGAGATTTGGAAAAGATTAGATCATTAATGAATGGTGGATTTCCTTTAGATATCGATTTTTCTCCCAATAAACTTTATGAACTTTCAAAAATGGATGGAGCTATTATTCTCAGTAAAGATTGTAAAAAAATTCTCTTTGCAAATGTTATCCTTCTTCCCGATTCCAACATTCCCTCCCAGGAAACAGGAGCAAGACATGCAACTGCAGAGAGAGTTGCAAGACAAACAGGACAATTAGTAATTAGTGTTTCTCAAAGAAAAGATACCATTACCCTTTATCAAAATGATTGGAAATATATATTAAGAGATGTTGAAGAAATATTAGCAAAAGCAACTCAGGCCTTACAAACCTTAGAAAGATATAGAAGTATATACGATGGTTTTCTTCAAAGATTAAATGCACTGGAAATAGAAAATCAGGTTACTATTTTAGAAGTCCTTCTATTTTTACATAGAATGGGAATGCTTTTAGCTATAGGAAAAGAAGTAGAAAATTATCTCATTGAATTGGGGTCAGAAGGAAGATTAATAGAACTTCAGCTTGAAACTTTATTAGCTGGAGTTTTTGAAGAAGGTCTTCTTACAGTAAGGGATTATTCTAAATATGATGAGGATTACGAGAATATTTATAAAACTCTTTTAAATAATTTTAAGGGGGATTTTCAAAGCTTTTCTATGATTGCGGGAGAGATAATGGGTTATACAAAGGAAGATATCGAATTGAATACTAGTGTTATCCCAAGGGGATATAGATTACTAAATAGATTGTCTTTTATTCCCAATAATGTAATGGAGAATCTTATAAAGTATTTTGGCGTTTTACCACGAATTCTTGAGAGTTCTTTAGAAGACCTTGATAATATTGAAGGAATTGGGGAGGTGAGAGCTAAAAGAATTAAGGAAGGATTAGCAAGACTTCAAAAATCTGTTTTAATCATATAATCATTTTTATTCCTTTTATATAAATTTATTGGAGGAATGATTTTTTATGAAAAAAGAAGTGAAGTTATTATTAGCAACAAACATTTTCCCCTTTATAGGTTTAGTCCTTATATCCTTTTGGACTATATATGGTGGAGACAAAAATATATCTTTATATTTAACACTAATTTTCTTCTTTCTTTTTATCTTGGGATTTTATTATTTTTATGTTAGGAGAAGAATCTTTTCTGATATTTTAAATTTCCCATCGGTAAAGATTTTAGATACCAGTGTAATTATTGATGGCAGAATTGTAGATATTCTGAAAACCAATTTTATAGAGGGGAAGATTGTAATTCCTCGTTTTGTATTAAAGGAATTACAACAATTAGCAGATTCCTCAGAGTCTTTAAAAAAAAATAGAGGAAGATATGGTTTAGATAATTTAAGTAAAATAAGAAAGGAATTAGAAGAACAAGTAGTAATTGTGGAGAAAGACTTTACTAATATTCACAGTGTGGATTCAAAACTTGTAAAACTTGCAAGAATTTTAAATGGAAAAATAATTACAAATGATTATGGACTAAATAAATTAGCAAAAATTGAAGGGATAACTGTTCTAAATATAAATGAATTAGCCAATGCTCTAAAGCCCATTTATTTACCAGGAGAAGAATTACAATTAAGTATATTAAAAGAAGGTAAGGAAATAGGGCAAGGAGTAGGATATTTAGAAGATGGAACCATGGTTGTAGTTGAGAATGGAAGAAAATATATTGGTTCCAATGTAAGAGTTGTAGTAACAAGTGTTTTTCAAACTGCTGCAGGAAGAATAATTTTTGCTAAGGTAAAAGAGGAAAAGAAGTTTGGTCAATAAAATTTTAGGAATTATTTTAGCAGCAGGAAAAGGGAAGAGATTTGGAAAAGATAATAAGCTTCTTCAAGATTTAATGGGGAAGCCAGTTATATATTATTCTATTTATATTTTGGAGAAAGTTAGTGAAATTGATAATATTGTAATAGTTAGTGATAGAGAAAAAAAAGATTTATTAGAAGAGCTTATAAAAGAATGGAGATTTAAAAAGGTTAAAGATATAATTGAAGGAGGAAAGGAAAGACAAGATTCTGTATATAATGCCTTAAAATTTTTCTCTTTTTACAATTATGTTTTAATTCATGATGGTGCAAGACCATTTATAACAGAAAAATTAGTAAAAAAGATTATTCAAGAGGGGATTGAAAAAAAAGCTGTCATTTCTGGTATTCCTGTTAAAGATACCATTAAATTAATATCTTCCATGAAGGTAGAAAAGACTCTTCCTCGAGAGAAGTTATGGCAGATTCAAACCCCTCAATTCTTTGAATACTCATTAATATTAAAAGCTCACGAGAAGGCAAGAGAAGATAATTTTTATGGAACAGATGATGGAGTATTAGTGGAAAGATTAAATTATCCTGTATATATTATTGAAGGAGAGCCTTGGAATATAAAGATAACTACAAAGGAGGATTTAGATCTTGCCCAATGGTTAATGGAGAAAAAATTTTAAGAGTAGGAATAGGATACGATATCCATCCCTTTTCTGAGGGAAGAAAATTGTTTTTAGGAGGTATAGAAATTCCCTATCCCAGAGGACTAAAAGGACATTCTGATGGCGATGTTCTAATCCATGCAATTATGGATGCTTTACTGGGAGCCTTAGGACTTCCCGATATAGGCTTTTTCTTTCCCAATGATGATGTTAGATATAAAGATGTTAAAAGTACTATTCTTTTAAATGAAGTGTTGGAAATGGTTAAAAAGAAAGAATTTAAAATAGAAAATATTGATGTGGTAATCATTGCGGAAGAGCCAAAAATTTTTCCCTATAGAGAAAAGATTATTTCAAACTTATCTCATTATCTTCGTATTTCTCAAGAAGATATAAATATAAAGGCAACAACTAATGAAGGAGTAGGGTTTATAGGGAAAAAAGAAGGAATAGCAGTTTTGGCAATAGTTTTATTATCCAAGGAGAAAAACCATGGAGGATAAAATTTATGGAAAAAATACTGTTCTTGAGGCATTAAAAGGGAATATAAGTATTAATAAAATTTTTATTTATAAAAATATTCATAAGGATAAAAAAATCTTTGAAATTATAAATTTAGCAAGAGAGAAAAAAATTCCTATTCAATTTGTGGAAAAGGAATGGATTGATAGAGAGAGTAATGAAAAATCTCAAGGAATTTTAGCATATATTTCTCCAATAAGATATCATGAATGGGAAGATATTTTAAACTCTATAAATTTTTCAAGAGATTTTATAGTAGTTTTAGATCATGTACAAGATCCTCAAAACTTGGGTTCTGCTATAAGAACATCAGAGTTTGGAGGAGCAAAAGCCCTTGTTATACCAAAGGTAAGATCCGCTCAGGTTTCTTCCTCAGTTTTTAAAGCATCTTCTGGAGCCTTAAGTTATTTACCCATTGTAAGGGTATCTAATATTTCTCAATTCTTAAAAAAATTAAAAGACCAGGGATGGTATATTGTTGGAGCGGATTTAGATACTGATTTATTATATAATCAAGTAGAATATAAATTTCCCTTAGCGTTAATAATTGGTAATGAAGGAGAAGGATTGCATAGAATAGTAAAGCAGGAATGTGATATATTAGTAAAAATACCTAAATTTGGAAAGGTAGATTCTCTTAATTTGTCCGTTGCATTGGGAATTTTAATTTACAAAATTAGGGAGAGTAAATGAAAGAGATATTAAAAGATTTTCTTTTTTATTTACAATATGAAAAAAGTTTATCATTAAATTCTTTTAATGCTTATAAGAGGGATTTATCTGATTTTATAGAGTTTTTAATAGGAAACGGTACAAATCTTGAAAATTTTAATAGAAAGATATGGCAAGAATATTTAGAAAATTTATATTCTAAATATACTCCAAGATCTATTTCTCGAAAAATTTCTGCAATAAGAACCTTTTTTAAATTTCTAACAAGGGAAGGATATATAAAAAAGAATTATGTAAATCTTATTAATATTCCAAGGATTCCTCAACTTCTACCTTCCTTTTTGGAAGAAAATGAAGTTTTGAATTTTTTAAGTCTACCTGATCCTACAACTCCTTTAGGTAGAAGAAACCAAGCAATCTTAGAAACTCTGTATGCAGGAGGTTTTAGAGTATCAGAACTAGTTAATCTAAATTTAGAGGATATAGATTTAAAAAAAGGGTTAATCAGATGTTTTGGAAAGGGAAGTAAAGAGAGGATTGTTCCTATAGGGGAATATGCAAAGGAAAGTTTAGGAAAATATTTGGAAATAAGAATATATTTTAATCCAAAAGAAAAGGAAAAGGCATTATTCTTAAATAAGCTTGGAAGTAGAATAAGCAGGCAAGGAGTATGGTTAATTGTAAATAAATATAAAAAAATTTTGAATCTCCCTAAAAAGGTATCTCCTCATACTTTTAGACATAGTTTTGCTACCCATCTCTTATCCCATGGGGCGGATATAAGAATTGTTCAAGAGCTTTTAGGGCATTCAAATATTTCCACTACACAAATCTATACTCATATAACCTCTAATAGATTACATGAGGTTTATAAAAAATTTCATCCTTTATCAAGGAGAACAAAATGAAAAGGGTTATTCTAATTGTCTTAGATGGTGTAGGAATAGGTGAACTTCCTGATGCTTATAAATTTAATGATCAAGGAAGTAATACCTTGGCAAATATAGCAAGGGCAATAGGTGGATTAAATCTTCCCAACTTAGAAAAATTAGGTCTTTCTAATATCTATCCAATTTATGGATTAAAACCTCAAAAAAAACCTCTTTCCTATTTTGGAAAAATGATAGAAAAGTCTCCAGGTAAGGATACTACCACTGGTCATTGGGAAATTGCAGGTTTAATTTTAGATAAACCCTTTCCTACTTATCCTAAAGGTTTTCCTAAGGAAATTATAGAAAAATTCGAAAGGGAGATTGGAAGAAAAGTTTTGGGAAATTATCCTGCATCGGGAACGGAGATAATTGAAAGATTAGGTGAGGAACATATGAAAACCGGCTATCCCATAGTTTATACCTCTGCGGATAGTGTTTTTCAGATAGCAGTTCATGAAGAAATCATCCCTATTGAGGAACTTTACAGAATGTGCAAGATTGCAAGAAATATTCTTCAGGGAGAGCATGGAGTAGCAAGGGTTATTGCAAGACCATTCTTAGGAGAAAAGGGAAATTTTTATAGAACTCCAAGAAGAAAAGATTTTTCATTGCCACCACCAAGAAAGACATTATTGGATTATTTAAAGGAAAGGGGAAAGGATGTTATTGGAGTTGGAAAAATTGAGGATATTTTTGCAGGAAAGGGTCTTACATTAAGTTTACATCAAGATAATAATAAGGAAGGGATGGAAAATATTATTAAAGCTATGAATATTTTAAGAGAGGGAATAATCATTGCAAATCTTGTAGATTTTGATATGCTTTATGGACATAGAAATAATGTAGAAGGATTTGTGATGGCATTAGAGGAATTTGATGCTTTTATTCCTAAGCTTATCTCTTTATTGAAACATGAAGACATTTTAATAATTACTGCAGATCATGGATGTGATCCAACTACAGAAAGTACCGATCATTCTCGAGAATATGTTCCTTTATTAGTATATTCCCCAAGTTTCTTAAAATCAGGTTCTTTAGGAACACAATCTTCCTTTTCAAATATTGGAAAAACTATTTTAGATTATTTTAAGATAGAAAACGAATTAGATGGAGAGAGCTTTTTAGAAGAATTGATTTGAGGTGAAAAAATGAGAATGGTAGATATTATAATAAAGAAAAGAGATGGGGGAAAATTAAGTAGAGATGATATTGAATTTTTAATTGATAAATATTTAAAAAATGAAATTCCCGATTATCAATTATCCGCATTACTCATGGCAATTTATTTTAATGGAATGGATGAAGAAGAAACCTCAATTCTTACAGAGAAAATGGCACATAGTGGTAAGATTATGGATTTGAAAGAGATATCTGGAATAAAAATAGATAAGCATAGCACTGGTGGGGTAGGAGATAAAACTACTTTAGTATTTGCACCATTAATAGCCTCCTATGGATTTCCTATAGTTAAGATGTCAGGAAGAAGCTTAGGACATACAGGTGGAACTATTGATAAATTGGAGTCAATTCCAGGATTTAGAACAAATCTATCTTTTGAAGAAATTATTAATCAGGTTAGAAAAATTGGAATATCCATAGTAGGACAGACAGAAGATTTAGTTCCTGCAGATAAAAAGATCTATGCTTTAAGAGATGTAACGGGAACTGTTGATTCTATACCTTTAATTGCCAGCAGTATTATGGGTAAAAAAATTGCAGGAGGTTCTGATATTATTGTATTAGATGTGAAGGTAGGGAAGGGGGCTTTCATAAATTCCCTAAATAAGGCGGAAGAATTAGCAATGTTGATGGTGAATATTGGTAAAAGATTGGACAAAAAAATTTCTGCAGTAATATCAAATATGGATGAGCCTCTTGGGAATGCAATAGGAAATTCATTAGAAGTCATAGAAGCAATAGAAACTTTAAAAGGTAATGGCCCTTCTGATTTAAAAGAATTAGTTATTACCCTTGGAATTCAGGCGGTTTTGTTATCTGAAAAGGAAAAGGATGAAGAAAAAATAAGAAGAGATTTAGAAAGATTATTAAAGGATGGTTCTGCTTTAAATAAATTTAGAGAATTAATAAAAGCCCAAGGAGGGAATGAGGAAATTATTGATAATTATAAACTATTTCCTCAGGCAAAGATTCTAAAGGAAATATTTTCAAGGGAAGAAGGATATATAACTAAAATGGATGCATATCTTATTGCAAAAAGTGTTATGATTTTAGGGGCAGGAAGAGATAAAAAAGAGGATATTATTGATCTTTCTGTAGGAATAAAATTACATAAAAAATTAGGAGATAAAGTTCAGAAAAATGAACCCATTGCTACATTCTTTGCTAATGATCCTTCCAAGTTATCTATGGCACAGGAAATTTTTAAAAAGGGATATGAAATTGGAGAAGAGAAAATTGATAAAAAATTAATTTTAAAAGTTATAAGATAGGGGGAAATTTATGATTTTTAGTATTGGAAGTTTTCAAGAATTTATATGGAGATTAATGGCAATATTATTTGCCATTACAATTCACGAATATTTTCATGGAAAGGTTGCAGATTGGGAGGGAGATCCTACTCCCCGTCTTTCTGGAAGATTGACTTTAAATCCTATCGCCCATATTGATCCCATAGGCTTTTTAATGCTTATTCTTTTTAGATTTGGATGGGCAAAGCCCGTTCCTGTAAACTTTTATAACCTAAGGAGAGGAAGAACCAGTGTAATATTAGTTTCTATTGCAGGTCCTTTATCAAATATAATTTTTGCATTTTTATTAAGTATTCTTTGGAGAATTGATTTAAATCTTCCTGTAAACTTTATAAAATTTGTTATAGAGATGGCTATTTTAAATTTATATCTTGGAATTTTTAATCTCATCCCCATTCCTCCCTTAGATGGATCTCACATTTTGGAATCTTTACTCCCTTATTCTTACAGACATTATTTTGATTTTCTAAAAATTTATGGTTTTTTTATTTTAATCCTTTTAATTTCTACAGGAATATTATTAAGAATAATTCGTCCTATTTTATATTTTTTTATTTATCTTTTGGGTCTTTTTTAATATAATTTTGTTTAAAAATCCCATACTATATGGAGGAGATTTAAATGAAGGTAGGAAGAATTCTATCAGGTATGAGACCAACAGGAAAACTTCATTTAGGTCATAGATTGGGAGTATTAGAAAATTGGGTAAAACTGCAGGATTCTTATGAGTGTTTCTTTGAGATTGCAGACTGGCATGCTCTTACAACCCATTATAGAGAAACAGAGAGTTTAAAAGATAATATATTCCAGATGGTATGTGATTGGCTATCAGTGGGAATAGACCCAAATAAAAGTGTGATTTTCAGACAATCAGATATTTTAGAGCATAGCGAGCTTTTTCTTTTATTTTCTATGTTTGTCCCATTACCTTGGCTTGAAAGAAACCCAACTTATAAGGAACAGTTAAGAGAAATAGAGGGAAGAGACCTTTTCACATATGGATTTTTAGGATACCCTGTCCTTCAGGCAGCAGATATTCTTATATATAGAGCGGATACTGTTCCTGTAGGAGAAGATCAGCTACCTCATTTGGAACTTACTCGAGAGATAGCTCGTAGATTTAATTATTTCTACAAGCCTATATTTCCTGAGCCTCAAGCAAAGCTCTCAGAAATACCTGCATTAATAGGAACTGATGGGAGAAGGATGCATAAAAGTTATGGTAATACCATACCTCTTGATACCGAGGAGGATAAATTAAAAAATATTGTAAAAAATATGGTGACGGACCCGGCAAGAATAAAAAGGAGTGATCCAGGACATCCTGAAGTTTGTCCTGTTTTTGCCTATCATAAGATATTTAATATTGAAGAATGTGACTATATATACAATGCCTGTAGAACAGCAGAGATCGGATGTGTAGAGTGTAAAGAAAAACTCTTTGTTAAATTAAATGAATTTTTAGCTCCTTCCCGAGAAAAGAGAAGATATTATGTAGAGAATCCGAAAGAAGTATGGGATATTGTTTATGAAGGAAATAGAAGGGCAAAAGAAGAAGCAGAGATGACTATGGCTTTAGTAAGAGAGGCGATGGGGATAAAGCTTTGGAAATAATCTATAATCCCTTTTATATAATAAAAGAAATTATAAATAACGAGATCGATCCAAAAATCTTTCCATTAAGAAAAATCATAGAGCAATACCAAGTTTTAAATAAGGAAAAGTGGAAAGATTTAGATCTTACTACTTATTTTTTAGATGTAATAGTAGATGTTTTGGAAATTAAAATTAAAAATTTTTTTCCTCAAGAAAAACAAATTAAAGAAAAACAAGAAAAAACTTTTCTGATCTATGAGAATAAATGGAAGAGACTTAAAAAATATTTAGAAAAACAAGAGGAAAAAGGAATAAGGATTTTTTTTAGAGAGAAAAGGGATGAGTTTTATTTAGATATGAATGAAAAGATAAATATTACTCAAGTGTATTTATCCTGGTTGAAATCAAAGGAATATATAAACTATTCCATTGATTTTTCAATGGAAATATATAAGATTGAAGATATAATGGAGGAAATATTAAAAAAGACTAAAAGCAAAATATCCTTTTCAGAAATTGTAAAAGGATTATCCAAAAGGGAAACAATATATTATTTTCTTGCTTTATGTGAGTTAGTAAATCAGGGAAAGATTAAAGTTTACCAGAAAGAACTATCCGATGAGATTATCTTAGAAGGAAATTTTGAATATGCAAGAATATAGAAGTTTTTTAAAGAAACAAATAGAGGGATTAATTTTTATATCTAATAAACCTATAAGTTCCCTTGAAATATCTAAATTTATTAAAATAGATGAGAAAGAAGTTTTAGAAATATTAGAAGAATTAGAGAGAGATTATGAAGATAGGGGGATAAATCTATATAAAATAAATGGGAAATATGAGTTTGGAACATCCCCAGAAATTTCAGGTACTATAATGAGATTTTTAAAGGAAAAGAGGGAAAAATTGAGTAAGCCTTCTCTTGAAACATTAGCAATTATTGCCTATCATCAACCTATAACTAAGGGGGAAATTGATGCATTAAGGGGTATTAAAAGCGATGGAATTATTTATAGTTTGTTAGAAAAGGGATTCATAAAAATAGTTGGAAAGAAAGATGCTCCAGGAAAGCCCTTTCTTTATGGTGTTTCTGAAAAGTTTTATAAATATTTTTTAATTGAAGATGAAAGACAATTAAAAGAAATCAGAGAATTTGAGGATTAAAATGCCCACCCTTGGAGAATTATTTAGAAAAGAGAGAGAAGCCCAAAGTAAAGATTTAAAAAAAATCGCAATAGAATTAAAGATCTCATCAAGATATTTAGAGGCTTTAGAGAAGGATGAGTTCGACGAGGTACATCTTGCGGATATTTATAAAAAGGGAATTATAAAGAAATATTCACAATATCTAAAAATTAATGAAAATCTTGCTCTTGAATTGTATAAACAGCAGTATGAAAAACCTATTTTAGAAGAAATTAAAAGAGAAGAGAAAAAAGAACAAAGCTTTATTTTCTTAATCTATATAATTGTAGGAATTATAATCTTAATTTCTGTCTATATTGGATATAAAAGTACTATAAAGCCTAAAGTTCCTTCCTTACCTTCTCTTCCCACATATACTCAGCCTACCTTAACTGAAACTACAAGGGAAATTTATACTCCAACAATAATTCCCAATATTCCTAAAAAGGAAAAAGAACTCATCTCTGAAATAAAAATTGTTGCTAATGAAAGAACATGGTTAAGAGCTATTTATAATAATCAGGTTGTTTTTGAAGGAATATTATTAAAGGGAGATGTAAAAATTTTTACCTATTCTTATCTTGATCTTCATATAGGAAATGCAGGAGGAATTGAGATTTTTTATAATGATAAAAGCTTAGGAATTTTAGGTAAGAAAGGAGAAGTAATAATAAAGAGAGTACCATGAAAAAGGCAAGAATAATATCCTTGGGATGTGCTAAAAATTTAGTTGATACTGAAATATTAATGGGAATGCTTAGTGAAAAAAATTACAACTTTACTCCCTTTGAAGAAGAGGCAGATTTGATCCTTATAAATACTTGTGCTTTTATATCTCCTGCATCAAAGGAGACCGAAGAGAATATCGAGGAACTTAGTAAATATAAAGAATTAGGGAAAAAAATAATAGTATGTGGGTGTTATGTGGAAAGATTTAAGGAAAGATGTAAAGATAAATTTCCCTTTGTAGATCTTTTTATTGGACCCGGAGAGTACCAGAAATTTAATCTTTATCTAGAAAATAAAAGTTCTCAAAATATATTCTCAAGCCCTGCCTCAAATTTTTTATATACTGTAGATTATAAAAGATTTCATATAACTCCTAAGCACTGGACCTATATTAAAATATCTGAAGGATGTAATAATTATTGTAGTTATTGTACTATTCCATATATTAGAGGATCTTTAAGAAGTAGACCCATTGAAGATATAGAAAAGGAAGTTAAGAATTTTGTATATGAAGGAGTGAAAGAAATAAATTTAATAGCCCAGGACACCACAAGATATGGAGAAGATATTTATGGTAGACCATCTCTCTTAGATCTTTTAAAAATCTTAGATAAAATTCCTGGAGACTTTATGATCCGAATTCTTTATTCCCATCCATTAAGATTAAATCATGAAATATTAGATTTTATAAAAAATTCTGAAAAGATTATGCCATATTTTGATATTCCCCTACAGCATATTAATAATAATATTTTAGAATCAATGGGAAGAAGATATACTAAGGAACAAGTTATAAGTTT
>JAOADF010000049.1 GCA_026417425.1 Dictyoglomaceae bacterium
TCCACCTATAATAAAATAATTTATCTTCTCTCCTGGAACACTAAACTGAACCTTTTCTACATTTTCCGTAGCTATCTCAAAGGAAACCTTCTCGGGATGATTCACAAATACTCCATAATCTCTGTTAGTTAAATAAAGAGGGACATTTTTATAAGTTTGGTCGGAGATGGTCCCCGCATCAGCATTCCACATTTCAATAGTCTGCCCATTTTTTATAAATGTCCCAAATCTTTCCCCAAGCCCATAAACAAGCTCTCCTACAGAAAGATTTAAGCTCTCCACCATATATGTCTTCTTGTTCTCATCAATAGCATAAGCCATATTTTTATATCCCGAAGAAGTTAATTTTCTATCCCCCCAGTAAAAGGTGTATTTAAAGGAACCTTTTTTCTCTATTTTTACTCTCAAATTCCCTGCTTTAAGCTCTATATATTCTTCGGTATTTAATATCTCAGGCTTATAATTTTCATCCTTATTGAGTTCAAAATAAGGTCCTTTCTCTAAAACACCTTTAAAGTGATAGGATTTTACTTCTATAATATTGGGAAGTGGAGAAGTAAAATGAATCTCAAAAAGAGGACCAAATAAGGTTTCTCCCCTATTTTTAACAAAAATAGAAGGAGCAAAAACAACAATTTCTCCTTCTTTAATCTCATAATCCCATATCATACATGGATAATGGATCTTTATTCCCTCTCTTATTCTCCAATGTCCATCTGTAAATCTCATAAAAGACCTCCTTCTCCCTCAAACTTAAACCAACTTATTTTTAACCCTTTTTCTCCTTTTATATAAAGATCCTGTATTCCTTCTACTTCTTCTAAATCAAATACTATTTCTCTCCACTCTTCTGAAGTATCTAACATCTCAAAGGAAAATTCTTTATCAATTTTGCTAAAATATAAAACTATTTTGAAAGAAGAAGGAGAAGAAAGTTCTATTCTTATACTTCTTGCTCTTTTTGTAAATTCCAGATCTTTAAAGAGCAACCACGAATCATCTCCTGAAAATATTACATAAGTACTTTCAAAATCTCTCTTTGTATCAAAAAACACCCCATTACAATCATCAAAATTAAAAGCAATATTTTTCTCATAGGGATTCCTATTCTCAATCTCTTCCCCATTAATGAATATCTTCTTTCTTAGCCTTATATCTTGAGAAGAAGCACCTACTAATATCTCGTAATCACCTCTCTCTATTAAATATTTCCCCTTCCTTACATCCCATATAAAAAGCTCAGATACCGGAATAGTGATATTTACTTTAACTTTTTCTCCCTTAGGAATAAATACTCTCTTAAAACCTTTAAGTTGAAGCTTTGGTCTCTTAACTTTAGAATTTAAACATCTTACATAAACCTGTGGTACATCATCGGAATCCCTTTCTCCTATATTTTCTATCTCAAATTCCAAATCTATAACTTCAGAAGGATTAAAACTATCCGCATTAATTTTTAGATCTGAATACTTAAATTCTGTGTAAGTTAAACCATGTCCAAAAGGAAAAAGTGGTTCCTTATCAAAATACATATAGGTTCTTTTCCCTCTTATGATGTCATAATCGGTTATTGGTGGTATATCATTGATTGATTTATACCAAGTTATATTAAGCCTTCCTGCTGGTGAATATTTCCCCAAGATAATATCTCCTATACCATTTCCCATCTCTTGTCCTCCATGAGAGGTCCATAATATGGCAGGTATATTTTCCTTTGCCCAATTTATGGCATAGGGATAACTACTGACCAATATTAAAAGAGTATTAGGATTTGCCCTATAAACTTCTCTTATCAGTTTTTCTTGATGATCGGGAAGAAGGATATCATATCTATCTACTTCTTCCCTACCATTTACCAAAGGATTATTTCCCACACAAACTATGACTAAATCACATTCTCCTGCAAGTTTTAAGGCTCTTTCTATACCATCCTCTATTTTCTCTATAATAAATTTCTCCTCAGGAAGATTTTCAAAA
>JAOADF010000055.1 GCA_026417425.1 Dictyoglomaceae bacterium
TTCTTTGAGGATACCAAAGGAGCTTTTTGAAGGAGTTAAGGTAAAAGAAATTATGAATACTGATATTGTGAAAGTAACTCCCTATCATGATATGAAATCTATTCAAGAGATTATGAGAATAAAAAGAATTGATGGAGTTCCTGTGGTAAATGATTTGGGAAGAATTATAGGTCTGGTTACTGTAGAAAATGTTATAACCGCTTTAGTGGCAGGAGATTTAAAGGCACCTTGTGAGAAATATATGGTAAAGAAACCAAAATATTTAGAACCCGAGGATGATTTATATACCGCTTTAAAACTTTTTAGACAGTATCGTTTTGGGAGATTTCCTGTTGTAAATAATGAAGGGGAAGTTGTAGGAATTCTTAGTACAAAAGATATAGTTCTTAAACTTTTAACAGTAGAGGAGAAGGAAGTAAAAATAGAAAAGAAATCAGAATTGGAACCTTTAATTTTAGAATATCCTGTTTTAGGAGGGGATTTTACTTCCGCAGGAATGGCATCAAGTACAGTAAAAAAAGCCTTACAACAATTAGGGGTTGAGCCTTCAATAATTAGAAGAATTGCTATCATAACCTATGAAATGGAAATGAATATTGTTATTCACGCATATAGAGGGGTTCTTAAAGTATTGCTAACTCCAGAAGTTATAGAGATTATAGCGGAAGATGAAGGACCCGGCATCCCTGATATAGAGTTGGCAATGCAACCTGGATACTCTACTGCTCCAGATAACATTAGAGAAATGGGATTTGGTGCTGGAATGGGGCTTCCTAATATTAAAAATTGCTCTGATGAGCTTAAAATTGAATCCATTGTTGGTAGAGGAACAAGGGTGATTTCAAAAATTTATTTAGGTAAGAAAGCATGAGTAATAAATTTATTCATTCTGTGGTGATAAATTTACAAAAGTGCAGGGGATGTATTCATTGTATCCGTTACTGTCCTACCGAAGCTATGAGAGTAAGAGATGGAAAAGCCTTAATTATTCCTTACAGATGTATTGATTGTGGTGAATGTATAAGAATTTGTCCTCATCATGCACCCTTTGCTTTTACTCAAACTTTAGAAAGTATTTCTTCTATTGAAAATTTAGTAATTATTATACCTCCAGAATTTTATGCCCAATTTCCCATAAAATATTCATTGGAACAAATACAGGGAGCAATACAGAAGACTTTTTTAGCAAAAGAGGTATGGGATACTACCTTTGCAATATATTTCTTACATCAAGTATTAAAACAATATATATCCTCTACTGAAAATCTTCCTTTAATTTCTACATATTGTCCTGCTATAATTGAGCTAATTCAAGTACGATTTCCTACCTTAATTCCTCATCTTTCCCCCTTTAGATTTTCTTATGAAATTATGGGAGATATTATAAGAAAAATCTGGAGGAAAAAATATCAAGATAAAGAGCCAAATCTTATATATATCTCTCCTTGCCCTGCAGAGGTTTCTGCTATTAAAGAGCCCATTGATTCCCGCCCATCTAATTTTACTCATGTATTAGGTATTGATAACATATTTCTTGCAGTAAAGAGGAATCTTGGAGAAGAAAGTTCTTTTATATCTCCTATTTATTCTTCGGGAATACTATGGGCAATCTTAGGGGGAGAAAGTTCATTTCTTTCAGAGGAAGAAGCAATTTCAGTGGGAGGAATAGATGAGGTGGTAAGGGTAATGGAGGATTTAGAAAGGAATAGATTTCGAGATATAAAATTTTTAGAGTTAAGAGCATGTAAGGAAGGTTGCGTAGGGGGTGTTCTAAATCCTGAGAATAAATATTTAGCGAAAAAAAGAATTTTTTATTGGAGTAAAAAAATCAAAGAAGACAAAGAATTTATTAAAGAAATTAATAATTTAGTGAATGTTCCAGATATTCTTTTAAATCAAGCAATTCTTCCAAGACCTATATGGAAATTAGATGAAGATATGAGTAAAGCGCTGAAGAAAATGGAAGAAATGAGAAAAATTGTTAAATTACTTCCAGGATTAGATTGTGGATCTTGTGGTTCTCCTACCTGTGCGTCTTTAGCAGAAGATATAGTAAGGGGAAATGCAGAAATTTACGATTGTATTTTTATTTTAAAAGAAAAGTTGAGAGAAATGGCAAGAGAAATGGAGGAAATATCAAGAAGATCAATATCTATTACTCCAAAAAGAAAGGATGAAGTTTATGAAGAGTAAAGAAATAGCTAGAATTTTAAATTTTCATGTGATCTCTTCTCCTAATGAAGATGTGGATATTAAATATGGAATTTCTTGCGATCTTCTCTCCTTTGTTATGGCTCATGCTCTTGAAGATTCCCTTTGGCTTACTATTCAGACCCATTTAAATACAATTGCTGTAGCAGTTCTTACTGGAATAAGAAGTATTGTCTTTGTTTCCGGACAAAAACCTAATGAGGAAACTATTAAAAAGGCAATAGAAGAAAAAATTAATTTATATGCTACAGAAAAATCTGCATTTGAGGTTGCTGGAGAATTATATAAATTGGGAATAAGAGGGGAAGAAAAAAGGATTTAATATGAAAGCAAAAGAGATAATAAAACTTATAGAGGGGGAAGTTTTAGCAGGAGAAGAACTTATTGATCAAATAGAGATTACCAGAGGATTTGCTGCAGATTTAATGAGTGATGTTCTTGCCTTAGTAGAATGTGAGAATAAAGATGTGGTTTTAATTACTGGAATTACTAATCCTCAAATTGTGAGAACTGCAGAAATGTTGGATATACCTATGATTATTGTTGCAAGGGGGAAATTAGTTCCTTTAGAAACTATAAGTCTTGCAAAAGAAAAAAATATTATCTTAATAAGAACAAAGAATATAGTTTTTGTAACCAGTGGAATATTGTTTCAAAATGGAATAAAGGGTGCATTGGTTAAAGGAAATAGAGAGGGAGAAAAAAATTGTTAAAATGGTATGGTATAGATTTACATATCCATACTGTATTGTCTCCTTGTGGAGATTGGGGTATGACTCCAAAGGTAATAGTGGAGAGAGCAAAAGTGAAAAATATTGATATTATAGCTATTACTGATCATCACATGGTAGAAAATTATCCTGCTGTAAAATATTGGGGAGATAAAATGGGGGTTTTTATTTTACCTGGTATTGAGATCCAATCAAGAGAAGAAGCTCATATTGTTGGAATTTTTAAAGATTATTTATATGCATTAAACTTTCAAAAGGAATTATGGAACTTTCTACCCAATTTAAAGAATGATGAAAATTTATTTGGAATTCAAGTAGTAGTAAATGAAAAGGATGAGGTAGAAAGAATAGAGGAAAGATTATTATCAATCTCTGTATCTTTATCCATAGAGGAAATATTAACTATGATAAAAAAAATGGAAGGAATAAGCATCCTTGCTCATATTGATCGACCAGTATATAGTGTAATTTCAACCTTAGGATTTATTCCTGAATATTTAGAATATGATATTATAGAGTTTTCGAAAAAAGTAAATCTACAGAAATTTCTTGAAGAGCAACCAAATTTAAGAAACAAGCCTTATATTATATCCTCTGATGCCCATTACATAAATGATATAATGGAACCCAAAAGCTTTTTAAGTTTAGAAGGTTTTTCATGGAATAATTTTTTAAGAGCTATTAAAGAAAATAACATAAAGAACAAAGTGGAGGTATAAAAATGGCAATGAAGCTAAAAGTATCAGAATATGCGAAGGGTGAGATAGATAAGATATTAGAAGAATTTTCAGAGATTCCAGGTTCTTTGATAATGATCCTTCATGCAATTCAAGAAAAGTTTGGTTTTCTCCCCAGGGAAGTTTTAGAATTGATTTCAGAAAGAATAAAGGTTCCTCTAAGTGAAATATATGGAATTGCTACTTTTTATTCCTATTTTAGATTGGAACCTCAAGGAAAGCATGTAATAAGATTATGTATGGGAACTGCCTGTTATGTCAAAGGAGCGGGAGATCTTCTTGTTGCTTTAGAACAGATGGGACTAAAGGAGGGAAAGGTTTCTGAAGATGGGTACTATTCTTTAGATCTTGTGAGATGTATTGGGGCATGTAGTATGGCACCTGCCTTAATGATTGATGAAGAAGTTTATGGAAAACTAACTCCAAATAAAGTTAAAAAATTATTAGAGGATTTTAAAAAGGATAATCCATGAAAGAGATTTCTCTTCATATTTTAGACTTAGTGGAAAATTCTATAGAGGCAGGAGCAAAAAATATATTATTAGAAATAGTGAAAAATAACAAAATTTTAAAAATAAGGATAAAAGATGATGGAAAGGGTATTCCTGAGGAGATATTAAAGGAAGTGAAGAATCCTTTTACAACTACAAGAAAAACAAGAAAAGTTGGTCTGGGACTGGCTCTTTTTAATGAAGTAGTGAATAATTGTGGTGGAAATTTGGAAATAAACTCAAAAGTAGGGAAGGGAACAGAACTTATTGCGATATTACCTGCTTCTCATTGGGATCTCCCACCAATAGGAAATATATCTGGTACAATATATGCACTTATTGCTACATGTCCTCATGTTGATTTTTCCTTTAAAATTTCCTTTGGAGATAAAAATTTTGAATTTTCAACAAAAGATTTAAAAGAAGAGCTCGGAGAAATTCCTATAAATCATCCTCAAGCTCTTTCTTTGTTACGTTTATATCTTGAGAAAAACTTAGGAGGTAGAATAACATGAAAAAATTAACCTTGGAGGAATTAAAAAAGATTAAAGAAAAAGCTCAAGAGGAGCTTCAAGCTAGATCTCCGGAAGGTAAAGATAAGATCGTAGTACATATGGGGACCTGCGGGATTGCTGCAGGTGCGAGA
>JAOADF010000058.1 GCA_026417425.1 Dictyoglomaceae bacterium
AGTGTAAAATTATTGTAGGACGAAAAAAGGACAAAAAATTTAAAAGAGACAACCCCTGTGATAAAATAAAAAGTGGAAAAAAACACAAACCAATAAGGGGGTGTCTCTTTTGAATAATATTATACAACAACATTTAATAAAATTCACTACTAATTTGATAAAAAATGTAGAAGATATGCTATCAAAAGAATGGGATTTTACAAAACTTGTTGAGGCGGTTAAAGAATCGACTGATGAACTTGGAAGGAATATAATAAAAGACTTTTTGGAAGAATTAGATAAAACAATTAAAGAAGATGATAAAAGGAAAAAAGGATGGGTAGTAGAAAGGAAAGACAAGAAGAGTATTGTAACAGTTCTTGGCGAAATAGAATATGTAAGAACGTATTACAAGTCCAAAAAGAATGGGGAATACAGATATTTACTTGATGAGGTAATAGGTATAAGTAAACATGAGAAGGTAGATAAAGAAGTAAAGATAAGGCTTGTAGAGAACGCAATCAACATGTCCTACGAAGAAAGTAGTAAGATAACATGCAAAGAGAAACTAAGCAGGCAGACGGTATTTAATGCGATAAGGCAGGTAGGGGAAGTAGAGGTAAAGAGGGAAGTAAAAGAAAAGAGGAAAGTAAGGGTGTTATATATAGAAGCAGATGAAGATCATGTTGCACTGCAGGATGGTAAAAAGGAGATGCCAAGGCTTGTATATGTGCATGAAGGAAGACAAGAGAGGAATGGAAGGAATGAATTAAAGAATGTATACTACAAGGCATACGTAGGAGTAGAAGCGGAAGAAATATGGATAGATGTAGCGAATTATGTGTATGACAATTATGAAATAGAGAGTATAGAAAAGATATACATAGCAGGAGATGGAGCAAGATGGATAAAGGAAGGAATAGAGTGGATTCCAAGAGCGAAGTTTGTATTAGACAGATATCATTTAAACAAATACATAATAAAAGGGACAGCAAAGAGAGAAGAATATAGAAAAAAGATATGGGATGCAATAAATAAAGGAGATAAGAAGGCTATAAGGGAGATATTTAAGGAACTTGCAAGTATAGCAGAAAATAAGACAGAAAAAGAAAGGATAAAAGAAGCGAGAAGGTATATATTAAACAACTGGGAAGGGATAGTAATATACAAAGAGGATGAAGAAGTGATAGGATGTAGTGCAGAAGGACATGTAAGCCATGTATTATCAGCAAGACTAAGCAGTAGGCCATTAGGATGGAGCAAGGAAGGATTAAAAATAATGGCGAAGCTGAGGGTATTTAGCAAGAATGGAGGGAATTTAAGGGAAATAAATATATTTAAGGAAGATAACAAAGGATTCAAGGTAAGTAAAAAGAAAATAAAAGAAGCGATAAGAAAAATAAATAATTCTTCGCGTGAAGCTATAAACAATGTAACTATACTAAACATAGGGAAAGTAACGCCAATTTACAGGATATTAAAATCAATAAAATATGAAAAAATAATTTAAGTTTTTAACTTTTGCAAACGCCTTGAAACTAGCTATTTTAAGGGGTTGTCTATAAATAGTAAC
>JAOADF010000089.1 GCA_026417425.1 Dictyoglomaceae bacterium
ACTTCTTCCCTACCATTTACCAAAGGATTATTTCCCACACAAACTATGACTAAATCACATTCTCCTGCAAGTTTTAAGGCTCTTTCTATACCATCCTCTATTTTCTCTATAATAAATTTCTCCTCAGGAAGATTTTCAAAACTATCCTTAAATCTCAAAATGTTCCCATCCTTTTCCTCTACATAAGCATATTTTCCATTCCAGGTTTTTATAATAAAGGTTCCATCTCCAAGAGAATCTATATTTAAAAGCTCCTTAACAAACCATCCAAATACTTCCTCGGAGGCTGAAATAATAGTAGAATTTGAGTCATCTGAGGTCCAAAATTTTCCATTTAATAAAGATTGAAGGCTTTTATTTCCCCATCCCCAGTCTATATATCTAAATTTTTCTCCTTCTTTTATAATTTCCCCTTGTGCCCATATTGGACTTATAATTGAATTTAAAACCCTTAAATATTTACCATTTTTAACAGATTTGATAGCTATTACATCATAGGAATCATCAAAAAATATCTCTTTATTATAAAGCCTGTTTACTATACCTTGAAGGATAGAAACTTTGTAAGGATAAGTTCCACTATACCAATCATTATAATTTTTATTGGCAAGAGGACCTACAATACAAACTCTCTTAATTTTTTCTTTATTCAAAGGCAAAAATCTATTACTATTTTTCAAAAGAACCACAGATTTTAATACAGAAAGATAAGAAAGCTCCGAATGTTTATTATCACAGATCTTAGAAGGTGGTACATAAAACTTTTTATCTATCTCTTCATCAAATAAACCAAGTCTAAATCTCACCCTTAGAATATTTGCTACAGCCCTATCTATATCTTCCTCTGTTATCAGTCCCTTCTCTAAAGCCTTCCTTGCGGACTCTATAACTATATTGGGATCATCTGTAAAACAGTCTGTTCCAGCCTTTAAAGCGTAAGCTAAAGTCTCATAGTGGTTTTCAAAAGTATGATGGGAATTTACTGTTTGACTAAAATCACCTGCATCAGTAACCACAAAACCTGAAAGCCCATATTTTTCTTTAATCACATTTTTGACTATGGGATTGATAATGCAGGGAACTCCATTTACAGCATTATAAGCAGTCATAATACAAACTGCTTTCCCCTTTTCAATCACTCTTCTGAAAACATCTAAATAATATTCATACATACTCCTTGGATCTATACTGGCGGAAAATTTATCTCTATCCCTTTCATTGTTATTGGCAAAAAAATGCTTTGGGGTCATAGCTACTCTCAAATAGAAAGGATCTTCTCCCTGAAGCCCTTGAATATAAGCTGATGCCATCTCTCCTGCCAAGAAGGGATCCTCTCCATATCCTTCTTCTGTTCTTCCCCATCTTGGATCTCTTTCCATATCCACAGTGGGAGCCCATAACATAAGTCCCCCAATTTTTCCTCTCATATAAAAATAAGCTCTTGCCTCCTGTGAAACTACTTCTCCAATTTTTTTCATAAGATCTGTATCAAAGGAAGAGGAAAGTCCTATAGGTTGGGGAAAAACTGTTGCCTTTCCCAGCCATGCCACTCCATGGGCACATTCTCCTCCCACATAAAATTCTGAAATATGAAGTCTGGGAACTCCAGCTTGCCTTGTGGGAAGAAATTTGATCTTTTCTTCCAGAGTAAGACGAGAAAGAAGATCTTTAATTCTCTCTTCAATAGATAAAGATGAGTTCTGAAAAGGAAAGTTTTCCATGATAAGACCTCCCAAATATCCTTTAGAAATATTAAATTATTTCAAATTATACTACAACTTAGGATATAATATTTACAGGAATAGAGCTTTTGATTGGTCAAAAAAAAGATCATAGAGATTTAGAGCAAGCTATTGATTCCTAGAAGGCAGAAAGACATGAATGGGCATGTTTTGTAGTTCAACAGGCTGTAGAAAAGTCTGTAAAAGCTTTACATCTATTTCACAATCAAGAGGCCTGGGGACATGTGCTAGCAAAATTATTAAACTTATGGAAAAAGCTAAAATATTAGATAATTTTTACATTCCTTCACGATATCCCAATGGACATCCTGAGGAATTATATCAAAAGAATGTAAATGGATCTTTATAAATCAAATTCATAAATAAGAAATGAGCAATTTTGGGGAGAAAAACTCAAATATTAAACCCATAATAGTACTAAGCCGATGCCTTAATAAAGAGGCAGTAAGATATAATGGCAGTGTAATAAATGATGAATTTACAGAAAGGCTTAAAAATTATGTAGAAATTATTACCATATGTCCAGAAGTGGATATAGGAATGAGTATTCCAAGACCTCCTGTAATACTTGTTAAATATGATGAGAAAATAAAAATGATGGAACCAGAAACTAAAGAGGATTTTACCGAAAAAGTTGAAAATTTTTCTCGAAATTTTTTAATTTCTCTTAAAGAGGTAGATGGTTTTCTTCTAAAAGCAAAATCACCAAGCTGTGGAGTAAAGGATGCAAAACTTTACCATTTTAATCTAAAAAATACTATAGGAAAAACCGATGGTCTTTTTACAAAAATTGTTAGAGAAATTTATCCCTATTTACCCATAGAAGATGAGGGAAGACTTCACGATTTCTTTATAAGGCAGAATTTCCTAACAAAAATTTTTGCCTATGCAGATTTTAGAATTCTAAAAGGGAGAATAGGTAAAATAACAGAACTTATAAAATTTCATCAAAATTACAAATATTTAATAATGTTATATTCTCCTGCAAACCTTAAAAAAATGGGACAAATTATAGCAAATTGGGATAAAACAGGTCTAATAAATACTATAAAAGAGTATGAAAGGCTTTTTAAAGATACTTTTTCAAAAAACCCGACTGTAAAATCCCACATAAATGTAATCCAACATATCTATGGATATTTTTCAGACTTTTTAAACTCAAAAGAGAAAAAACAATTCCAAAATCTATTAAATAAATTAAAAGAAGATAGGATATATCTTAAAGTTCTTTTGGAATTTATTAGAAATTATGCATATAGGTTTGAAGATGAATATTTATCTAAGCAGAAATATTTGTTTCCTTATCCTAATGAATTGGAAAAATTTTAAAAAATTAATGGGCAGGGAAAATTCCCCACCCATCAGAAATTTCACTAATTTTCATAAATATCCACATTATAAATTTCAAGTTCATCATAAGTACCCTTCATGGCATGAGGTCCATAGGGCCAATAATTACTAAAGGGATTTTGTCCTATGAAAAATATTTCACCACTGTTATTAGGGGCTTTATAGTAATCTTCACCAATTTTTTGACCATCTATATATAATTTAATTTTTCCTTCACTACTATTCCATACAAAAGCAATCTCATAGAATTTATCAGATGATAGCACCACTAAATAATTATCTATATAGGACCAACCCCATCCATATACTCCTGCTCCTATATAACTTTCCTTGGGTTCATTATTAAAAACTAGATGTACAAAAAATGCTCCATTGAAAGCACTAAGCCACCCTGAACAATCTATGAGAAATCCTTCATACCAATCATTTATCAGATCTGAAGATGTATATATATCTAACATATCCGAATCTGGTTTAAAATAAAATTTAAGAGTTCCTTCTGAAGGATTGATATAATTTGTTTTATAAGCTATATAACTATTTAGAAATTTTAATCTTACAGCTTTTCCAATTTTCCCTTCATCAACGAACTCAATTTCATTGGTAGAAGATATATCTTCTTTATAATATTCACTATGATAGTTTTTTTCATTATTTGTAGTTCCTTCAAAACTATCTTTAAATATTGGTTGAGGAATCTCTTCTTGATTATTCACTGTAACATTAATGCTTTTTTCACCTATGTTTCCTACATTGTCTTCTGCCCTTGCTGTTATAGTATATATTCCATTAGAAAACTGTGTTGTATCCCAAGTATAGATTAAATTAGGAGAATCGGAAATAGCTAATGGTGTGGAATTATCAACAATATATAATTTTACCTTTTTGATTCCTACATTATCTGTTGCCTCAATATTTATAATAACATTTCCATAAACTTCTGTACCATTTTGAGGAGTTATTATATTAACGACAGGTTTTACCGTATCCTCCTGTATTGGGGGTTTTACACATCCACTTATAAAAATAAGAGAAACAACAATTATAAACTTAAATAGGTTATTAATTTTCATTTTATTCCTCCTTAAAAAAAATAAAAAAAAGGAATCTCAGAAGAAAGAAACTATTGAGTTATTACAAATGGGGTTAAATAATTAATAAAAGAATTTATATTCTTTGAAAAACTAATTAACCTTCATTTATAATAATTTTATTTTATACTATCTTATTAATTCACCTCCTTTACCAAGTTATACAATTTATGATTATAAGTTATATATATTTTTTTGTATGTGATCTTTATCACATTTCTAAGAATTCTCTAAAAATGATATAAAGCTTTAAAAAAAATATAAATACAAGATAATGGATGAAGAATAAAGAATACTTAAAATATTAAATTAAAAATTTAATGCTGTTTGAAATTTTGTGATAATATTTAGAATTTCTCTTTTGTTATCTTTTAAGAATTACTTTTAAATTGTGTTATAATATATATTATAAAAAACATAAAATATAAATTGAATGGGGGGAAGAGTATGGATAGAGAATTTGTGTATGTTGATGATTCTTTAGTTAAATTAAATCTATCTATATATGACACCGAAATTGCAACCTTTTTAAAAAATTTTGAAAATGAAGAGGAAAGAATAAATATAGCCAAGAGAGTATTTAAGATTGGAGTTTTAGCTATGAATAGTGCTCTTTTTAATGGGACCTCTCTCTTTATTAAGGAATCCCTTAAAAATTGGCAAATCGAGACCAATAATACAATAACAGATATTTTAAATAAAAACAAAGAGTTAATTTTAAAAGAAGTATCAAGTTGTGTAGAGGAAAATATATCTAAGAATATAATATATAGGTTAGATGATATCACAAAAAGTACCTCTGATAGAATAAGAGAAAGGCTTGAAGATGTACAAAAAAGAATAGATCCTAACCATCCAGAAAGCTATTTAAGAGTTATTAATGAGACTATTGAAAATATAAAGAAAGAATTTAATCCAGAAATGGAAGGATCTTATTTATATAGAATTAAGAATGTATTAAATGAGTTTTATGGTTTAGATGGTCCTGCTTATAAATGTATATATGATTCCTTTGATAAAATTGGGAAAAATTTAATCAACCCCCTAAAAGATGTCCTTGATAAGATCGATGATAACATAACTAAGATTGGAGAAAGGCTACAAATTGGATACCTACAAAAAGGCCTTGCCTTTGAGAAAAAAGTCATAGGAAAACTTCTTGAAAGAATCGCAAAAATTACAGGCGATGGAGTTATTCATGTCGGAAGTAAAAACGATACAGGTGATTGGATTATTGATGTTTACTATGGAGGAATAGGTACTAGAATTAATATAGGTAGAATAGTAATAGAAGCTAAAGATCATAGATTATCTAAAAATGAGATTAAAGATGAGTTAAATAAAGCCATGGAATATAGAGATGCTCAAATAGGAATTCTACTTTTTGCTAAAATGGAACAAAATTCCTATAATTTATCCTTCAGTGTAATAGATAGGGATTATTCTAAAATGGTATGTGTTTGGGATGAAGAAGGAACTAATATAAATTTTGCATATCAACTTGCAAGATTGATTTTAATAGAAAAATATCTTAATAAAGAAAGAGAGGCTAATTGGGAAGATATAATTAAAAAAATTGATGATGTTATAGACGAGGCAAATAAAATAAGTGAAATTATAAAGAACGCTAAAACTCTAAAAGAAAAAGCTGATGAAACTCTTAAAAATGGACAAGAAATTAAAGAAAATCTTATTTATAAGCTTAATCAATTAAAGAGTTTAGTATCATGAGAAATTCTAGAAAGGGATGAAATTTCTAATGTCCCTATTCTAATTTAGGCTTTTGAGTCTATCTTTTAATGTTTTCACCTTCTCTGGAATAATCTCGTAATTATAGGCATGTCTAAATACATGTCTAAAATCTCTAAGATCATTTTATATTTAAACCCTTTTTAATAACCTCATCTTTAAATTTACAATATTCCAGTTCTATAAGATCAATCTCTCTATTAATCAGATCTTCTAAATCAGAAAATACTCTGAAATATTCCTCCTGCAGTCCTTCAACTGCTATATCTATATCAGAAAAGTCATAAAAGAATCCTTCCTCAAGGATGGAACCAAAAAGATAGACCCTTTCTACTTTTTTATCTTCAAAGTATTTCTTAAGTTTCACAATAACATCTTTTAAGAGCTTTTTATGTTTAAGCTCTCTTTCCCTTTTTTCTCTTATAACTTCTTTTTCCCAAATAGAGATATCGAACATTGATATAGTATAACATTTTAATGGGAAAGACTGTTTTTAAAAATCATTTAACTAAAACTCTAAATTAAAACCAGAAATTATGGAATAAAAAGGTTTTATATTCTCTTCCAATAAAATCTCACTCCTTAATGCCAAATAGGGTCTAAAAGGTATACTATTTGCTGGTTCCCATCCCATACTAAAATTTATTCCAGCTTTTCTTTCCTGGGAAAAAGAGTAAAGACCTATTCCAAAAGACAAATGTAGCCATTCATTATATCTTCTTTCAAGAGAAAATCCTATTAGATTTTTATCCATAATAGATGCATATTCTATTCCAGCCTTAAGATTTTCTTTTAGAGGTAAAAGTAACCTTAATCCATAATAACTTAAACTATTATTGTCAAAATAGGTTTTTCCCCATTGAAATCTAAAAACTAAAGTAATTTTATCTTCTTTATAAGGTAATGGTGATTCCAGACTGATACTCTTTAGATCATAGCCATGTGCTGACCTTTGAAATTCTCTTTGTAAATCAAACTCTATTTCCCTTTCTTTATACCTTAAATATATAGTTTTCTTCTCCAAATTATAAATACTTGACCAACAAGTAGTTTCTTGCTTAACCATGCCCAATATTCTTTTTACATCTTCCTGATTTTTTATATTCCCTAAATTTTCCTTAATGATGTTATATCTTTGAAGAGAAGTAGGACTTTCTGAGATATAGTCCTCTATGGATAAGAAATGGTTTGTTAAAATTCTACTTTTATAAGAATTTTTTAATACAATTTTTCTTCCATTAATATATTCCACAATGGCAGAATTTCCCATTCTATCTACTATTAAATAATGAACCACAGGATTTCCTAAAAAAGTCCCAAATATAACATAGTATTTATTAAATATTTCCAAAGCCTCGTCAACATTTTGAGCTCTTTCCAAAACTGTTTTAACCATCTCTAAACTTATCCTTATAGGTTTAAAAATTTCAAAAGGTACTAAAGTATTTGGTACTGCAGAAATGCCTACAAATAGACCTTTTTCGTTCATTCCCTCATAGGGCATATTTATGCCCAGTTGTTCTAATATTACCACTCCGTATTTACCATCAGATGGTGGTATAAACCATATCCTTCCCCCTTCCTTATCGTTATCAAAATTTCTTCCTACAAGAACATGATCAAGGTTATCTCTTATCCAGAATATAGAGCATGCATATACTGAAGTTGATATGAAGATAAAAATTTCTAGGAAACATATTAATCTTTTCATCTTGTGAAAATTATATCATATTTCCAATTGGCACTCTATTTGAGAAGGTTTCATATATAATCGTGTTAGTATAAGGTCTTATTTTGACCCTAATTCCATCTATTATATAAGTTATAAAATCCCTAAAGAAGGAGGTTATCTTATGAAAAAAGTAATTTGTATTTTAGGATTCTTGTTTTTTTCAATAATATTTCTTGTTGGATGTGATCTCAAAATCAATTCAGAAATTCATCTCAGAGATATCTATGAATATAATTATTCAGAAAAAGGATAAATGTGAAATAACTACTACTCACTACTAACTCTTTTAGCGAAAACCTTTCATAGAAAAAATAATCTTAAAAAATAGCCAAAAGGTAACTATCTCTTTTTCTGATGTTTTGAGAGATTATATGGTGGAAAGAGGAAAGGTGAAATTTGCAAAAATAATTTTTTAAAAAGATTAAGGGAATTAATGATATAATTTTAATAAATAAAATTTAAAGATAAAAATAATTGATGTTTGAAAAGAAGGAACTAAAAGAGTTCTTACAACCAGGAGTTATAATCTCAGGTCCTTTCTGGCCAGAACCTATAAAAGTTGATTTGGTTGAAAATTTGGGAAATTACCTTCGTATAGTTGGCTCTTTAATAAAGAGCAGTGGTCATATTGACCATCTAATCCCTTTAGAAGATCTAACAAAGATAGAAATAAAGACTAAAGACAAATTATTTAAAGAAGAGGCTTGGAAAGTTTTCCTCTCCTTAGAGGCTATCAGATATAAATATGCATCTCTTTATGACCCAATTCTTGCGGTAAATATATCCAAAATAGATCCTCTCCCCCATCAAATAGATGCAGTTTATGGTCATGTATTAAAATTTCCCAAAATAAGATATTTGATTGCGGATGATCCTGGAGCTGGAAAAACTATAATGGCAGGATTAGTTATCAAAGAACTAAAACTAAGAGGATTAGCAAAAAGAATTTTAATTGTAGCTCCTGGACATTTGAAATATCAATGGCAGAGAGAATTAAAAGAAAAATTTGAGGAAAATTTTATCTTAGTTGATAGAGCAACTTTTAATGCTGAATACGGAGTAAATGTATGGGAAAAGGAAAATCAAATCATTACCTCTATGGATTTTGCAAAGAGAGAAGAAATTCTTCCAAGTATCAGTGCTACCTATTTTGATCTTATAGTGGTTGATGAGGCTCATAAAATGAGTGCATATAAATATGGAGAAAAAATTACAAAATCAGAAAGATATAAATTAGGTGAAGTATTATCTAAAATATCAAATCACTTTTTATTCCTTACAGCAACTCCTCATAAAGGTGATAAAGAAAATTATAGATTGTTTTTAGATCTTCTTTCTCCAGGATTTTTTGCTAATGATGAGTTAATCGAAGAGTCCATAAGAAATAAAGATAATCCTTTATTTATAAGGAGAATGAAAGAAGATTTAAAGGACTTTGATGGAAAACCTCTTTTCTTACCTCGAAATGTAAAGACCGTAGAAATAAATATAGGAAAGGAATCTCCAGAAGAAAAAGTTTTGTATAATGAACTTTCTCATTATATACAAAACCAATATAGTCTTCTAAGACCTGAAGATAAAAAGAGAAATATTGGTTTTGCCTTAGTACTATTACAAAGGAGATTTGCATCCAGTACTTACGCCCTTCTTAAGTCATTAGAAAGAAGAAAAAATAAGTTAGAAGAGATTATAAATAATTTTAATTTAAAAATAGAAAGAAGAGAAAATAGCATAGATATAGATGAATTCGAGGACATGGATGAAGAGGAAAGATGGAAAGAGGAATTAAAATGGGAGACCTTAACAACCGCAGAAAATATTGAAGATTTAAAGAATGAAATTTATACCATAGAAAAACTGATTGATAAAGCAAAGATAATTATAGATAAGGAAGAAGAAATTAAGTTAAAAAAGTTAAAAGAATTATTATATAAACTAACAGAAAATATTAAGGATTCAAAGGATATAAAAGTTATTGTTTTTACAGAAGCAAGGGATACTATGGAACATCTTGAAAAGAAGGTAAAATCCTGGGGATACAAGGTAAATACTATTCATGGTGGTATGAATTTAGATACCCGAGTAGAAGAGGAGAAAAGATTTAAAAATGAGACTCAGGTCTTAGTTGCTACAGAAGCAGCAGGAGAAGGAATAAACCTACAATTTTCTAATCTCATGATAAATTATGATATACCTTGGAATCCTAATAGGCTTGAGCAAAGAATTGGACGTATTCATAGATACGGTCAAACAAAAGAAGTTTTTATATACAATTTTGTAGCCAGTGATACCCGAGAAGGTTCGGTTATGTTAAAACTTTTAAGAAAACTGGAGGAGATAAAAGAGGCATTGGGAAGTGATAAAGTATTTGATGTTATAGGAGAGATTATAGATAGTAAAAAGTTTATGCAAGCCCTAATAGATGCAGCTGTAAATGCAAGAGGAATTGAGGATATATTAAGAGAAATAGATATTAAAATAGATGAGGATTATATTAAGAGCATTAAAGAAAATATGGGAGAAACCTTAGCTACAAAACATATTGATTATACCAGAATAGGAGAAATGGCTTATAAAGCAAGGGAGAATCGACTTATTCCAGAATATACTCAAAATTTCTTTATAAAATCCTTTGAGAAAATAGGAGGAAAAGTAAGATTTATCGATAAAGATAAAAAAATATTGTCTATTGATTTAGTGCCCTCGGATCTTAGAAGAATATCCCAGGAAGAATCCTTTAAAAGGCAATATGGAATAATATTGCCCAGATATCCCAAAATTACTTTTGATAAGGAACTTTCAATGAGAAATTCTTCTCTTGAGTTTGTATCCTTTGGGCATCCTCTTTTTGAAGGGGTATTAAAATGGGTGGAGGATAGTCTTAAAGACTCTGTTTATAATGGTGCTGTATTTTACGATCCTGAAGGAAAGCTGGATGGCTATATCCTATTTTATGAAGGAGAAATAAAGGATGGAACAGGAAATATAGCAGGGAAAAAAATTTTTTCCTTTTATAAAAAGGATAATCAAATAACTCCCATTTCTCCATCGGTTATATGGGATCTAATTGAGGAGAATAATCCTCAAGAAGAAGATATGGATTTGGATATAGATAGGATCAAAGATGAAATAAAAATTTTTGCAATCTCAGCCCTTGAGGAATATAAAAAAGAGGTTTTAGAGGAGAGAAAGAGACAAGCAGAAATCAAGACTAAGTATGGGCTCAAATCTTTAAGATTTATTATAAATGAGTTAGATTCAGACATTATTGAATTAAATATAAGAAAAGATAAAGGTGAAGATGTAGATCTTGCAATAAGAAGAAAAGAGGAGAGAAAAAAAGAATACGAAAGGGCTAAAAAGGAACTTGAAGAATTAATTGAAAAGGAACAGAGTTTGTCTATTACAATGCCAAAATTTTTAGGCATTATAAAGGTAAAGTCTAAGAAAAATGAAGATTTAATGGTAAGTGATGAAGAGGTTGAGAGAATAGGTATGGAGATTGCTATGGAATATGAAAGAAAATGGGGAAGAGAGCCAGAAGATGTCTCAAAGGAAAACCTTGGATTTGATATAAGATCTACGGATAAAGAGGGAAGGATTAGATATATAGAAGTAAAAGCAAGGGCAGAAGAAGGGAATATAGTGCTTACTCCTAATGAATGGTTTAAAGCTCAAAGGTTTGAAGATGATTATTATCTTTATGTAATATACAATGCTATTTCTAAACCAGAACTTTTAATAATTCAAAATCCTACTAAAAACCTTAAAGCGGAAGAAAAAATTGAAATTGTAAGATATATTTTAAATGAGGAAGAAATATTAAGAAAAGGATTAAGAGAGGAAATTGAAAAAATTTAAAGAATAAAATAATTTAATTTTTTTTAGGGGAGTAATTTTATGGAGGATAAAAGATTTATTGAAGTTTCTTTTCCTGTAAAGGAAGTAAGTGAAGAGTCCGCAAGGGAGAAAAATATTCGGCATGGACATATTTCAACTCTTCATATCTGGTGGGCAAGGCGTCCCTTGGCATCTTCCAGGGCTACAAATTATTCCGCCTTGATAAAAGCTCCTAAAGATGTAGAAGAGTGGCAGAAAATAAAAAATTTTATTATTGAATTTTCTAAATGGGAAAACTCCCAAAGAGAAGACCTTATGGAAAAAGCAAGAAAGCATATTTTATTTAACAATAATGGTATTCCTCCAAAGGTTCTTGATCCCTTTGCAGGGGGAGGTTCCATACCCCTTGAGGCTCTTCGTCTTGGATGCGAAACCTATGCAGGAGATTACAATCCTGTTGCAGTGCTAATATTGAAGTGCACTCTGGAATATCCCCAAAAGTATGGAAAAGAGGAAGAGATAGAAAGAGAATACGAAGAATTTGGCCAAAAGGTGAAAAGAAAGGCAAAGGTAAAAAATATGCTCTTGGAGGATGTGAAATATTGGGGAGAATGGGTTTTAGAGGAAGCAAAAAAAGAAATAGGAAGATTTTATCCCAAAGATTCTGATGGGGCTATACCTGTGGGATATATATGGGCAAGGACTATCCCATGTCAAAATCCATCTTGTGGAATAGAGATTCCTCTAATGCGACAATTTTGGCTTGCCAAGAAAGATAAAAGAAGAATTTCTCTATATCCATATGTGGATGGAAAGGAGATAAAGTTTAAAATTGTGGGCACTGGTTATGAAAAAATGCCACAAAATTTTAATCCCGAGGAAGGTACTGTATCGAGGGCAGTGGTAAGATGTCCTGCATGTGGAAGCACCATAGATGATGATACCACAAGAAGATTATTCCAGCAGGGAAAATCAGGACAAAGAATGGTAGCAGTAGTTCTACATTATCCTGAAAAAGAAGGAAAATATTATAGAATCTCCAAAGAAGAAGATCTAAAAGCCTATAAAGAGGCAGAAGAATACTTAAAAATAAAGAGAGAAAAACTAATGGAAGAATGGGGCATGGATCCTGTGCCAGATGAGCCATTACCTCCTAAAGAAACTCTTGGATTTAGGGTCCAAAGATATGGAATGCTTAAATGGGGAGATCTTTTCAACTCAAGGCAAAAGCTTGCTCTTATAACCTTTAC